>NZ_CP006587.1:3367664-3668330 GCF_000737515.1 Hymenobacter sp. APR13
ACCTGCCCTCGGGCAAGATGAAAAGCCGCGAAGGCACCGTAGTAGACGCCGACGAGCTGGTGCGCGAAGTGGTGGAAGCCGCCAAGGCTGCTACCCTCGAAAAAGGCAAAACCGAGGGCCTCTCCGACGACGAGCTGGCCCAGCTCTACCACATGCTGGGGTTGGGCGCGCTCAAGTACTACCTGCTGAAGGTGGACCCCAAGAAGCGCATGCTCTTCAACCCCGAGGAATCAGTGAAGCTGGAAGGCGACACGGGCCCGTTCGTGCAGTACTCGCACGCCCGCATTGCTGCCATTCTGCGCAAAGCCGCCGAAATGGGCATCAACCCCGCCACCGATCTGAGCATCCTGCCCGAGCTGCCCGCCGCCGCCCGCGAGCTGGTGCAGGAGCTGGGCCGCTACGCCGGCGTGGTGCAGGAAGCCGCCCGTACGTTCTCGCCCGCCGTGGTGGCCCAGTACGCCTACGAGGTGGCCCGCGCCTACAACCGCTTCTACACCGACATCAAAATCTTCACCGAGCCCAACGAAACCAGCCGCTCATTCTACGTGGCCCTCTCGGCCCTCACCGGCCGCACCATCAAAGCCAGCCTGGGCCTGCTGGGCATCCAGGTGCCCGAGCGGATGTAGCCATCCGGCTGTCATTGCGAGCAGAGCGAAGCAATCCTTCCTCTTCGCAGTACAGCGCCCTCAAAAATCCGATAAGCCCTTGATGTGGTTGCCACGTCAGGGGCTTATCACTTAGGTATCATCCCAGAGCCGGAGAAGGAAGAATTGCTTCGACACTGGCTTGATGCGCCACATGCTCACAATGACAGTACTATTATGAAAAGCGTAGCCGTGTATTGCGGTGCCAGCAGCGGCACCAACGAATTGTTCACCCGGCAGGCCCAGGCCATGGGCCAGGCCCTGGCCGAGCGGGGCTTCACGCTGGTGTACGGCGGCGGCCGGGTGGGCCTGATGGGCGCCGTGGCCGACGCCGTGATGCAGCACGGCGGCAAAGTCATCGGGGTGATTCCCGACTTCCTGGCCGACAAGGAGCTGGCCCACACCGGCCTCACCGAGCTGCACCTGGTGAAAACCATGCACGAGCGCAAGCTGATGATGGCCGACCTGGCCGAGGGCTTCGTGGCCATGCCCGGCGGCTACGGCACGCTGGAAGAGCTGTTTGAAGTGCTCACCTGGGGCCAGCTGGGCCTGCACCGCAAGCCCATCGGGGTGCTCAACGTGGCTGGCTACTACGACCACCTGCTCCGCGCCCTCGACCACATGGCCGACGAAGGCCTGCTGCGCCGCGAAAACCGCAACCAGCTCCTGAGCCACCCCGAGCCCCACGGCGTCCTCGACGCCATGCTGGCCTACGAGCCCGTCAGCCTCGAAAAATGGCTCACCCCAAAGACGACATAAGCGGTGATTTAGTGATTGAGTGAAGTGGTGAAGGGCCGTTCTACTTGCACATACGGTGCAGTAGAACGGCCCTTCACCACTTTACTCAATCACTAAATCACCACTGGTACACCACGGCGTTGCAGTTCATGCCGGCACCTACGGAGGCGAAGACGATGATTTCGCCGGGGGTGATGGTGGTTTCGGGCAGCTGGTGCTGCAGGATCAGGTCGAGCAGGGTGGGCAGGGTGGCGACGGAAGAGTTGCCGAGCCAGGAAATGGTCATCGGCATAACGCCGGCCGGCACCGTGGCCTGGTTGTAGAGGCCGTAGAGGCGCTTGAGGATGGCTTCGTCCATCTTGCCGTTGGCCTGGTGGATGAGCAGCTTGCTCATGGCTTCGATGGGCAGCCCGGCCTTGTCGAGCGTGTCCTTGATGGCCTGGGGCACGGTTTTGAGGGCGTATTCGTAGAGCTTGCGGCCTTCCATCTTCAGAAACAGCTCCTCGCCCTCGTAGGCCGGGTTGTACGACTTGGCCATGCGCAGCAGGTGGGCCGCCTGCACGGTATCGGAGCGGGAGCCGTGGGCCAGAATGCCGAGGGGCGCGTCGCTTTCCTGGGCTTCCAGAATGATGGCCCCGGCCCCGTCGGCGTAAATCATGCTGTCCCGGTCGTGGGGGTCGCACACGCGCGAGAGGGTTTCGGCCCCAATCACCAGCACCCGCCGGGCGTCGCCGGAGCGCAGGTAGTAATCGGCCTGGATGACGCCCTGCAGCCAGCCGGGGCAGCCGAAAGGCAGGTCGTAGGCTACGCAGTTGGGGTTTTCGATGCCCAGCTTGTGCTTTACGCGGGCGGCCAGCGTGGGCACAAAATCGGAGCGGCGGTTGTCCAGGGCCACATCGCCGAAGTTGTGGGCCACCAGAATGTAGTCCAGGGTTTCGGGGTCGGTGCTGCTGGATTGCAGCGCGTTTTGGGCGGCCAGAAAAGCCAGGTCGGAGGCTACCTGGTCGTCGGCGGCGTAGCGCCGCTCCTCAATATCCGTGATTTGGGCAAAGCGCGCCACAATCTCCTCGCCGGGCTTGGTCAGGGGCTGGCCGGTGGCCTCGAAGAAGGAGGAAGAAACGAAGTCGGCGTTGCGAACAACGCGGGAAGGAAGATAACTGCCTGTTCCGGTAATGACCGAATAGAGAGTCCTACGCATGAGCAGGCGGATAAGAAGTGAAGAGCGTCGAGAGGCGAAAGTAGGGCCTTTTTCGGTAGCGGCGCCTTCCAATGTACAAAATTCCGGCCTGGCTGGGCCGTCGCCATCAGCCGCCCGACCCGGGCCGGATGAGTTGAACATTGCAGAGCCGATAGGGTTTGGTAGCCGGTCACTATTTTCGTTTTGCCCATGAAATCCGTTGCTTTAGGGCTGCTGGCCGGCTGTCTGGCGTGTTCTTCGCCAACAGCGCCTGCTACTTCTTCTTCGTCATCCTCCACCTCTTCTCCCGCCACTACTATGTCTGCTCCCGCTGCTGCCGGTTCCGTTTACGATTTCACGCTTCAGGGTATTGATGGCCAGCCGGTTTCGCTGCGCCAGTTTCAGGGCAAAAAGCTGCTGATTGTAAACACCGCCTCGGAGTGCGGCTACACCCCCCAGTACAAGGAGCTGGAGGCGCTGCACCAGCAGTACGGGGCCAAGGTGACGGTGCTGGGCTTTCCGGCCAACAATTTCGGCGGCCAGGAGCCCGGCACCGATGCTCAGATTGCCACGTTCTGCGAGCGGAATTTCGGCGTCACGTTCCCGCTGTTCAGCAAAGTATCGGTAGCCGGCCCCGATGCGGCCCCGCTGTTTCAGTACCTGGGTAGCAAGGCCCAGAACGGCGTTACGGACGAAAAGCCGACCTGGAATTTCTGCAAGTACCTCATCAACGAGCAGGGCCACGTGCAGGCGTTCTACCCCTCCAAGGTGAGCCCCACGGGCCCCGAGCTGCTGGCCGCCATTCAGCAGTAGCGTGCCGGGCATCCGGTTTGCGCCGGCGTGGCGCGGGCCGGATGCCTACCTTTGCCGCCGCAACTTCTTTTCTCCGCATGGTCCGCACCGTTATTTTCGACATGGACGGCGTTATCGTCGATACCGAGCCCGTTCACCGCTACGCCTATTTCCGGCATTTTGAGGAGCTGGGCATCGGGGTGTCGGATGCGGAGTACGCGCAGTTCACGGGCCGCTCCACCAAAAACGTGTACCAGCACCTCAAAGACCGGCACGGCCTGCCGCACGAGGTGGGGGAACTGGTGCTCAGCAAGCGGGAGTTTTTCAACCGGGCCTTCGATGAGAAGCCCGACCTGGAGCTGCTGGAAGGGGTGCGCGCCCTGATTGAAGACCTGCACCAGCACGGCCTGGAGCTGATTCTGGCGTCGTCGGCTTCGCACTCCACCATTGCGCGGGTGATGCGCCGCTTTGGCCTGGGGCCGTACTTCACGCACCTGCTCAGCGGCGAGGATTTCCCGCGCTCCAAGCCCGACCCGGCCATTTTCGCCCGGGCCGCCGCGCTGGCCACGGCTGCACCCGCCGAGTGCGTTGTGATTGAGGATTCCAGCAACGGCGTGACGGCCGCCAAAGCCGCCGGCCTCTACTGCATCGGCTACAACAGCGAGCATTCGCCCCTGCAAGACCTGAGCCATGCCGACCTGGTGGTAGCGCACTTCAACGAGCTGAGCGCCGAGCGCATAATGGCATTGGAAACGAGTAGCTGAACGATGTAGAAACGCACTAGTTGGAGTCTCGTCGTTGAACTGTGATGTAAGAACGGTCAACATCAGCAACGACGAGACTCCAACTAGTGCGTCTCTACATCGTGCGGTTCGCACCTCCCAACACGCATTTCCAAAGAGCTGCGCCTTCGCCCGCAACTCAAACATACTTTCATGGCAATTTCTTCTCCTGCCGCTCCCGCCCCGGTCAGCCCCATCAAAGCCTGGATTTCGGCGTTTCGGCCGCGTACGCTGCCGCTGGCGCTGGCCAGCATTATGGCCGGGGGCTTTCTGGCCGCCAGCCACGGGCACTTCCGCGGCAGCGTGGTCGGGCTGGCGGCCCTCACCACCATCCTGCTCCAGATCCTGAGCAACCTGGCCAACGACTACGGCGACTCGCAGAACGGCGCCGACAGCGTGCACCGCGAGGGGCCGCAGCGGGCCGTGCAGAGCGGGGCCATCACGCCGGCCCAGATGAAGAAGGGCATGGGCCTGTTCGGGGCACTGTCGCTCGTGAGCGGGCTGCTGCTGCTGTGGGAGGCCCTGGGCACGGCCGGCGCCTGGATTTTTCTGGCGTTTTTCGTGCTGGGTCTCTCGGCCATCTGGGCGGCGGTGAACTACACGGCCGGCTCCAAGCCCTACGGCTACGCCGGACTGGGCGACTTGTCGGTGTTCGTGTTTTTTGGCTTGGTGGGCGTGTGCGGCACGTATTTTCTGCAGGCCGGCACGCTGCCGCTGCCGGTGCTGCTGCCCGCCGCCGCGCTGGGCTGCTTCGCCACGGCCGTGCTCAACGTGAACAACATCCGCGACATCCGCTCCGATGCGCTGGCCGGCAAAATCACCATTCCGGTGCGCCTGGGGCCGCAGCGGGCCCGCGTGTACCACGCCGTGCTGCTCACGGCCGGCCTGGTGTGCGCCGTGGCTTACGTGCTGCTCACCTACCGCTCGCCCTGGCAGTGGCTGTTTCTGCTGAGCGCCCCGCTGCTGGTACGCAACGCCGCCGCCGTGTGGCAGTGCCAGGACAGCATGCAGCTCGACCCACTGCTCAAGCAAATGGCCCTCACCACGCTGGTATTCACGCTGCTGTTCGGGCTGGGGCAGGTGCTGTAAGTGGTCTTGTATGAATAGTCTTTCAGCTGCTGCCAACGTACTGGCACCCGCGTATTACCTCCTTCTTGAGAGAGGATACGCGGTGTTTCATGAAAAAGAGTCAGACCTGTGGGTGGCACAGAAGGACGGCTTACGCCTACTCGGGTACTCTACCATTGAGCTATGCGGGCTTGCCTACATTCACGAGATGAAAGGGAATGATTGGACAGTAGCTGATGCGGCTATTGAGGATTATCTCAAACTGGAATCAGCGTAATACTACCCGGCAAAGCAACCACCCGCTTCAGGGCGCTTTGGAACCTAGTGCTCCACCACGAGCCGGCTTATTTTCGCCTGACGCTGGCCGAGGCAGCCTAAACGCGCTGACGGTAACCAACCTGACTGCTGCAACAATCCGTCGGACCGGAGCCGCTGGATACGCGCGCCGCACCAACTGCTATGCACTGCGCCCCGGCTACTTGCGTAGTCGGGGCGCAGTGCGTTAGGGGAAGAAGGTAACTGGGGCGTGGTTACATTTTATCCATCTTGTGGTCGGCCATTTTGCTTTTGGGCGCTTTCTTGGCCGTTTTTGCCGAACTCATTTTGCCGGTAGCCATCTTGCCGTCGGTCATTTTGCCGTCCGACATCTTACCATCGGTCATTTTGCCGTCGGTCATCTTGCCGTCGGCCATTTTATCGGTTTTCATCTTGTCGCCCTGCATTTTGTCGCCTTGGGCGAGGGTGGGGGCGGGCAGGAGCGTGCCCAGGCAGAAAGCGGCGGCGAGCAGCAGGGAGCCGGGGGCGAAGAACAGGTTGGTACGCATGGAGAAGAGGGGAAAAGTGAAACGTGAAATATGTGTGGTGTTGCCCGGGTAGACGCGCCCCGGCAGTAGGCCTTACAGCAGGCGCAGGACTTTTTTTGGCAGCGGCCGAGGCCCGGTTACCATTCCACGGCCACCCCAAACGTGAGCTGCTGGCCCGAGTACACGTTGCGCAGCCGGCCAAAACCGGTGGCCCAGTCGGTGGTGAGGCGCAGGTGGCGGGTGGCCTCGAAGCTCACGCCCAGCCCTGCCGTGGAGTACGCCACGCCCTCGCCCAGCCCGATGCTGCCCAGCCGGTTAGGGTCGGGCGGGCGCACGTTGTCGAGGGTGCGGAAGGTGGCCGTCAGCCAGGCTTTTTTCCGGAGGTGGTAGCCGGCCTGCGCCCCGTAGCTGTACTGGCTGGTGAAGCCGGCGGTGCGCTGGTTGTAGCCCGCCTCCACCGTGAAAAAGGCCGGCCAACGGCTCAAACTGTGCGAGAGGGCCGCCCGCGTCCACACGTTCCACTCCCCGTCGCCGGTGGGCAGGGCCACGAACACGCGCGGGTCGGTGCGGTCGAAGCCGCGGGCGTGCGGGTTGCCCAGCGGCGCTTCCACGCTCAGGCCCACGGCCAGCGGCCAGGCCCCGCACAGCAGCCCGTAGCGCAGGCCCACTTCCGGGTCGCCAACGCCCCGGCTGGGCGTGACGGTAGCGTAGGCAGCGTGCCGGTAAACCGGAAAGTTGAGGGTGGCCTCCAGGCGGTCGGTGAGGCCGTACTCGGCGTAGAGGCTGTACACCTGCTGCCGAAACCGGGCCGTTTCGATGGTGGGGCCGCTGAGCGGATGGTAGCGCATGGTGCTGACGGTGGTGAGGCCGGCCTTGGCGTAGCCGCGCTTCTTCTTGCGCGTCCAGCCGCCACCGGCCTGGGCCTCGGCCGCGAGCAGCAGCGCGGCGGCCAGCAGCCACCCGGCGCGGGCGGCCCTCATTGCAGAGCCGCCGCGCCGAAGTTGTATTGGGCCGGCTCGCAGTGCAGCACCACGTGCGAGAAGCCCGCCGAAGCCGCCGGCACGGCCAGCACCTGCGCCCCCGATTGCGTGATGACGCCCACGCTCAGCACGTTCTCGGCCCCGCGCCCCCGCTGCACCCGAATCAGCTCGGCCGACTTGGCCAGGTAGATGGTGAGCGAGCCGGTGTGAAAATCGGTCATGAAATCGGCGTTGAAGCGCAGAAATTCCTTGCCCGCGGCGTCGCGCACCAGATCTACGGTGCCTGAGCTGGGTACGCCGCCCTGGGGTTGCACAATGCCCTTGCGCACCACCGTGAGCGTGCCGGCCGGGGGCGTGGTGGTGGTAGTAGATGCGGCGGGTTCCGGGGTTTCCTGCTGGCAGGCGCCCAGGCTCAGGCCCAGCAGCAAGAGGCCTAGTATGCGGGTAGTCATGGGAAAAGCAATAAAGAGTGAACGGTATGCTGAGTTGGAAACCGCGCAGCTGGCGGCCGTAAGCTGGCCGGGCCCTAGCCGGCGGGGCTGAGCGGCAGACTGCCCACGCCCACCACGCGGTGGCTGGCGCGCTCCTGCACCAGCACTACCGCCCGCAGGTGGTTTTGCTGCCATTGCGGCGGCAGCCGGAGCGCGGGCGTAGCCCCAAACGTGCCATCGGCGGCTACCGCGCCCAGTGGCCGCAGCTCCCGCACCACGGCGGCGTGGCGCACCAGCCGCCCGGCGTTTTCGCCCCGCCCGATTTGGGTGATGAGGCCGGTTTCGGTGATGAGCAGCAGCACGTCGGCCGGGCCGGTGCCGGCGGGCAGGTCGCGCACCTGCACGCGCAGGGCGGCGGCGGGGCCACTGAGCTGCACGGTGGCGCGCGGCGCACGGGCCGCCTGCGCAATGGCTTCCAGCAGCTTGGTTCGCTGGCTGCCCACCAGCTCGTAGCGGCCATTGATGACGGCCTGGGGCGTGTAGGAACCCGAGCCGAAGCCGGCGGCGTAGGTGCGCTGGCGCTGGGTGAACTGCTCCGAGGAGAAGGCGTCTTTCCAGCCCAGGCGGTTCCAATAGTCCACGTGCTGGCCCAGGGCCACTATTTCCACGCCCGGCACCGGCTGGCTGGCTTCCAGCTCCCGCAGCGCGGCATCGGCGGCGGGGCAGCTGGAGCAGCCTTCGGACGTGAACAGCTCCACGGCCACCGGCACGCGGGCCGGCGCCGGCCCAGCAGGTGGGCCAGGCAGCGGGATGGGGGAGGTGAGCGGCAGGCTTCCGAAAGCCAGACCGGCGACAAGCAGCAGTTTCATACAGAAAACAGACAGGGCCAGCCAACGGCGGCGGCTACCCGGCTAGACGCACCACCGCTTCCGGCCTTACAGCCAGCCCCGAAAAATATTTTTCGGCCTCGGTGTAAGGTGGCCGCCGGGCAGGCGTCTATTGGGGTGGCGGTGGCTGGCCGCCTGCTGGTTTCTCCCCTCAAACGCCCTGTGTCCTATGCCTCGCCTCGTTGAAAAGCACCCGTTGGCTATCCGCTGGTTTCACTGGCTCAATTTTCCGGTGCTGGCCCTCATGATCTGGAGCGGCCTGCTGATTTACTGGGCCAACGACGTGTACCGGCTCGGGTGGGGCGACACCACGCTGCTGCGGTTTTTCCCGCAGTCGGTGTACGATGTGCTGGACATGGACCACAAGCTGGCCAAGGGCATGAGCTGGCACTTCGTGCTGATGTGGGTGTTTGCCCTCAACGGGCTGCTGTACGTGAGCTACACCCTGCTATCGGGCGAGTGGCGGTACCTGGTGCCGCAGCGCGGTACGCTCCGCAGCGCCTGGCACACGCTGCTGCACGACGTGGGCCTGCGCCGCGACCCGCCGCCGCCCGCCAAATTCAACGGAGCCCAGCAGCTGGCCTACACCTCGGTGGTGCTGATGGGGGCCGGCTCGCTGCTCACCGGCCTGGCCATCTACAAGCCCACCCAGCTGGCCGGCCTCACCACCGCGCTGGGCGGCTACGAGTGGGCCCGCCTGGAGCATTTCGCCCTGACCATCGGGTACGTGCTGTTTTTTCTGGTGCACATTGCCCAAGTGGTGCGGGCCGGCTGGAACAACTTCCGGGCCATGGTAGCGGGGTTTGAAGTGGTAGAGGACCCCGCACCTATGCCCTCAACTGCACCCCGGGCCGCCGCGCCGGATGCAGCCTCCGGCAGTGGCAATCCGCTGCCCGCTGTGCCGCCGCTGCCCATGCGGCCCTAGCCTGAGCCCCGTTGCTCACAACTCTACATCTGGCCCCGGTCCTGGCAGCAGAATGTGGCCGGCCCCGGGTATGGAGCTGATTGCGGCGCGCCACCCAGAGCCGCCAGAACTACCAGTTTTCCCTCACTTGTTTATTGTACTGCCCGATGCAATCCGAATCATCCCTTCCGCAGCCGCCCGCCACGCCACCCACTGCTGCTGATGTTGCCTTGGAGCGGGAAGTGACGCGCCGTTCCCGGCGGGCCTTTCTGGTGGGTGGGCTGGCCACGCTGGCGGGCCTGGGCGGCTGGCGCTGGCTGCTGGGCCAGCCCGAGGTGATGGGCATTCCGGGGCCGCTGCGGGCCGGCCTGGAGGCCAACGCCCGCGTAGCCGCCACCCTGCTCAGCCCCACGCAGCTGGCCCCCGAGTTTCCGCGCAGCCAGGCCCGCACGCCCCGCGCCAACGGTTCCGTGGGCCTCAAGCAGCCGCTGGACACGGCCGCGTGGCGGCTGCGGGTGGAAGGTTTCGGTGGGCAGCCGGTTCGGGAGTTCTCCCTGGCCGAGCTGCAGGCGTTGCCCCGCACCGAAATGACCACCGAGCTCAAGTGTATTGAGGGCTGGAGCACGGTGGTTACTTGGGCCGGGGTGCGCCTCACCGATTTCCTGGCCCGTTACCCGCTGGCTACCCTTCCCTCTGCCGAAATAGCGCCCTACGTAAGCCTGCGTACTCCCGACGATGCGTATTACGTGGGCCTCGATATAGCCAGTGCCCTGCACCCGCAAACCCTGCTGTGCTACGAGATGAACGGCCGGCCGCTGCTGCCGGAGCACGGCGCGCCGCTGCGCCTCATCACGCCCCGCAAGTACGGCATCAAGCAGCTCAAGCGCATCGGTACGCTGGCCTTCGTGGCGGAGCGCCCGGCCGACTACTGGGCCGCCCGGGGCTACGACTGGCACGCCAGCCTGTGACAGTCGGGAACGAAACGGGCAGGGGCCAATCTGCCCGCCGGGATATTTGCGTTATTGTGGTGCCGCGTGGTGCCGTAGCGCCCCTGGCAGCTCGCGCCCCCACGCCGTTCGGACGGTTTCGTTTCTACGGCGCGGGGGCGCGAACTGCAAAGTTCGCGCTACTGTCGGCTGAATCAGGCGGCCCGGTTTTTCTCATCTTCACCTATCCTTTCCCGCATGGCCCTTTTGGTGCCCGAGCCCGCGCAGTGGCTTGCCCGCTACGGCGACGAGCTGTACCGTTACGCCCTGAGCCGGGTGGCCTCGGCGGAGGAGGCGCAGGAGCTGGTGCAGGATACCCTGTGCAGCGCCCTCGACGCGCTGGCTTCCTTTCGCGGGGAAGCCTCGGAGCGCACCTGGCTGTTTGTGATTCTGCGCCGCAAAGTCGTGGACTTTTACCGGCGGCAGGCCCGCTCGCCCTTCGTGCCGCTGCCCCTATTGCCCGAGCAGGACCCCGAGGCCGAGTTCTTCCAGCCTGCTACCGGCCACTGGCAGCCCGGCCAGGGCCCCGCCGACTGGGCCGCGCCCAGCGACGAAGACGCGCTGGAGCAGCAGGAGTTTCAGGCGGTGCTGCGCAGCTGCCAGCAGCGGCTTTCGCCCCAGCACGGGGCCGTGTTTGTGCTGCGCTTCGCCGAGGAACTATCGGCCGAGGAAATCTGCGCGGCGCTGCAGCTGACGGCCGCCAACTACTGGGTTATCGTACACCGCCTGAAACTTCACCTGCGCCGCTGCCTCGAAAAGAACTGGTTCGGCTCCACTCTCCGTTCGTAACGTATGCGCACCTTCATGTCCGATTGCCAACGCGCCACCTTGCTCATTGAGCGCCGCGCCGACCAGCAGCTGCCCCTGGCCGAGCGGATGCAGCTGTGGGCCCACCTGCGCCTGTGTGCCTACTGCCGCCGCTACGCCGTGCAGAGCCCGGCCCTGGCCCGCGCCGCCCGCCTCGCCGCGCAGGCCCCCTCCACCGCCCAACTGCCCCCCGATTTTGCCGCGCAGCTCCAGCGCCGCCTTGATGCGCCAGAGTCTTGAGCTAGCCCTTCGCAGATCGTTCAACGACGAGACGCAATATTTTGCGTCTCGTCGTTGAACGATTGGTCTTGCGTAGATCAAACAACATCAGCAACGACGAGACGCAAAATATTGCGTCTCTACACCGGCCAATGGACACATATCAACCTGATAGCTGCAACTGATTGTACTGTGCGCCCCAAGTTAACGGCCCGAACCCAAAACGGCCCCGCTGCACATGCAGCGGGGCCGGTTTTGGGTTCGGGTTAGTATGAATTATTCAGCGGCCGGGGCGTACCGGGGCAGAAGCCTCGGAGGTAGCGGCACCACCCTCGGGGCGGGGGCCGCGGCCGGAGCGGTTGCGGCCCCCGCGTTTGCGGCGGCGCTGGCCTTCGGCTTTGTCGCCTTCGGCACGCGGCTCAGCAGCGGCTTCGCCTTCGGTGCGTGGAGCCCGCGGTTCGCGGGGCGGGCGGGCCTCGCCTTCGGGGCGCGGGGCACGTGGTTCGCGGGGTGGACGAGCTTCGCCTTCGGCGCGGGGTTCACGCGGCTCGCGGCGGGGGCGGCTGTCGCTGCCTTCGGGGCGGTCTTCGCGGGGTGGGCGCTGGTAGGGCTGGGCCGGGGCCTGGCCGGCATCGAGGGCGGCCAGGGCGGCCTGGGCCTTGGCAATGCGGGCCTGCTGGTCGGCGTCGGGCTTGCCGTCGCCGCGGTTGGGGCGGACACCGTCGCGGCCACCGCCGGAGCGGCCGCCACCGCTGCCGCCTTCGGGGCGGGGGCTACGGTCACGGCCACCGCCGGAACCGCCGCTGCGGGGGCCGCGCTCGGGCCGGCCGCCTACTTTGCCGCGCAGGCCACTGAAGCGTTTGGGGTCGAACTCGGGCGCTTCGCCCAGGCCGAGGCCTTCGGTGATGTTCTGCTTTTCTACTTCGCGCTCAATCAATTTCTCGATTTTGAGCACGCGGTCCTGGTCCTGGTCGGCAATGAAGGTGATGGCCGTGCCTTTGGTGGCGGCGCGGGCCGTGCGCCCGATGCGGTGCACGTAGTCCTCGGCGGCGCGCGGGATGTCGTAGTTCACCACGTGGCTCAGCGAGTCGATGTCAATGCCCCGGCTCAGCACGTCGGTGGCGACGAGGATGGGGAACTGCTTGTTCTTGAAGGCGCGCATGATTTCCTCGCGCTCCTCCTGGGTGCGGTCGGAGCTAATGCCCCGGGCCTCGATGCCCAGCTTGTTGATGGCCCGCACGATGCCGCCCACGGCCGCTTTCTGGCTGGTGAACAGCACCATGCTCTGCACGTCCTGGGTTTTGATGATGTGCTCGAGCAGGTAAATCTTCTGGCGGTCGAAGGCCATGTAGAACTGCTGGTCGATGCCGGCGGCGGGCTTGGAAACGGCCAGCCGGATTTCCTCGGGGCTTTTGAGCAGCTGCTGCGAAAAGTCGCGGATTTTGCTGGGCATGGTGGCCGAGAACAGCAGCGTCTGGCGCTCCTTGGGCAACTGGCGCACGATGTTGAGGATGTCATCGGAGAAGCCCATGTCCATCATCTTGTCGGCCTCGTCGAGCACCAGATACTTCAGGTCCTCGAACTTCACGTAGCCCATCTGCATGTGGGCAATGAGGCGGCCGGGCGTGGCAATGATGATGTCGGCGCCGGAGGTGAGGGCGCGCTTCTGCTGCTCCCAACCTTCGGATTTGCCCCCGCCGTAGATGGCAATGGAGCTGGCTTCCACGAAGTAACCGAAGCCGGTCACCTGCTCGTCGATCTGGGTGGCCAGCTCTCGGGTGGGCACCAGCACCAGCGTGGAGGTGGTGCCGTGCTTGGCGTGCGAAATCTTGTCGAGGAGCGGCAGCAGGTAGGCGGCGGTTTTGCCGGTGCCGGTCTGGGCGCAGGCAATCAGGTCTTTGCCTTCCAGAATGCGAGGAATGGCCTGCTCCTGGATGGGCGTGGCATTCTGGTAATTCATGGCATCGATGCCCGCGAGCAGGTCATCGTGCAGGTTAAACTCGTGAAACGTCAAAGTACAGCTTCGTTAAGATGATAGAGGGCTGACCTTGCGTCTCGGTCAGCAAACCGCTGGATTGGATTGAAACAAAGATAACGGGATTTGTGTGCGGTTGAGGTTGGGGTGGAGAGAGTGAACGCAGAACGTCATTCCAACCAGAACGTCATGCCGAGCGGAGCGAGGAATCTCGCGTGCTGACGTTGGGTTAGTATTACAACATCAGCACGCGAGATTCCTCGCTCCGCTCGGAATGACGTTCTTTTTAGCCTTTACCCGCCAGCACCTCCAGCTGCCAACGCAACTGCTCGGCGCGCACCGGGAAGGGCTGGCCGTGGCGGATGGTTTGGTACACCGCCTCAAACAAACCCTTGTACTGACCCTGGGGCGCGGGGAGGCGGGAAACCTGGGTTTCGCCGGGGGCGGGCACCAGCGTGAGGGTGCCTTCTTGGCCGGCGGGTTCGTGACCGTAGGGGGCGGCGGTAGGCAGCAGGCCCTGGTCGAGTTGGGCTTCCTGCACGTCGGTGCGGCTTTTCTGGAACGAGCCGCGGGTGCCGTGCAGCACGTAGGCCGGGCCGGGCGCGGCCGTGAGCAGGCTGCCGGCCACAAACACGTTCAGTCCCTGCGGATACTGCAGATGCACGTGGAAGTAGTCATCGACGCGGGAGTTGGGGCGGTGGCTGGCGCGCGTGACGTGGGTGCGCTCGGGCCGCCCGAACAAGCTCAGGGCCTGATCCAGCACGTGCGGGCCCAAATCGAAGCTCAGGCCGCTGCCCGCCACGCTGGGGTCTTCCTTGAAGGTTTTGGCGTTGAGAGCCAGTTTGTACCGATCGAAGCGGAAATGCACTTCCGTGAGCCGGCCCAGCTGGCCGCTTTCCACTACCTGGCGCACCAGCTGGAAGTCGGAGTCCCAGCGGCGGTTCTGGTAAGCCAGCACGTATAGGTTTTGCGCGGCGGCCAGGGCCAGCAGCTCATCCAGCTCGGCCACGGTGGTGGCTACTGGTTTTTCGATGAGCACGTGCTTACGGGCCTGCAACGCCTGCCGGACGAGGGCGAAATGGGTGTCGTTGGGCGTGTTCACCACCACCAACTCCAGCTGCGGGTCGGCCAGCAGCTCGGCCACGCTGTCGTAGCTGATGAGGCTGGGGTACTGGGCCTGCGCCTGCTTGCGGCTGCGTTCCACCACGGCCCGCAGCGCAAAGCCAGGGTGCGTGCTCAGAAACGGCGCGTGAAAAATGCGGCCCGACATGCCGTAGGCCAGCAGGCCGGTTTGGATGGGAGAGGACATGGGCGTTGTTCGTTGTTGGAGAAGCAGGCAGTAGAATGGGTTGTCAAGAACAGTATTCCGGGAACGTCGTTTCAAGAACGTCATTCTGGGTTCAGGAACGTCATTCCGAGCTTGCGAGGAATCTCGCGTGCTGACGTTGCAATGGTAACCGTCATGCTGAGCTTGCCGAAGCATCTCTCCCGTTTCGTTGCAACCGTACGGTTAGCGCTGCAACATCAGCACGCGAGATTCCTCGCAAGCTCGGAATGACGCTCTTTTACCCGCAATCCACCAGTTCAACCATCCAACCGCCATGCTCGACCGATTCTCTGCCCAGGCCGACCTCTACGCCCGCTACCGCATCGACTACCCGGCGGCCCTCTACGACTGGCTGCTGCCGCAGGTGCCGGGCCGCGGCCGGGCCTGGGACTGCGCCACTGGCAACGGGCAGGTGGCGGCCGTGCTGGCCGAGCACTTCGGGCAGGTAGAGGCCACCGACATCAGCGCCGCGCAGCTGGCCCAGGCGGCCCGCCAGCCCAACACCACTTATCAGAAGGCCCCGGCCGAGCACACGCCGTTTGCCGATGCCAGCTTCGATCTGGTGACGGTGGCCCAGGCCGTGCATTGGTTTGATATGGCTGCCTTCAATGCCGAGGTACGCCGCGTGCTGCAACCCGGCGGCGTGGTGGCCGAGTGGGGCTACGGTCTGTTGCGCATCAGCCCCGAGCTGGACCCGCTGGTGCAGCACTTCCACAACGACACCATGCGCCCCTACTGGGACGACAACCGCTGGCACATCACCGACGAGTACGCCCGCCTCTCGTTTCCGTTTGCCGAGGTGCAGCAGGCGCGGTTTGAGGTGCGGCGGCAGTGGTCGGCGGAGTGGTTTCTGAACTACCTGCGCACCTGGTCGAGCGTGGTGAAATACCAGCAGCTGCACGGCCAGGACCCGGTTTTGCTGCTGGCCGAGGAGGTGACGCGCCTCTGGGGGGCGGGCGAGCGGGAGGTGGTGTTTCCGGTGTTTGTGCGGGCCGGGCGGCGGTAAATCGGGGCGGGTGCTACCTTCGGCCGCATGAATTCTTTCGATGAACTCCCGCTGGCTGGTTTGCGCGTGCTGGAACTGGCCTCGGTGCTGGCCGGGCCGCAGGTGGGCCAGTTTCTGGCGGAGCTGGGGGCCGACGTGCTGAAGCTGGAAGCTCCGGCCGGCGACGTGACGCGCACCTGGCGCACCCCGGCCGAAGACCCCGCCACCACCGTCACGGCCTACTTCAGCAGCGCCAACTGGGGCAAACGCAGCCAGCAGCTCGACCTGACTACTGCTGCCGGCCAAGCCGCCCTGCACCAGCTAGCCGCCACCGCCGACATCGTGCTGACCAGCTACAAGCCCGGCGACGCCGAGAAGCTCCGCGCCGACTACCCCACGCTCTCGGCCCTGAACCCGCGCCTCATCTACGGCCACATCACCGGCTACGGCCCCACCGAAACCCGCGCCGGCTACGATGCCGTGCTGCAGGCCGAAACCGGCTTCATGCACCTCAACGCCCCCGGCCCCGGCCAGCCGCCCCAGAAAATGCCGGTGGCCCTCATCGATTTGCTCACCGCCCACCAGCTCAAGGAAGGCCTGCTCACGGCCCTCTACCGCCGCGAGCGGACCGGCCGGGGCGCGCTGGTGCAGGTGAGCTTATTGGATAGCGCGCTGGCCTCACTAGCCAACCAGGCCGCCACTCACCTCGTCACGGGGCAGGAGCCGCATCCGCTGGGCTCGGGCCATCCCAGTATCGTGCCCTACGGCACCGTGTACGAGGCACAGGACGGCACGCGCCTGCTGCTGGCCGTAGGAGCTGACCGCCAGTTTCGCCACCTCTGCGCCGTGCTACACCGCCCCGAGTGGGCCGATGATGCCCGCTTCCGCCGCAACCCCGACCGGGTAATGCACCGCGCCGCGCTGGAAGAACTACTAGCCCAGCGCATTGCGGAGGTGAGCGGCCGGGAGCTGCTAACCCAGCTGGAGCAGCTGGCGGTGCCGGCCGGGGCGGTGCGCACGGTAGGGGAGGCTTTGGCGCATCCGCTGGCCCGGCCGATGCTGCTGCCGCCCGCGCCCGGCTTCCCATACGCTGGCGTGCGCACGGTGGCATTCCGCAGCAACGCGTGGCCGGTGGCGGCAGCCCTGAGCGCGCCGCCGCCTCTCGGGCCGGAGTAGCAACACAGTAGCGCGAACTTTGTAGTTCGCGCCCCCGCGCCATAGAAACGAAACCGTCCGAACGGCGCGGGGACGCGAACTACAAAGTTCGCGCTACTGCCCCAGCTAAAACTCCGTGGTGGCTACTTTGCGTACAGAATACTTTATGGGTGCGGGCTTCGGCCTGGCCTTTGTTTCACTGGCGGCCGGTTTAGCCGGTTGCCGCTGCGTTGTTACTACATGGACGAACTGCCCTCCATCACTCCCGCCACTTCCCCCCAAACCGACGACGGCACGCCCGGCGCCCCGCACGTAACGCCCGCCACGGCCGGCACGCCCAACTCCGAGGGCAATGCCCCCAACGCCCCCGGCGAGCCGGCTCCCTCCCCCCAGGACCGCCTCGACCTGATTTCGGATGGCCTCAAGCAGAAGTCGTCGGTAAAGCAGGCCATCTACCGCAACACGCTGGCCACGTTTGATATGCTGCGCAAGGTGTCGCAGGAGCTGGTGGTGGAGCTGAGCCGCCGTATTTCGCCCGTTGATTCCTCGGTTATCATCGAGTACCGGCCCGTCAACGACATGGAGTTTCACATCCGTTTCAGCGGCGACCTGCTGGTGTTCGTGCTGCACTCCAACATCGTCACCTTTCCCGACGACTACGGCCCGATGGACACTCAATACGTGCAGGATGACTTCCGGCGGCGGTTTTTCGGCCACATCATGGCCTACAACTTCATGGCCGACAGCATCAAATACCAGCGCCTCAACGACCCTGGCTACCTGGTGGGCCGCCTGCTCATCAACATCGACAGCCACTATTTCCTGGAAGGCGTGCAGCAGCTGGAACTGCCCGACAACGACATGTCGGACAACCCCGTGACGCCGGACAGCCTGCGCCTGTTCGTGGAAAGTGCCATGATTGCCGCCGTCAACAACGACCTGATTGCGCCCCCGCTCACCGACATCCAACGCATTTCCGTGAAGCAGAAGCTGGAGAACCAGCAAGTCAGCCGCGGCAGCAAAGTCGGCTTCAGCTTCTACCAGGAACAGCGCCACCCCAACATCGACGGCCTGCCGTATTGAGTCTGCTGTCATTGCGAGGAGGCACGACGAAGCAATCCGTCCTGTCCGAAGTGACAAGCCCCAAAGACGCGAAAAGCCCCTGCCGTTCGTACTGACGGCAGGGGCTTTCTGCTTGTTCGAGACTTGTCGCCTGATGCGCGGAATGTCTGTCCTCGCAATGACAGTTTCTACCGCTTCTGGTAGCCTACTTTCCCGCGCACTTTGTTGAGTACTTCGGAGCCGTAGGCTTGGGCTTTGGCGGCGCCTTCGGCCAGCTTGCGGTCCACTTCGGGCAGGTTGTTCATGTAGAAGTTGAACTGCTCCCGCTCCTGGGCAAAACGGCTCCGGATGACCTCGTAGAGCGCTTGCTTGGCGTGGCCGTAGCCGTAGCCGCCGTTCAGGTAGTTCTGGCGCATTTCGGCGGTCTGCTCGGGCGTGGCCAGCAGCGAGAACAGCTTGAAGGTGGTGTCGGTATCGGGGTTTTTGGGGGCTTCCAGCGGCGTGCTGTCCGATACGATGAGCTTGATGTTCTTCAGCAGGGCTTTGTCGTCGAGGAAGATGTCGATGATGTTGCCGTAGCTCTTGCTCATCTTCTGCCCGTCGAGGCCGGGGATGGTCTGGATCTGCTCGTCCACCCGCGACTGGGGCAGCACGAAGGTTTCGCCGTAGCGGTTGTTGAAGGCCGAGGCAATGTCGCGCGCAATTTCCAGGTGCTGCACCTGGTCTTTGCCCACGGGCACGATTTCCGCGTCGTAGAGCAGGATATCGGCCGCCATCAGCACCGGATACGTGAACAGGCCCGCATTCACGTCGGAAAGCCGGTCGCTCTTGTCCTTGAACGAGTGGGCGTTGGCCAGCATCGGGAAGGGCGTGAAGCAGCTCAGATACCACGTCAGCTCCGTCACCTGCGGCACGTCGGACTGGCGGTAGAACAGGTTCTTGTCGGTATCGAAGCCGCAGGCCAGCCAGGAGGCCGCCACGGCGTAGGTGTTCTGGCGCAGCAGCTCGGCGTCGCGCACGGTGGTGAGGGAGTGCAGGTCGGCAATGAACAGCAGGCTTTCGTTGGCGCTGCTTTTGGAGAGTTCAATGGCGGGCAGGATGGCGCCGAGCAGGTTGCCCAGATGCGGGCGGCCGGTGCTCTGAATGCCGGTGAGGATGCGGGACATGAGGCTTGGGAAAAATCAATCAGGAATGGCAGGAGTGGTGATAGGAGCGTAGGCCTGGCCAGTGTTCAAGGCCCGAATGAGAGCGGGCAAGCCGTCTACGGTTACCGAGCCATCTTCTACCAGTTTAGCCAAATCATCCCTCATCCGAAGATGAGGCAGTAAGGCGTCGCGAAATTTGCGGCCGCCTCCCGTCAGGCGGTTGGCCGTGACCGGAGTTATAGCGGTTTCATTTGCCCAGCGCAGCAAGTATACATCGTAGGTTGAGCTGCCACCGCCAGACATGGTGCCACCAGCGCCCATCATCATGGGGGCGCCCACCGTGTATTCGTAACGCATCAAGACCATTTGCCCGCTGTCGAGTAACTCCACAAAGGCCTCGTCTACTGTTTTGCCAAACCCTATTGGCACCTCGAAATTAGTAGCAGTAACGAAACGCTTTTGCTCTATGCGGAAAGAGGCTACTGCGGTCGGTGTAAGCTGCCTGGTGCTGTTGTCGGCGTGTTTCGCGATGAGCAGCTCGCTGCTCCGTAGTTTAAGCTTAGCCGACTGGCGGACAGCGCCTGCGCCTGCCAAAATATAAGATCCGGGTTTAAACGGGTTGAATTGAGCCAATAAAATCTGTGGCAGCAATAGCGCCAAGACCAGAATGTAGAGGGGTTTCATGTTGGGTATAACGGTAAGGATGTTCAGAGAATAATAGCTGGAGCCTAAACCGCCGCATCGGCGGCGGCTTCCTGTTGTAGCTCGTGGGTGGCTTCGTCGCCCAGGTACCGGTCGATGAGGAAGTGGGCGAGGTAGAGCACAGGCGTAAGCAGGATGGCGGCGGCAAATTTATACCAGTAATTGGCGTTGGCCACACTCAGCACCTGCTCCAGCGTCCAGTTGCCGAACACGTAGAAGGCCACGAACAGCACCACAAACGAATCGACGAGCTGGGAAACCAGCGTGGAGCCCGTGGCGCGCAGCCACACGTAGCGCCCCCCGGTAGCGCGGCGCAGCAGCTGAAACACGGTGGCATCGAGCACCTGCCCAATGCCAAACGCCGTGATAGAACCCGCAATAATGCCCAGCCCCTGCCGGAAAATGCTGCGGTAGGCGAAGTCCACGTCGAAAGGCCGGCCCTGGGCGTCGGCTTTGTTGGCATCGAGCCAGAAGGCGGCCGGGGGCAGCAGAGTAGTGGCGTAAATCACGAGGAAGGCAAACAGGATCAGGCCCACCGTGAGGTAGCTCACGCGCAGCACGCCTTCCTTGCCAAAGTACTCGTTGATGATATCAGTGGTCACGAACACCACAGGCCAGATCAGCACGCCCGCCGTGAGGTTGCCGGGCAGCCCCATCAGCGCATCCACCGAGAAAATCTTGACCCCGATAATCTCGGCCAGCAGCGCATTCACGATGAAAATGCCGCTGAGCACCAGGTACAGCTGTTGCTTTTTGTGGGATAAGGGTTGGGGCATAGGAGGGGAGAGAGAAATCAACGGTTGATTTCGGGTGCTAAAACGAACGTCATGCAGAGGCGCAGCCGAAGCATCTCGCGTGCTGACGTTGAATCACCACTTTTGCGTCAGCACGCGAGATGCTTCGGCCGCGCCTCTGCATGACGTGCTGCCTACTCGGCCAGCGAAACCGACAGGCCTTCCACAGCCAGTTCCGTCCATTCGAACTGGGTTTTGGCCTCGGTCAGCAGCGGCTCCAAGTCGCGGTAGCGGCTGCTGAAGTGGCCGATGAGCAGGCGGTGCACCTCGGCACGGCGAGCCAGCAAACCGGCCTGCCGCGCGGTGGAATGGTGCGTAACAGCCGCCCGTTCCCGCATATCATCCATGAAAGTGGCCTCGTGATACAGCAGATCCACGCCGCGCACCAGATCGGCCAGGCCCTCGGTGTACATCGTGTCGGAGCAGAAGGCATAGCTGCGGGCGCGCTTGGGCTCGGTGGTGACGGCAGCGTTAGGCACCAGCAGCTGGCCGTTGTCGTCGAGCAGGTCTTCGCCTAGCGTGAGGGCATTAAACTGCGTGGGCGTGAGGCCGGGCGGAAGCAGTTCCTTCACCAGATGGCGGCGCTTAGGCTTTTCGCGGAACAGGTAGCCGCAGCACGGGATGCGGTGCCGCATGGGCAGTGTGTGTACTGTCAGGTGTTTGTCCTCGAAAATCTGGAGGTGCTGGGTGGTATCTACCGGCGTAAACTCCAGCTCGAAGCTGAGGTGCGTGTAGGAATGCCGGAACTGCATGGTCAGCACCTCATCTAGGCCGGGCGGGCCAAACACTTTCAGCGGCTCGGTGCGCCCGTTCAGGTGCATGGTGCCCAGCAGCCCGAAAAGTCCAAAGAAATGGTCGCCGTGCAGGTGGCTAATAAAGATGGTGTGGATGCGCTGGTGCCGGATTTTGTGCTCCATCAGCCGGCGCTGGGTGCCTTCTCCGCAATCGAGTAGGTACTGGCTGCCACCCACCGTCAGGACCTGGGCCGTGTGGTGGCGGTCCATGAACGGGGTGGCCGAAGCACTGCCCAGGATTTTCAGCTCAAACTCCAAGAGAGGCGGTGGTTGACAGAGGTGGTTGACATAGGAAGGTCGGCAGGCGTCATTCCCAAAAGGGGATGAAATACAAATTGGTTGTCAGGTGCCAGCTCACGAAAGCCTGACATCTGACAACCAACCACTGACAACCGAGAAAAACTATTCTTTGCTGGTCAGGTCGCGCTCAATGGCGTGCAGAAAAATCCGGTCGATGCCTTCCTCCACGGTGGGCAGAATGTGCAGCACCGATTCGAGCTTGCTGATAGTGATGAGCTTCATTACGTGGTCCTGCAGGCCGGTGAGCACAAGCAGGCCGCCAGTGGAATTGCACAGGCGATTGGCAATCAGAATAGAGCTCAACCCCGATGAGTCGGTGTACTTTACGTTGCTGAGGTCCAGGATCAGGTTGTTGATTCCTTCGGCATTCAGCTTCACGAATTCCGATTTCAGATCGGGAGCTACAGTGGTGTCCAGCTTCTTCTCGTCGATCGTAATTATCGTGTACGTTTCCTTTTTATCAATTGAGTACTTCATACCGTCGGTGGTTCGGAGTTGTAAGAGAGTTGCGAAGGTAATAAAAAAAAGATTCGTCGGAAGAGGCGCAAGCGGTTGATCAATTTTCTTGAAAAAAACCGCTCAACGGGCTCCTAACGGCCGAAATCCAAAAGTGAGACTAGCCCAGGTGCTCTGCCAGTCAGCCTCAGGAAGTGTAGCAGGTGCCATTCTGACTGTGCTGAGCATATATTGGCCTGCTCCGGTTAAACGAAACAGCACCCGGCCATTTTGGTTACTGTAGAGCTTACTAATTCGTATGGGTTGGCCCGGTCTACGCTGCCATAACTGCACTAGCTGGCCGGCCTGCGGCTGGCCCTCGGCCAGTACCCGCACCGTGAGGGAAGCGCCGGCTTTCAGAGTGTATGGATTCTGCTCAGGTATCAGTTCCAGCGGCAGGCCAGTGGAGCGGCTCCAGGCCCGGGCCGTATCTAAGGCGGCGGGGGGGCCGGCCTGCACCAGCGTGGTGGCGCAGCGCCGGTACGCCTCGCGCCCGGGCTGGTTGAGGGTGCCGCGCTTCTGCCGCTCCAGCAGAATGTAGTCGAGACCTTCCTCTTTGAGGTAGGAATTGAACTGGTTGGCTTCCAGCGTGAGGAAGGCATCGTTGGTAGCTATGCTCACCAGATGCGTACCCGGCTCTTTGAACTCGACAGCGGTGTGCAGCGTGTCGGTGGTAGTAGCGGCTGCCAGCAGCTGGTGAGGGCCATCCGGGGCGAAATGAGTGAAGCGCGTGACGCGGCTGCTTTTGCCGGCCCACCGCTCGCCGGTGAAGCTTTCGCCCACGAATATGCGCAGGGCCAGGCGGGTGCTGGGCGCTACAAAAAACTGCGGTGGCAGCAGCCAGAACTCGTGGGCCAGAGCGGTGCCGCCTAGCAGGCACACCCCCGCCAGCAGACAAACACGAAAACGGAAGCGAAACGAATGGCCCATACCGCAAAGATGTAACCCTGGCAAAGCAACTGGTGCAGAGTAATTACAAAATTTTGGCTCTCCTCAACATCAGTTGAATATGTTGGTATTATGTGTGTTGTTTAAACTTTCACCCTTAAAAGTTCAACACAATGGATACACCCACCTTTCCCACTGCCTGGAACCTGTTTCGCACGCTACTGCTGAGCCTGTTTGCGCTTGGTAGCTTTAGCTTGGTAGCCTGCGATGACGACGAAGACACTGCTCTGGCCACGCCAGCCCAGAATATTGTGCAGGTGGCGCAGGGTAACCCAGCGTTCAGCACCCTGGTAGCCGCCGTTACGAAGGCGGATCTGGCCACCACGCTGAGTGGTACCGGACCCTTTACTGTATTCGCGCCCACCAATGATGCATTTGCCAAGCTGTCGGCGCCTTTCAACAGCGCTGCCAACATTACGGCCATCACTGACCCTGCCCAGATTGCTACGCTTCGGGGCATTCTGCTCTACCACGTGCTCGGCTCCAATGTGAAGGCCGCTGACATTGCCAACGGCAGCAGCACTGCCACTACGGCCCGGCCTGCTACTTCCGTGGGCGGCACGCCCATCAACGACAACACACTGTATCTGACTAAAAACGGAACGGGCGTCTTTATTAATGGTGGCACCCGCGTGGTGACGGCCGATGTAGCGGCCAGCAACGGCACCATCCATGCCATCGACAACGTGCTGATGCCGCCGAGCCAGACCATTGCAGCCATTGTGGCGGCCAGTGCTAGCCGCACCACCAACCCCGAGTTTACGCTGCTGCTACAGGCGCTGCAGCGCCCGGCCGCCGCGCCTATTCTGGCGGCTGCCGGCACCCAGAGTGCCAACGTAACGGTGTTTGCTCCCACTGATGCCGCCTTCCGGGCACTGCTGGGTACCGCGCCACTGAGTTCGGTGTCGGATGCCGACCTGACGGCTATTCTTTCGCGTCACGTAATTGGGACGGGCCGCGTTTTCTCGTCTGACCTGGCGGCCGGCACCGTCACGACGCTGGGTGGTCCCGTGACGGTGGCTGCTTCCGGTACTGGCTTTACGGTGCGAGGCGGCAGCGGCACGGCCGCCAACATTGCTACCGCCAACATCTTGGCTACCAACGGCGTCGTGCACGTCATTGATCAGGTGCTCCGACCCTAACTTCGGGCTGGCTTTGAGCCGCTGATCTTGTCCTGGCTGCGTCTTGCGTGGCCAGGACTTTTTTTTGCGTTGTTTCCGCAAATTCCCCGCCTAGTTCGAGCAAGTATCGACCAAAAAAACCTGGCCTCCGCTACGGGAAACCAGGTTTTGGGAATAGCAACACAAACAGCTATTGCCGCTCTAGGGCCAGCGTGTAGGCGCGGTCGTAGTACACGCGCAGGTTTTTCCAGTCGAAGATTTCGGCGTTGCTTTCCACGTTGTTGCGCTGCATGATTCGCTCGCGGCGGTTGAGTAGCACAAACTGCCACAGCATCTCGGTCAGCTCCTCGGCCGACTCGTCGAAGCTCTTTTCCTGGCGCTGCACTACAAAAATGCCTTTGTCTTCGTGCTGGGGCACGTGCTGCATCACGTAGTCGCCGAAGCCAGACAGGTCGGAGGTGATGGCCGGTACGCCGCGCGCCACGCACTCGAGCGGGGTGTAGCCCCAGGGCTCGTAGTAGCTGGGGAAGATGCCCAGGTGGCAACCTCGCACAAACTGCCCGTACTCCATGCCAAACAGCGGCGACGTGGGCGACACGAAATCAGGATGGTACACGATTTTCACCCGGTCGTGGCGGTTGTTCACTAGGTTGGCGCCGCGCACAAAATTGAGGATGTCGTCGTTGGCGTCATCGACGAGGTTGTGGGTGATGACCGGGGGCAGGTTGGGGGTTTTCCAGCTTTGTAGCGTGCGGCGGTAGCGCAGCTTCCAGTAATCGTCGACCATGCTGCTCAGGTCGGGCAGGCGGTGGTCCTGGCTGGCGGCGGCGGCGTAGAACAGCCGCTCGCCCACCTGCCGCTCAATGGCCTCGCAGGTTTCCTGCACCTCTTCCAGAATGGCGCGGCTCTGCAGCACCTGTGGGTTGATGCTGTGGAACGGGCGCTTCGTGATAAAGAACATCACCACGTTGCCTTCCAGCCCGCTTTGCTGCAGGCGGTAGTTGAGGCGGGCCAGCGCTTCCAGCGTCAGGTCGAAGCCTTTGTTGTGGTACTCGTAGCGGCCACTCGTGAACAGGTACAGCGTCTTGTCCAGATCAAACGAGTAGCTCTGGAAGAAGTGCGCCATCACGAACTCGTGAATCTTGGCCTTGTATTGCTGGTGCAGGTTCTGGAACTCGTGCAAGGCCACAAACCGCTCGATGTTGAGGCCGTTGGGCAGCACCGCGTCCGGAATCCTATCCAGCAGGTAAATACACTCGCGCACCGTCAACTCGCTCACGGTCGTGAACACGTGGCTGCCGTGGGCGGCGGCGCGCTCAATGCGCACGGCCGTTTCGATGTTGAAGCGCTTGGCCTCGGCTTCCCAGTCTACCAGCATCAGGTGCTCGTAGAAATTGGGGTCGTTCATGGCCAGGTAGCGGCCCAGCAGCGTGGCGTGGGTGGTAAACACGATGTGCAGCGGCGTCTGCTCGCGGCGCAGCGCCGGAATGGCCACGCCCGTCATCCACTCGTGGAAATGGGCCACCACGCGCTGCGGCGGCACCACCTCGGCAGCCAGCGTCTGCAGATAGATTTTGGCTAGATGCCCGAAGGCTTCCACCTGGTGCAGCAGGTCGTCGTGGTCGGGCGTCGGGATGCCGTGGTGGTGCCACAGGTCGCCCTTGATCTGGCCCAGCTGCGGGTAGGCCTGGTAGGGGTTGATGAGCACCACCCGGGGCCGGCCCGTCACGAGCCACACGCCCAGGTGCACGTCGTAGCCGAGCTTGCGCATTTCGCGCACGGCCCCGGCAAACGGGTCGCTGAGGGTGGAAAGCTGGTAGTCGTCGTAGGGCTCAAACTCGCTTTGGGCCTGCTGCGCGAAGTAAGGTCCCAGCAGGCAATAGCGGTCTTCCCAGCCCTGCACGGTGGCGGGCACCTTGCTGCGGATTACGGTGTAGATGCCACCCACTTGGTTGCAGACTTCCCAGGCCACTTCTACCAGTAACGAATCAGGGGCAAGGGGGGCGGGGGCAGCGGCGGGAACTTGCATAGGGTAGGGGCAGAGTTGGGTGCAGATGGGCAAGATATGGTACGGTACGGAGTTTCGGCCGCCATGTGGCCGCAAAACCCGGAAAAAAGTCGGGAGGTCTGCAGGCGGCGCGGGCCACGTTGCAGACCTCCCGGGGAGGCAGAAGCCAGGGTGGTTAGGCCGGCTCCTGCGAAATAATCAGCACCGAGTACGGGCCCAGCCCGAACGAGGCGTGGAAGGGCTGGTCATCATAGATGCCGGGCTCGGCCAGCGTGTCGAGGCTCTCAAAGTTGCCGAACTCCTCGTCGTAGCCGGCCCAGTCGGAGTTGAAGCGCACGCGCCAGTGGCCGCCGCGCGGCAGCCCGATGGTGTAGTTGTCGTGCGAGCGGTCGGCGAAGTTGCACAGCACCACGGTAGTATCGCCGGGGCCCGACTGGTCGCGGCGGATGAAGGCCAGCGTCTTGTCGTCGTTGTTGAGATGATGCACCTCGGTGTGCTGGCCCAGCAGGCCGCGGGTGTGGCCGGCCAGGTTGCGCCGCAGCTTGATCAGGTCGCGGTAGAGGTGCACCAGGCCGGCATGCTGCTCGGCGTGCTCCCACTGCAAGGGCTGGTCATCGGAGAAGTAGCCGTCGGCCAGCATTTCCTGGCCCTGAAACATCATCGGGATGCCGGGGGCCGTGAACACCAGCGCCGCGCCCAGAGTGGCGCGCTTCTTCGGAAACCAGGTGTGCGCATCGCCGGGCATGATTTCCTCGGTCACGCGGCTCTTGCCGTTGGCCACTTCGTCGTGGCTTTCGGTGTAGATGATGCGCTGGAAGGCGTCGCCGTTGTAGATGCCGGTCAGGGTTTCGGCTACGTGGGCTATGTCGCGGTCGGCGTCATTAGGCGTCACCAGCGCGTCGCGGATGATGTTGACGAAGGCCGCGTCCCACTGGCTGGAGAAGCCCTGGCCGCCGTCTTCGGGGCGGCGCGTGATGTGCTCGTTGCCCTGCAGATCCTCGGCAATCATGATTTTCCAGGGCATATGCTGCTGCACTTCCTCGTTGATCCACTTCATCAGACTCCAGCCCTCGGGCAGGTCGCGTGAAGGGTCGGAGGAGCCGTCTACGTTGCGGATGTGCGAGATGGAGTCGCAGCGCAGGCCGTCCACGCGGTAGTCCTGCAGCCACATCAGGGCGTTGTCGCGGATGTAGGCGCGCACGGCGTCGCGGCCGTAGTCGGGGCGGTTGTGGCCCCAGGGCGTTTCGGCGCGCCAGTCGTTGTAGAAGTAGATGCCGCCGCCGTCGTTTTCGTGCCAGCCGTCAAACTGCCACAAGTCCAGGTCGCCGGGCCCGAAGTGGTTGTACACCACGTCCAGAATCACGGCAATGCCGTGGCGGTGGGCCTGCTTCACCAGCTCCTTGAAGGCCTGCGGGCCGCCGTACTCGGTTTCCAGCGCAAACGGGTGGGAGGGGTTGTAGCCCCAGCTGCGGCCGCCCGGAAACTCGGTGGGCGGCATAATTTCGATGGCGTTGATGCCCAACTCGCGCAGGTAGTCCAGCTTCTCAATCACGTCGAGAAAAGTGCCGGGCTGCTCGGGGTCCTTCACATTGAACGTGCCCACGTGCAGCTCGTAGATCACCAGCGAGTTCCAAGCTGGCATCTCAAACTGGTCGTCTTCCCAGTCGAAGCTATGGTCGGGCACGATGGAGTTGCCGGCCGAGTGCGTGACCTGGCGGGCATAAGGGTCGTTTTTGAGGAGTTTGCCGGTGGGCGTGGTCAGCTCGAACTTGTACTCGGTGCCGGCTGGCAGGTCCGGAAAATCGGCGGCCCAGTAGCCGTCGGCTTCGTGCTGTAGCGGGTGCGTAGTGGCATCCCAGTTGTTGGAAGGCCTCACTACCGAAACGGCGGTAGCGGCCGGAGCCCACACCCGGAAGGTGGTGCCGTGCTCGTGCGGGAGGGCACCCATACCGGCTTGTAATGTAGGAACGGGGGTTTTCAGAGAAGAAGTAGTAGGCATGGTAAGCAAGAAAGAAATCAGCACTGGCAGGGGAGAGTGCGGGGGTTAAACTCCATAAACCGGCACGGGGTTATATTTTGTGTTGTAAATATTTGAGCATGAGTAGCTAAGCGAGGCTAGTTTGGGCGCCGGGCAGGCCGGCTGCCTGCCGCCGGCTTTGCTGGCAGAATGCGGAAAAAATGCGTGCTTAGCAACCATGAACACTGCCAGCAATTCCGGTCCGGTTACGCTCTATCATAAAAACCGGGGCCGGATCGAGCGGCTGCGCGGGTTTTCCCATTTGCTGCCCGCACTAATCCTGTTCAGTGGTTTGTGGGACGTGCTGGCGGGCGAGGAATCGTTAACGCCGCTGCTGGGGCTGGAAGTGGCCGTGGGCGCCGCCTACGTGCTGCTGCTGCTGCGTGAACTATGGCAGCTGCAGCGCCACGGCGTGGCTCACCACGAGAAAATAGCCTGGCTGGAACTGGCAGCCGCCGGCATTCTGGCGCTGGAGGGCTACCACATCTGGCACCGCCACCACGAAACGGCCCTGCGCACGGGCGTGCACCGCCTGCACGTGCTGCCGTGGCTGTACGGGGCGTTGGCCGTGTGGTATGGCCTCATGGCCTTCGGGCTGGCGCAGCTGCACCGGCGGCGGTTTCTGCACCTGCACGAAGCCGGCTTCAGCGGGCGGCTGCACCCGTTTCGCCGCCAGTTTGACTTCCGCTGGGACCAGCTGACGCACGTGGAACCCATCGGGGCCACCGACGCCGTGGTGCATACGGTGGCCGGCGAGCCGCACCTGTTATCCTTCGGGCAGGTGCACGATGGCGCCGCGCACCGCGACCTACTGCTGGCACACGTGGCGCGTGGAACCCATGCACAGCATGGCCCGAACGACAGTCCCGGCAGTAAGCAGGACTCGTGAAGCTGCTCCGGCCTCGGCTTGGTAGCGTCAGAACTGGCCTAGTGCTGACGGCAGCGGGTTTATGCCGCGGTGATTATACGCTAAGCGTACCAGTAGTTCGCTGATTTTTAGAAGTGCAATGCCACCTTTTCCGGGCATGCAGGCTCTGCTTATACCAAAGCACGAGCTTTACCTACGATTCATCCATCATTCTTACTTTCAATACCCTATGACTGAAATGCTTACTACTCGATTATTGGCCCGGCCCCGTGTATGGCTGATGTGCTGGCTGCTGCTGCTGCCCTTCGGCAAGCTCCGCGCCCAAACCCAGGTGGATGCCAGCTACGGGCCCATGCAGATTTACCAGCCCGCCACGGCGCTTCAGGCACTGCAGCTCAGCACCGGCGAGCGGCTGGTGCTGGGCAGCGAACTGGTGCGAGCCGACGGGGTGAAAACCCTGCAGTCGTTGCTGCGCTACTCGGCGGCGGGCACCCCCGACGCGACGTTCGCGCTGAACATTGCTGACTACACCTGGGCGCCGCAGGGCCTCACCGACGCCGGGGCCGGGCGCGTGTTCGTTACGATGGCTGGGCCGGCTACGCTGAACGGGCAGGTGTACTACGGGCTGGTGCGGCTGCTGCCGTCGGGCCTGCCCGACCCGGCGTTTCGGGCGCAGCCCAGCTCCATGAGCCGCGTAACGTCGGTGCTGGTGCAGCCCGATGGGAAGGTGGTGGTGGCCGGCAACTTCAGCAGCTACGCCGGGCAGGCCGCCGCCGGTATCCTGCGCCTGAACGAAGACGGCAGCCTCGACCAGCCGTTCGTAGCCAATACGGCCGGCGGCCTGACGCTGAGCGGCTTTGGGCCGGTAGTGGCGCGCCAGCCCGCCGATGGCAAGCTGGTAGTAGGCGGCTCGTTCCGGACGGCCGCCGGGCGGGCCCGCAGCGGCCTGGCGCGCTTCAACGCCGACGGTACCCTCGACCTGACGTTCGCGCCCGTTACCACCGCTACGGCCCTCGTGGGCGCGGTGGCCGTGCAGCCCGACGGCCGGATTCTGGCGGCTACGTTCAACGGCACCTTCCTGGTGCCCGGCGTAAACCAGGCGCTGGTGCGCTTCAGTAGCACGGGCGCTTTCGACAATACCTTCACCGGCGTGAGCTATAGTGTCCGCCCGGCCTTCTCGGGTGGGCCGGCCACGCTGCTGGTGCAGCCCGATGGCAAGATTCTGGCGGCTTTTGGGGGTGGGTCACCGCCGCCCGGCCACGTGCTCCGCTTCACGGCCACCGGCGCCCTCGACCCCACCTGGAGCGTGTCCGCCACGCCGGAGAACGTTACGTCAGTGTATTCGCTGCAGCTGCTGGCCGGGGGGCAGGTGCTGGTTGGGAGTACGCCTCAGGTGTTGGGTGGGCCGGCATCGGCGGTGCCGGCCGGCGTAAACCAGCTGCTTTCCACGGGCGCCCTCGATACCACCTTTCCCATCCCTGTCCTGCAGACGGCCGGGCAGGTGGAGGACTTTGTGCAGCAGCCCGATGGGAAACTATTGGTAGTGGGGGCTTTTTCGGAAATCAACGGTAGTGCCGCGCGCGGCCTGGCCCGCCTGCAAGCCAATGGCAGCGTGGATGCCGCCTATACCGCCGCCAGCATCATCACGCAGGGCTACCCGACGGAGGTGGTGCTGCAGCCTGATGGCAAAGCCCTGGTGGCCGGTCGGTTCGCGTCTTATGATGGCCAGCCGGTAACGTCATTGGTGCGGGTGGAAAGCTCCGGCATGCGCGACGCCGGCTTTGTGTCCCCACTGGCCCGCATTGCAGGCTTAAATACCAACTTCATCACCAACCTGGCGCTGCAGCCTGATGGTGGGGTGCTGGTAGCGGGCAATCTGGCGGTGCCGGGCAGCTCCGGCACTACGTTTCGCTCGTTTCAGCGGCTGCTGCCCAATGGCAGTATCGACAATTCGTTTCAGCCGCCGGCCAACTTCAGCCCAACGGCCCTGCTGGTGCAGCCCGATGGCCGCATTGTGGTGGGCAGCTACCAGAACCCGGTAGTGCAGCGGCTGCTCCCCAACGGCAGCACCGACCCGTCCTTCGCGGCCGTGGCGTCGGGCAGCCAGTCCTTTGCCATCAACGGCCTGCGCCGCTACCCCGATGGCCGACTGCTGGTGTTCGGGTATTTCGATCAGCTGGGTGGAGTTCCGGCCAGCTCGGTGGCCCGGTTGTCTGCCACCGGCATTCTCGACCCCACCTTCAGCGCCTCCATTGCGGGCAATATCGTGGTGCTAAACGCGGCGGCCATTCAGCCCAATAACCGCATTTTGGTGGGCGGAACAGTCTTCAGCCCCAGCGCCAACACGTCGGGTCTGGTGCGCCTGCTGCCCGACGGCAGCACCGATGCCTCGTTCAGCTCGCCGCTGGGCCCCGATGATCTGGTGCTGGCGCTGGCCGTGCAGCCCGGTGGCGCCCTGCTGGTGGGCGGCCAGTTTTCGCCCATAGGCAGCAATCAGCCCAACTACGCCCTGGCCCGTCTGCTCGATGCCAACGTGCTGAACGCCGGCGCCTCGCGGCAGGCGCCGCGCACCGAGGCGTGGCCAGTGCCGGCGCACGACCAGCTGCACCTGCGCCTCGACGCCGCCAGCCGCCCCGAGCAGGTAGCGCTGCACGACGCCCTTGGCCGCGTGGTGATGAGCCGGCCGGTGTCGGTGAATGAGGCAACGCTGAGCCTGGATGTTGCCGCGCTGCCGGCCGGGACATACGTGCTGAAAGTGCGCTACGCCGCCGGCGGTACGTTTGTGCGGCGGGTGGTGAAAAACTAAGCACGCAGAGCAGGTTTGGGGTTGGCGGATAGATGCAGGAGAAGAGAAATCAGGGACGCGGGGTGATTGTGCGGGAGCCTTTACCTTTGGACGGTTGTTCATTCCATACCCAATCAGCCTTTCATTCTCTACAAGTGCCCCGACCCAAACCCGTCATCTACGGCCTGTACCCCTGGACGCCCGACTTCGGCTTCAGTTATATTCATCCTGCCAACCGCCGCTCGTTTGAGTGGCTGGAACCGGTGGGCAAGCTGTTCGAGAAAATAGCAGAAGACGAAGACGGCGAGTGGATTACGCTGCGCTACGACGAGCAGCAGTTTCTGGTGCGGCCCGAGCTGTTCCGGGAGCTGCACCTGCGCCGCCCGGCCTTCAGCTTCGGCGACGCCGTGGAGGAAGTGCAGCCCGAGCCTGGCCGCTACCGCCACTTCGGCGTGGTGAGCGACGTATTCTGGGATGAGCAGTCGGACACGGCCAGCTACCAGATTGTGGAGCGCAAGCGCAAGCTGCCCCGCATCTTCCGCGCCGACGAGCTGCGGCCGGATTAAGCCGGGGGCTGTCATTGCGGCCACTGTCATTGCGAGGAGGCACGACCAAGCACTTCCTCTCTTGCTCTAGGCTACCCTAAGCGGAAAGCCCTCCGGCAGTAGTGTGCTACACTAACGCCGGAGGGCTTTGCTGTAAGGAAAGTGTATGCCACGAGAGGAAGGATTGCTTCGTCCTCGCAATGACAGCGCCGCTGCTACAGTCCCACGGCAATACCCACCATCACGGCGGTGGCGCCCAGGGCCAGCAGCAGCAGGTAGAGCGGCAGCACAAACTTCCACCACTGGTCGAAGCGCACGCCGCAAGCTGCCACGATGGCCATGAGGGCACCGTTGGTGGGCGTGATTAGCTCGCAGAGGCCGGCGCCGTACTGGTAGGCCAGCACCGTTACCTGGCGCGAGAGGCCGATGAGGTCGGAGAGGGGCACCAGCAGCGGCATGGTGAGCACGGCTTGGCCGCTTACGCTGGGCACCGGCAGGTGCAGGGCGGTGTGCACGCCCATCATGCCCAGGGCCGAGAGCGTAACCGGCAGCCCCGCCAGCGGCGCCGACAGCGCATTGACGATGGTATCGACGATCTGGCCCTGTTCCAGCACCACGAAAATGGCGCGGGCAAACCCGATGAGCAGCGCCGAGAAGGCAATGTCGCGGAAGCCAGCCAGGAAGCCTTCGGCCGTGCCCGTGAAACCCAGGCCGCCGATGAGGCCGGCCACTACGCCCAGCCCGAAAAACAGGGCTGCCATCTGCTCGAAATCCCAGCCTAGCTTGAGCACGCCGTAGGCGAAGAAGGCAAAGGCCGCGAACAGCAGCAGCAGTACTAGGCCGTGGTTGCGGCCTTCCGCCAGCGCGGCCGGGTCGGCGGCGGCGTTGGTTTCGGGCTGCACGCGGTGGCGCAGGGCGTAGCGCACGGTGCCCGCAATCCAGATGGCCAGGGCCAGCACCAGAAACGCCAGTCGGAAGCCCCCGCCCGACAGCAGCGGCAGCTGCGCCAGCTTCTGGGCAATGCCCACCTGAAACGGATTCAGGGGGCTGAAGGCCGCGCCCACTGCCGCCGAGCCAATGCTGACGGCCGCCGCCGTGAGGGCCGGGTAGCCGATGCGGCGCATCAGAATCAGCAGCACCGGAATCAGTGGCACAATCTCCTCCTGCATGTTTTCGAGGGCGCCCATAGTGGCAAACAGCACCGAAATGATGGGAATCACGACGGCCTCGCGCCCCTGAAACCGGTGCAGCAGCCAGTCGACGCCGCTACGCAGGGCGCCGGTCTGGTCCACAACCGTGAAGGCGCCGCCGGCCAGAAACACCAGAAAAATGACCGAAGCGGCATCCACCATGCCTTTCGGAATGTCCACGATGGCCTGCAGCGGGCTGACGGGCGTGGCGGGCACGCGGTGGTAGGAGCCGGCCACCACCACGTCGCGGCCGGTGGCGGCATCGGGGTGGCGGCTGAACACGCCGGTTGGCAGCACGTAGCTCAGCAGGCAAGCCAGCAGAATAAACCCCACCAGTAGCACCAGCGGATGCGGGAAGCGTATCGTTTTCATGCCGCGAAGGTAAGGTGGGAGGGAATGAAGTGATGAAGTGATGGGGGGATGAGGTGAATGGTGCGTCATGCAGAGGCGCAGCCGAAGCATCTCGCGTGGGCCTCACCCCCCCGGCCCCCTCTCCCGTGGAGAGGGGGAGTCAGGCGAATTTTCTCAGGCGACACCCGAATTTTTCTTAGGCGACCGTGTTTTTTGGGAGTTACTACGCTGGCGAGATTCCTCGCTCCGCTCGGAATGACGTCCTTTCTTTACCTGTCACCCCATCACCCCATCACGATTCACCTCATTCCCCCAACTTCGTATCTTCGGATTTGCCCGGCACCACATGAATCTGCGCGTCTTCAAAAAGCTTCCGATGGGCCAGCAGGCCGATCTGCTCCGGCAGCACGGCCACTTTCTGGCCGAGCGGCGTGAGGACAGCTTTGTGCTGCGGCTGTTGGCCCTCGGCGACTTCTACGCCGAAGAATGGCGGGTGCAGGGTGAGGACCACTTGCTGTTCATTCACCTGTTTCAGCACCCCGGCGGCCTGAGCGAGTACCTGCGCCACATCCGGCTGCCGCAGCCGCTGTAGCGGCCGCACTGCCCTGCCTATTCGCAGCCGGCTATATTGAGGAATGAAACCCTCCCGCCGTTTGCTCCCGCCGCTATTGGCCCTGGTCAAGTTCGTGTCGGGCTACGTGCTGGCTAGCCGTGCCTACGAGCTGCACCGCGACGAGTACCTCTACCTCGACTACGGCCAACACCTGGCTTGGGGCTACCTGGAGGTGCCGCCGCTCACGGCGCTGCAAAGCTGGCTCACGCTGGCGCTAGGCGGCGGCTGGGCGTGGGTGAAATTCTGGCCGATTCTGTGGGGCAGCCTCACGGTGCTGCTGCTGGGGCGGCTGGTGCTGAAACTGGGCGGCGGTGCCTGGGCGGTGGCGCTGGTCAGCATCGGCTACATGGTGGCGGCCTATGCGCGGCTCAACTTCCTGTTTCAGCCCAACGCGTTTGAGGTGCTGGCTTTCACGGCGGCCGGCTACGCGCTGGTGCGGCACCTGCAAACCCACCGCCCCGGCTACCTCTACGCCTTGGGCGCCGCCGTTGGGCTGGGGCTGCTGAACAAGTACACCACGCTGTTTTATGTGGCCGCGCTGGGGGTGGCGCTGCTGCTCACGCCCCAGCGGCGTCTGCTGGCCAGCCGCCACCTGTGGGGCGGAGCCGTGCTGGCGCTGCTGCTCTGGCTTCCGAATGCAGGGTGGCAGCTGCTGCACGGCGTTCCGTTCCGGCACCACATGGCCTTGCTTCACGACTCGCAGCTGGTGCACGTGTCGGTGGCTGGTTTCTGGAAGGACCAGCTGCTGATGTGCTTTCCGGTGGTGTGGGTGTGGGGCACGGGACTGCTGGCGCTGCTGCGGGCGCACCAGTTCCGGCGGTTTCGGGTGGTGGGCTGGCTGTGGGTGGTGGGGCTGCTGATTCTGACGGTGCTGCACGGCAAAAGCTACTACAGCCTCGGCTACTACCCGGTGTTGCTGCCGTTTGGGGCGGTGTGGCTGGAGCAGTGGGTGGCCCGCCGCTGGCACCCGCGCCTGTGGCGGCCGGCGCTGCTGGCCCTGCCCGTGCTGACCATGCTGCCGCTGCTGCCGTTTCTGTTCACGCTCTACCCGCCGGCCTACATGCGCCGCATCGGCCAGAATTACCAGAGCCTGGGCCTCACGCGCTGGGAAGACGGCGTAGAGCACGTGCTGCCCCAGGACTACGCCGACATGCTGGGCTGGCAGGAACTGGCCGACCAGGTGTGGCAGGCGTACCAGACGCTGCCCGCCGCCACCCGCGCCCGCACCCTCATCAAGTGCGACAACTACGGCCAGGCCGGCGCCATCAACTATTTCAACCGCCACCGGGCGCTGCCGGCTGCCCACAGCTTCAATGGCTCCTACCTGTACTGGTTTCCGGCGCGCCCCGCGCAGCCCTGGCCGTATCTGCTGCTAATCGAAGACGACGAGCCCGCCGACGTGGCCGCGCACTGCCAGTCCATCCGGCAGGTAGGCGAAATCACCAACCCTTTTGCGCGGGAGCGGGGCACTCGCCTGTACCTGGCCACGCAACCCGATTCCGTGCTGGTGCGCCGCGTGTACGCCGAGCACAAGGCCGCACTGGCGCCTTGGGAAGGCGGATTGAAGTAGGTGTTCATTTGTTTGTTGCTAGTTGTCAGCGTATTTTCATTCTGTCAACTGACAACTAAGCTGCTTGCTCCATTTTCTGCAGCAAGGCCATAATCTGTTCGGCGTAGCCATCAATCTGCTCCAGGCCGGTGCGCGATTCTTCCAGTTGGCCACGTTGGTACTGGCGCACCAACGACTGACCGGCCATGAGCATCTGCTGCAGCACCCGCTCAATTTCGCGCACCTCCGGGTGGGCACCGTATTTGGGCTTTACAATGGTGTTGAGCCACTCGCCCAGCGGGTTTTCGCGCATCGAAAACAGCGCGTCATCCGCCTCCCGCACACCGTAAAGTACGGAGCGCAGGCGCGACTTAAACAGCACCTGCTTGATGCGGGCCTGCTGAAAGTCGAGGTTGGTAATGTCCATGGCCGCCGTGGGGGAGTAGTAGACCGAATGCTGAAAAAAAGACAGGCTTACTGAGCGCCAGGACAGATTTCAGCCAGTGCCCGGCGCGCCAGCACCAACTCGGTTACGTCGTAGGAGAAGTGCGAAATGCCCACTACCTGCCCGTTTTCGCGCACTGGCTGGTAGGTTACGTTGAAGAATCGCTCTGTACTGTCTCCACTTTGCGGATCTGACACTAGGAACGGCACTTCGTGCCCAAAAAAAGGCTCTCCCGATTGATAAACCTGGTCGAGAATAGCAATGAACCCCTGGTTTTCGGCTTCCGGAATCACCTCGGCCACGCTACGGCCCAATAGCTCCCGGCCCGGAAACAGGGCTTGGTAAGGCGGGTTCACAAACTCGTGCCGGTGCTCGGGGCCGCGGGCCAAAGAAATCAGGGCCGGGGCCTGCATAAACAGGTCGTAGAGGCTCTCACGCTGGCGCTGGGCCTGGCGCTGGGCCTGGTAGGCCTGCTCGGAAAGCAGGGCCTGCTGCTCGTTGGTTTCCAGCAGCTCCTGCACCAGCAGCTTCTGGTCGTGAATGTCGGTGCCACTGCCTACCCACATCACCAACTCGCCTTGCTCGTTGTGGCGGGGCACGTTGCGGGCCAGCACCCAGCGGTATTGCCCGTCGTGGCGGCGCAGCCGGAATTCCAGCTGGTACTCGTGGCCGGCGCCCACGGCCTGGCTTACCTCCGACGCAATCCGCTCGGCATCGTCCGGATGAATCAGGCCGGGCGTTTCCTGCCACTCGGCGTTGGCCGCCAGCGTCAGGCCCGTGAAATTTTCCCAGCGCGGGTTGTAGTAGTCGGGCGTGCCGTCGGGGCGGTTGGTCCACACCATCACCGGCAGGTTTTCCAGAATGAAGGTGTTGCGCTGCTGGGTCTCGGCCAGCTCCCGGGCTACGCGGGCGGCCTCCCGAGCCGCTAGGTGCTGCTCGGTTACGTCCTCGGTGCGTTGCAGAATGAACTGCAGGCGGCCCTGCTCATCCAGAATCGGGTAATGCGTGGCCTGCCAGTACAGCTCCTGCAAGCCACCGCCCTGCGCGGCTGGCCGCTCCAGGTCGTAGCGGATCAGGGGCATCGTATGGGGCTGCAAGTGCTGCCGCACATAGTTGTGCGAGGCCTGAATAATGGCGGCCGAAGCCTCGTCAGTGGCCGGAAACGCCTCAAAGAAGGATTTGCCTACCACTTCCTCGCGCTTCCGCAACGACACTGCCACGTGGCTATCAGTATTGTCGATGATGGTGGCGGCGGCATCTGCCCCGATAAGGAGAAAGTTCTCAGGCAGGGACCGAAACAGTGGGTGGTAGTCGACCGGAAATGCAGAAGCCATGCGGCGGCAAGGGTAGGAATGGGCAGAGAAAACCGGGGCTCCGGCCGCGTGGCCGGGCGGATAAAGGTAAGAGCCAGGCCCACGGAAGTAAGCACGATAATAACGGAATTCTTTGGGGGCTGGATTTGGGAAAAATATAGCAGCATAGCCATAGACTGATGCCGGCGGAATCGTGTAGATTTGGCTTCCTATTCCACACTATGCCGCCCGCAGCTGCCCGAGCTGCGCTTTATGATTCGTTATCTGTTTGTTGCGGGGCTGCTGCTGTGGCTGCTGCCCCGGGCCGCCGCGCAGCCCGCCTACCGGCCCTATTTCTCTGCCGACACCACCCAGGCCTACCAGCTGGCCACGGCGCAGCGCACGGCCATCCGGACCTACTTCGGCACGGCCAAAACCGGCAGCGCCGAGTACCGGGCGCACTACCAGCGCGTTGTGGAGCAGGCGTCGGCGGAAGTCTACAACGCCATTCGCCACTCGGCGCTGCTCGACCCGGTGCTGAACGCTGCCGTGCAGCGCGTGTTCCGGCAGGTGCAGCAGGCCAATCCGCAGCTGCCGCCCGCCCGCCTCGTGCTCACCCGCAACCCCGAGGCCAACGCCCACGCCGTGGGCAACGGCACCATTCTGCTCAACGTGGGGCTGCTGCCCACGCTGGAAAACGAAAGCCAGCTGGCCTTCATTCTGTGCCACGAGCTGGCCCACGTGCAGTGCCGCCACCAGCAAACCACCATCCAGGAGCAGCTGGGCACGATTCATAGCCGCGAGATGCGCCGCGAAGTGCGCCGCATTGTGCAGGCCGAGTACAACATCAGCTCCCGCATGAAAAGCCTGGTGATGGGCCTGTCGCTGAACGGCACCTACCACCAGCGCCGCCACGAGCGCCAGGCCGACTCGCTGGGCTACGTGCTGCTGCGCCGCACCTCGTTCGACGCCAGCCAGGCCCACCGCGCCCTACAGCTGCTCGACCAGATGGATGCCCCGGCCTCGGCGGCGCCGCTGGAGCTGGGCCGCTACTTCGGCTGCGCGGCCCTGGGCCGGCCGCTGGAAACCGAGGCGCCGAAGTCGCAGTCCATCTTTGCGGTGCAGGCTCCCGTGAAAACAGTGCTCGAAACCACCGACACGCTGAAGTCGCACCCCGACTGTGCGAAGCGCATGGGCTACCTGCGCGCGCTGGCGGGCGGGGCGGTGGCCGAGGGCACGCAGCCGGTGGCGCCAGAATTTGCGCGGCTGCGGGCCGTGAGCCGGCTGGAGGTGGTGCAAAGCTGGTTCGACACCGAATGCTACGACCACGCCCTGTTTGAGGCGCTGCTACTGCTGCCCACCGACCCGCAGAACGCCTACCTGCGCGCCATCGTGCAGCTGAGCTTGCACCAGCTGCACCACTACCAGCTGACGCACCGCCTCACGGAAGTGGTGTCCAACGTGTCGGGGCAGCAGCCGGCCAACTTCAACCAGCTGCTGCACACGCTCTACGGGCTGCGCACCACCGAATACCAGGGCCTCAGCGCCTGCTTTGCCCAGCTGCTGCCGCCCCCCGCCGCCGACACCGACGAGTATGCGCTGGCGGCCCGCTACGCCGCGGCTGCCCTCGCCGAAGATGCCACCCGCGCCCAGGCCCTGCAGCAGCAGTATCTGGCGCAGTACCAGAACGGACGCTTTGCGGCGCGGCTGTTTCCGCCGCCGCCGCCCGCCCCGTCCAAGCGCCGCCGGTAACCCCGCCGCCAGCCAGGTAAGGGCCGTCAGCAGCAGCGAAAGAAGTTTCCAACCGCCAGTGCAGGTTGGTTGCCTCATGACCCCATCACCTGTCACGATTCACCTCGTCACCCCATCACGATTCACCTCATCCCCTCATTACCCCATCACAATTCACCCCATTACCTCTCTCCATGTATCAGTTTACCCGCACGCTGCTGACGGCAGCGCTGGCTATTGCGGCCTCGGCCGCTGCACTGGCCCAAACCCAAACCCTGGACGGCATCAAGAGCATGCCCCGCTCCGGGATTTCGCCGATTTATGCCGGCAACGAGGTGAAGGGCTACATCCTGTATGCCCGCGCCGATAAGGCCGACCGCAAAAACGACAACTTCCTGCTCGATTTCTATGATCAGGATCTGAAGAAGGTGTCGAACATCACGCTGCAGAAGCCCTCGGGGCGCTATACGCTGCTGCAGAATGCCTTCAACGGCACGGCGTTCGGCCTGTATTTCCTCAACACCAAGGACAACACGCTGGAGATGGAAACCTACGACGCCAGCCTTAAGAAGCTGGGCTCGAAGGTGATTGAAGACCTGTCGAAGGGCGACAAGATGGTGCTGAGCCAGATGGTGCGCAACGACGGCAACGTGGAAAACACGATGGGCGCCCTCACGCTCACGCCCATTGCCGGCAAAGGCTTCGTGCGCAACAGCTACGACGGCCTGATGCGGGGCTACGCGCTGCAGATGTACGACAACAACCTCAACCCCAAGTGGCGGCTGGCGTCGGACCCCAAGTCCAAGGACTACGAAACCATCCTCATCCGGGAAGTAACCGACAAATACATCGTGGGCAACATCATGCGCCGCGACGGGCTGATGTCGCGGCAGGTGAGCTCCTACATGGTGGCCATCGACGTGAACACCGGCAAAAAGGTGATGGAGCTGCCCGTGGAAACCAGCAAAACCGAGCAGCTCTCGCTCAGCACCTTCACCTTCGACGCCGCCGCCCGCGAGTTTGTGGCCGTGGGCGAATACTACAAGCTCACCGACAAGCCCTTCATCAACAAGAGCCAGGGCTTTTACATCAAGCGGTTCACGGAAGCCGGCAAGCTCATCGGCACCAAGCCCTACAGCTGGCAGAAGGAAGTGAAGGCGGCCCTGCCCGCCGAGGCCAAGCCCAGCATGGAAGACGGCTTCATGAACTTCACGCACTCCATAGTGAAGGGGGCCGATGGCAAGATGTACATCGTGGCCGAGCAGTACAAGGTGGCGGCCGACGGGATGGGCATTGCGGCCCTGGCCCTCGGTGGCCGCGCCAGCGCCGTGAATGGCCAGGTTGGCAACATGATGCTGTTTGTGCTAAACCCCGACTACTCACTGAACACCGTGAAGTTCTACGCCAAGGACCGTTCCAAGGCCCTGCTGCCCCCCGGCGCCATGGGCGCCGGCCTGATTGGCATGCTCATGAAGGCCCAGGGCGACTTCGACTACCAGTTCCTGCAGCGCAACGAGGCCAACTCGCAGTTCAACGTGGTGTACATCAACTACGACAAGGAGAAAGGCGAGGCCACCAAGAAGGTTATCGGCAACATTGCCTTCGGCGACAACGGCCAGTTCGGCGTCGATAAGATTGACGGGAACAGCACCGCCACCAGCTCCTATGTGTACCCGGCCAAGCCCGGCTACGTGATGATGGTGGACTTCCTCAAAAAGCAAAGCCAGCTGGGCATGAAGCTCGTGAAGCTGAACATCTAACCGCCGGATTCGTCTGGTAAACCCACAAAAAAGCCCGGCCTGGCCGGGCTTTTTCGTTTGGGAGTGGCGCGGGCCAGCCTAAGCGCGCACCATGTGAATGTGCGGAATGCCGTCTTCGAGGTAGCCCTCGCCGACCTGCGCAAAGCCGAAGCTCTCATAAAACGCCTGCAGGTACAGCTGCGCCCCAATCTGGATGGGCTGGGGGCCGAACAGCTGCTCTACGGCCCCAATGGCCTGGTGCAGCAGCTCGCGGCCCAGCCCGTAGCGCCGGAACTTCGGGCTGACGACCACCCGCCCGATGCTGGCCTCGGGGTAGCTGATGCCGGCCCCGAACAGGCGGGCGTAGGCGGCTAGTTCGCCGGTTTCGGTGTAGCCCAGCAGGTGCGTGGCCGCCTGGTCCTGCCCGTCGATGTCCTGGAAGGCACAGGTCTGTTCTACTACAAATACCTCGCTGCGCAGCTGCAGCACGGCGTAGAGCTGGGGCACGGAAAGCAGGTTGAAGGGGAGGGTGGTCCAGGTAAGGGTCATGGGGCAAAGGTAGGGGCTCTGGCCGTTGTAGCGGGCCAAGTAATGTAGGTACATAATTTTTGCCTTGCCCAACCGTCGTCCGTAGGGCTCGTTTTAAGAACCAGTTCCCTCTTCTGGCAGGGAGCCTTTTTTCAACTGAAAACACAAGTTTATGAGAACGATACGGTTTGCTTTCGTGGCTGCGGCCTGCTTTTTTTTCACTGATTGCTCTACCAGCCGCGGCACCGGCGCGGCCATTGGCGGCGCCAGCGGCGCCGTGGTAGGCGGTGCCGTGGGCGGCACTGGCGGGGCCGTATTGGGCGGCGCCGCCGGTGCTGTAGGCGGCGCCGTCATCGGCAACCGCCGCGACAAGAAAAAGGCCGAACGGGCCGCCCAGGAAGAAGCCCGCCGCAACCAGCAGAACAACCTCTAGCAACACGCGTTGCATCGGAAGCCAGCTTCCGGCAACAACATAATAGGAAACCGCCCCGGCTACTGAACGACAGGTTCAGTGGCCGGGGCGGTTGCTTGTTGTAGGGTTTAGCGCCACCACTGCACCTGCGGCAGCGCGCCCGCGCCGGGCGTCACGGGCTGGCCTAGCTCGGGCGTGGTGATGGGCAGCAGCAGGCGGGCGGCTTCGGCGGAGGCGCGGCGCACGGGCTCGTTCCAGGCGTGGTTGGCCTCGGTGAAAGCGCCCCAGTGCACCGGCAGCAGCACCCGGCCGCGCACGTCCAGCGTGGCCTGCACGGTCTGCTCGGGTTTCATGTGGATTTGGGCCCACTGGTCGTCGTACTGGCCGCATTCCATCAGGGCCAGGTCGAAGGGGCCGTGTTGCTGGCCGATGGTTTTGAAGTGCGGGCCGTAGCCGCCGTCGCCGCTGTAGAACACGCGCTGCGAAGGGGTTTTCAGCACCCAGGAGCTCCAAGAAGTGGAGTTGCGGTTGGTGAGGCCCCGGCCCGAAAAGTGGCGCGCCGGCGTGCTGATGATGGTGAGGCCGCCGGGCAGCTGCACCGAGTCGTTCCAGTCCAATTCGTGCACGCGGGCCGGTGCCACGCCCCAGGCCAGCAGGTGAGCGCCCACGCCCAGCGGCACGTAGAAGCCGGCCACTTTGTCGCGCAGCTTCCGGATGGTTTCGTAGTCGAGGTGGTCGTAGTGGTCGTGCGAAATCAGCACCGCGTCGATGGCCGGCAGCTGCTCGGCCGTGATGGCCAGGCTTTGGTTGTAGCGTTGGGGCGTCACCCAGCTCAGCGGGCCCATTTTCACGTTTAGCATGGGGTCGAAGAGGACGTTTTTGCCGGCTATTTCCACCAGGCTGGCCGAGTGCCCGAACCAGGTGGCGCGCAGCAGCCCGGCCGGCTTACGCACGATGCTGAGCGAATCGAGCGGGCGGGTGGGCAGCGGCGCGGGCGGCTGCACATTGGCGGGCTTGCTCCCGAACACGAATTTCCACAGCGCCGAAAACGTGCTGCCGCCGCCGGTCATCAGCTCGGTGGGTACGAGGTTGCGGAACTCGCCCTCAAAATAGTGCCCCGACTGCGCGTAGGCGGCCTTTTGAGCTTTGGTGGGCGAGCCGCCCAGCTGCGGGCTCAGTTTGGCGAAGGCCACGCCCGCCACCAGCAGCAGCACCACAATACTGGCGGTTAGCCGCCCAATCAGTTTCCAGGAAATACGCATAAACACAGAATACGGGGAAGCGGCGCCCGTGGCCGCCAACTTGGTAGTCGGCCCAAACTGCTGGATACTTTAGCGGCCCCGAAGGTAGTAGCGCGGGCCCGCAACCTCCGTACCCGGTCAGGCACGGAAATACGCCGCAAAACCCCCAGATTGCCAGCCTATGGCCAACACCACGTCGCAACACATTCTGCCCACGGCTGCCAATCTGCTGGGGTTTTGCCTGTTCGTCATCACCTCGCTTCACATCACCAACAGCGCCACCAGCAGCCTCATCGACGAGTTTACCTCGCTCATTGCGCTGCTGTTCGCGTTTTCGTGCCTGCTCTCGTTTCTCTCTATCCGGACCAGCAACCCCACCACAGAACAGCGGGCCGAGCGCCTCGCCGACTACCTGTTTCTGGCCGCGCTGGTAGGCATCGTGGGGATTATTCTGCTGCTGATTTTCCGGGTGATTCGGTAGGGTGTACCCGCCTGTATGCTGAATGTACTCGTTTCAATTGCTGATTGAATTCCGGTAAGCCGCAGGCCCTCGGCATAGAAAAAGCCACTGTGCCACTTCCGAAGACAGGAAAGCAGCACAGTGGCTTGGTTTGTAAGAATTGTAGGCAGCCTTACTCTTGCCAGGGCCAGTGCCAGCGGTAGGCGCGGGCTTTGGCCTGAGGCTTCTGGGTCGGCGTCTGGCCCACTACTTGTACGTCCCAGACCAAACCCAGGGCCCGCAGCGTGGCAATCAGGTACCAGCCAAGATCCAGCTCGTACCAGGCGGTGCTCATTTTGGCGGAGCTGGGGTGGGCGTGATGGTTGTTGTGGAAGCCTTCGCCGAAGGACAGCGCGCCCAAAACGAAGTTGTTGTAGCCATGCTCGGTAGCCTGGTCAATATCATAGCGGGCGTAGCCATATTTGTGTGACACGAAGCCCACAAACCAGTGCCCCAGGATGGTCACGCTGATCCGCACGCACACGCAGACAATCATGGCCTCGAAGCTGAATACGCTCCAGATCAGGGCCGCTGCGCCCAGCACGTGCCAGTACCAGGTGCGCTCCAGAAAGCGCAGCCACGGGTCGTGCAGGTCTTCGGCAGGAATAGCGTAACGGGCTTCATCAGCGGGCCGCAACGCCAAGTGCAGGTTCCAGGCGTAGTCCTGCCATAAGGAATGGTCGTAGCGGAAGTAGGCGGGGCAGTCGGGGCGGTTTTGCCAGTAGTCGCGGAAGTAGTGCACCCGCACCCAGGAGAGCGGCCCGCCCAGGCCTGAGTGCACGAAACAGTAGGCAAGGACCCCGCGCAACAGCCGCGAGCAGCGGTAGGAGCGGTGAATGATGCCGCGGTGCAGCCCGATGGAATGGCCCAGCCCCACGGTAAACACCGTGAGCAGTACGGATGCCACGCTCCGCTCCACCGACAGCGAAGAGAATCCCCACACCAGGGCCGGCAGCAGCATCAGATACAGCCAGCCCGATTTCAGCCAGCCGGGAGCCAGCTGGTCGCCTTTGGCAACGCTGGCAGTAGGATTGAACAAGCGCATCAGCAACGGATAATAGTCAAGGATAAAACAGTAGGAACGAAGTCTTTGAACTGCTTCAAATATAAAGCGTTGACGCGCACAAAACCGCGTCGAGTAGAGCAAAAAACAGCTTGGTGTGGGGCCTCTTGGCGGGAGGGCGCTAATGGTGCAGGCAGGCATTCAGTTGTGCGGATAGCAACGCCCGCGACCCTGCCGCAAGTAGACTCTTCACGCCTCCCAACACTTCATCCGTCTAATCCGACGCTTCGGTAACGGCAAGTTTCCTGGGCTGCGGCGGGTGCTCACTTTTGAGCATCACTTCGCCGCTACCCCCATGAAACGTCTGCTACTCTCGCTGCTGCTGCTACTCGCCTCCGGGCTGCCTTTGCTGGCCCAGTCCGCCACCACGCTTTCCGGCACCGTCCGCGACGCGGCGGGGGGCGCGCTGCCGGGCGTGAACGTGTTTCTGCGCGGCACCTTCGATGGCGCCAGCACCGACTCGGTGGGCGCGTTTCGGTTTGAGACCCGGCAGACCGGGGCGGCCGTGCTGGTGCTGAGCTTGCTGGGCTACCAGCCCCAGGAGACGCCCGTGGCGCTCAATGGGCAGCCGGTGCGGCTGTCTCTGAAGATGAAAGGCACCCCGCACGCGCTGGGCTCGGTAGTCGTGACGGCCGGCGCCTTCGAGGCCAGCGACGAGCACCGCAGCGCCGCCCTCAACACCCGCGACGTGCAAACCACTGCCGGCGCCCTCTCCGACGTAGCCGCGGCTCTCAACACGCTGCCTGGCACCACCAAAGTGGGGGAGGAGGGCCAGCTGTTTGTGCGCGGCGGGGCCGCCAACGAAACCAAAGTGTACCTCGACGGGCTGCTGGTGCAGAACTTCTACGCCGGCTCGGTGCCCGCGGTGCCGGCCCGCGGGCGGTTTGCGCCCACGCTGTTCCGGGGCACGGTGTTCAGCACCGGCGGCTACTCGGCGCTGTATGGGCAGGCGCTGTCGGGGGTGCTGCAGCTGAATTCCACTGATTTGGCCGCCGAAACCCAGACCGGCGTGTCGGTGTCGTCGGTGTTTGTGGGGGCCTCACGCACCAAGCGCTGGGAGCGGACTTCGCTGGACTTCTCCGGCGACTACACCAACCTGACGCCCTACATGGGGCTGCTGCCGCAGAACGTAGACTGGGTGCAGGCCCCGCGCGGCGGCAGCGGCTCCGTGAAGCTCAGCCACCGCACCGGCCAGGCCGGCATGCTGAAAGCGTACGGCACCTGGAGCGGGCAGCGCTTCGTCATCGGGCAGCCCAGCCCCGAGGCCGCCGGCCGCCAGCAGATAGCGCTGCAGAACCGCAACGGCTACCTCAACACCACCTTCCGTAGCCCGCTGCGCCACGGCTGGAGCCTGCAAACCGGCGTGGCGCTGAGCCGCGACGACAAAGACCTGCAGCCCGACACGTTGCGCCTGCGCACCCTGGAGCAGGCGGTAGTAGGCCGCGTGGTGCTCACCAACGACTCGGTGGGCACCCGCTGGAACCTGAAGCTGGGCGTGGAAGGCGTTGGCCAGCGCGTCACGCAAACCTATCAACCGCACGCTACGGCGGCGCTTAGCTACCAAACCAGCTTCACGGAGCAGCGCACGGCCGCTTTCGTGGAAACCGACTTCCAGCTGACCGACCGGCTGGCCGGGCGGGTGGGCGGCCGGGCCGAGTACTCGGCGCTGCTGGGGCTGGCCAACGCCGCGCCACGCCTGGCGCTGGCCTATCAAACCACCGAGCACAGCTCCGTGTCGGGCGCCTACGGCCGCTTCTACCAGACGCCCGACAACGCGCTGCTGCTGGTGCAGCCCCGGCTGCGCTTCGAGGAGGCCAATCACGCCGTGCTCACCTACCAGTACAACCACAACGGCCGCCTGCTGCAAACCGAAGCCTACCACAAAACCTACGCCCACCTCACCCGCTTCGACGGCCAGAACCCCCGCAACCCGGCCGCCTACACAAATGACGGCACCGGCTACGCCCGCGGCCTCGACGTGCTGTGGCGCGACCGGAAAACGGTGAAATACCTGGAGTACTGGGTGAGCTACGGGTTGCTCGACACCCGCCGCCAGTACCGCCAGGACCCTGTATCGGCCGTGCCCACGTTTGCGGCCAAACACAACGTGTCGGTGGTGGGCAAATACTGGGTGCCCAAGCTAACCACGCTCTTCGGAGCCACCTGGAGCTACGGCAGCTCCCGCCGCTACCACGACCCCAACCAGGACGGCTACAACCAGGGCGTGCTGCCCACTTACCAGGATTTGAGCCTGAACGCCAGCTACCTCACGCGGCTGTTCGGGCAGTTCACCATCGTGCACGTGTCGGCCTCCAACGTGCTGGGCCGCCCCAACGTGTTCGGCTACCGCTACGCCACCACGCCCGACGCCGCCACCGGCCAGTACCGCCGCGTGGCCATCACGCCCACGGCCCCGCGCATGCTGTTCGTGGGCGTGTTCATCTCCATCAACAAGAAAAGCCCCGGCAACGTGAACGAGCGGCCGGAGTGACCTTACCCCCTGGCCCCCTCTCCAAAAGAGAGGGGGGACTAGCCTCTAGTAGGTATCCTCTAAATGCTAAAACTAGAGCCCCTCTCTTTTGGAGAGGGGTTGGGGTGAGGTTCCCCACCTACGCTTCATCCGCCAAATCCGACGCTTCGGTAACGGCAAGTTTCAGGGCCGCCCCGGGCCGCCCACCTTTGAATCACTCAACCACCACAAACCATTTTCCTGTCATGAAAAAGTCGCTGTTCACCCTCGCCCTCGTTGCCGCTTCCTTCGCCGCCACTGCTCAAACGGTGCCCGCCACCAAGCCCGCCGCCGCTACTGCCGCTGCCGCTGCCACTGACCCCTACAACGACATGATGGTGGCGACCATCAAGGAGCTGATGAGCACCGGCGACGTAACCCAGCTCAAGCAGGTGGATGCCAAGCTGGAGCGCGCCGCCGCCGTCAACGGCAAAGACTGGCTGCCCCGCTACTACCAGGCCTACGCCCGCCTCATCACCTGCTTCCAGAGCAAGGAAGACGGCGACACCAAAGACAAGTACCTCGACCAGGCCGAAGCCGCCCTGGCGCAGGCCCGCAAGCTGGGCGGCGACGAGTCGGAGCTGCTGGTGCTGCAGGCCTACATCTACCAGGCCCGCCTGGGCGTGTCGCCGATGCTGCGCTCCATGAAGTACTCGGGCATGGTGACGGCCACGCTGGAGCAGGCCAAGAAGCTGAACGCCGCCAACCCGCGCATCTACCTGGTGCAGGCCAACAACGTGTACTACACGCCCGCCATGTTCGGGGGCGGTGCCGACGTGGCCAAGCCGCTGTACGAGGAAGCCAAAAAGCGCTACGCCGCCTTCACGCCGGCCTCTGCCACGGCCCCCAACTGGGGCGAGCGGCAGCTGCTGGGCCGCCTGAAAGCCTACGAAACGGCCTCGGTGAAGTAAGCCGACGGCCAGTGCCGCGGATACCTTGCCGGGCTGTGGCCTGCCGGGTATCCGCGGCACAAGTGGTATCTTTTCGCTCGTACTACCGGCCCTTCGGCCTCTTTAGCTTATGCTGGAATCCGCTTTTGCCGCGCCGCCGAAAACAGCGGCCACCCCGCCGCCGGCAGCCAGGCACTTCGCCAACCTGGGGCAATACTACCCCCACCGCAAGTGGGCGATGATGCTGGGGCTGATGCTGGCCATGTCGTTGGTGCTGTCATTTACGTTCTGCTCTGAGTGCCCGCTGCTGAGCGAGGATTTTCTGGTCACGTTCGGCTACAACTTCTGCTACACCACCGGCCTGTGGCTGGCCAACGGCTTTCCCAGCGAGTGGCTGAACCGCCGCGTCGACTGGACGTTGCACCCGTTCCGCCGCTTCCTGATTACGCTGCTGCTGTCGGTGGTAATGTCACTGCTCGTGATTCTGCTCGTGACCGGAGGCTTTCTGGTGTTCTACCACCACCGGCCGCTCAGCTCGCTCACCTGGCGGCCCTTCGTTATTCCGCTGCTGATTACGGTGGTGGTGTCGCTGTTTATGCACAGCCGCTCGTTTCTGATGGGCTGGCGCGAGGCCGCTATCCGGGTGGAGCGGGTGGAAAAGGAAAACGCCGTGGCCCGCCTCGACTCGCTACGCCGGCAGGTGGACCCGCACTTTCTGTTCAACTCGCTGAACGCCCTCACCTCGCTCATCGAAGACCACGACCCGGCCCGCGCCACGCGCTTCGTGCGGCAGCTGGCCCAGGTGTACCGCTACGTGCTCGACTCGCAGGAGCAGGAAGTGGTGCCGCTGCGCGAGGAGATGCGGTTTGTGGAATCGTACGTGTACCTGCAGCAAACCCGCCTCGGCGAAGGCCTGCAAGTGGACATCAGCCTGCCGCCCGCCGCCGACCTGGACGCGCTGCTGGTGCCGCCGCTGGCCGTGCAGCTGCTGCTCGAAAACGCCCTCAAGCACAACGCTACTTCCCAGCGCGACCCGCTGCGCCTCAGCCTCACGCTGGACGTGGCCGCCCGGCAGCTGGTGGTGCGCAACGCCCTGCGCTACCGCCGCGTGCCCGACGGCGAATCGACGGGCCTGGGCCTGGCCAACCTGCAGGCCCGCTACCAGTTCCTGACCAGCCAGCCCGTGCTGATCGAAAAGACCGAAACCGAGTTCATCGTGACGCTGCCGCTGCTGGAGCTGACGTAGGCTGAGCAGTGTAGAGACGCGACCCTTCGCGTCTCTTCGTTGCTGACGCTGTTTAGATGGTACTGTTCCGGTTGTTCAACGATGAGACGCGAAGGGTCGCGTCTCTACACCGCTCAAAGTGGCCTGTTTACTGCGCCCAAGCTCTTACTTTCGCCTATGCCAACACCCCTACGCGCCCTGATTATCGAAGACGAGCCGCTGGCGGCCAACCGCCTGATTGGGCTATTGAACAAGCAAGCCCAGCCCGTGGAAGTGGTGGGCACGGCCGAGTCGGTGGCCGAGGCCGAGGCGCTGCTGCGCACCGTGCAGCCCGCGCCCGACGTGCTGTTTCTGGACATCCATCTGGCCGACGGGCTCAGCTTCGAGCTGTTCGAGCGGCTGGAAATCCGCAGCCCGGTGGTCTTCACCACCGCCTACGACAAGTACGCGCTACGGGCCTTCAAAGTGAACAGCGTGGATTACCTGCTCAAGCCCATCGACGCTGAGGAGTTGACGGCGGCGCTAACAAAGCTGCACCGCCAGCGCGAAGCCGCCACGCCGCCGCTGGATGCGGCGCTGCTGGCGCGGGTGTTGCAACAAACCCAGCCCGCCAAGGAATACAAAACGCGCTTCGTGGTGCGGGTGGGCGAGCACCTCAAGGCCATTCCGGTGGAGCAGATTGCCTACTTCGCCAGCCTGGAAAAAGTGACGCTGCTGCACACCCGCGAAGGCCGCCGGTTCGTGGTCGACTACACGCTGGAACAGCTCGAAGGCCTGCTCGATCCGCTGGAATTCTTCCGCCTCAACCGCGCCTACCTGGCCCACGCCGACGCCATCCACGACATCATCCACTACACCAACTCGCGCCTGCAAACCGTCCTCAAGCCCACCCCACCCGACAACGACACCGTGCTGGTAAGCCGCGAAAAAGTCAGCACGTTCAAGGCCTGGCTGGATAGGTAGTCGGGCTTATTGGCGAGCCTTTACACGCAGCAAACAGCCACGAGGCAACCCCTTCTTGGCTAGGCTGAGGCAATTTCTTGCCGATAAGCCTTCCAGTGTAACTGGGCTACGCCACGGTCGGAAGGCTTTATAGTAGGAGGCTAGCTGAGCGAGCTTCAGAAGCTGGCAGAACGGTGTAGAGACGCAATATTTTGCGTCTCGTCGTTGAACGGCCGGACCTGCGCCGTTTGAACAACATCAGCAACGACGAGACGCAAAATATTGCGTCTCTACAACCCTCGCTCTTAGCTCAACTTTGAGCAAGCAAGGCATTGAGTCTATTGTCCTTCGGCCTCGCAATGACAATCCACTCAGCCCTCCAGCCACTGCTTCAGCGCACCGGCTTTCTCGCGGCTTACCAGCACTTCCTCGCTGGGGGCGGGGTGCAGCTCCAGCAGCAGCTTGCCGTTGAAGTGCGGGTGCAGGCGCTGCACGGCCGGCAACTGGGCCAGAAACTGGCGATTGAGGCGAAAAAACTGGCGCGGGTCGAGCAGGCTTTCCAGCTGCTCCAGCGTGTAGTCGACCACGAAGCGGCGGCCGTCCTGGGCTACGAGGGTGGTGGTTTCGTGGCGGCTTTGGAACCAGGCCACCTGGGCGGCGGGCAGGGGCAGCAGCTGCTCGCCGTGGCGCACCAGGAAGCGGGTTTTGTAAGGCCGTTCGGCCCGCGGCAAACTGTCCAGGAGGTGCTCCAGGCGCTGGGCCGGCGGGGTGGGCGCGGTGGTCGTGCGCCACTCGCGCAGCTTGGCCAGCGCCGCCTGCAGCTCCAGCAGCTTCACCGGCTTCAGCAGGTAATCCACACTATTCGCCCGGAACGCCCGGATGGCATAGGCATCGTAGGCCGTCGTGAAAATGACCGGGCTGCGTACCACGGCCTGTTCGAACACCTCCAGGCTGAGGCCGTCGGCCAGTTGAATGTCGCTCAGGATCAGGTCGGGCGCGGGGTTGTGGTCCAGCCATTGCAGGGTGGCGGCCACGCTGTCGAGCACGGCCAGCACCTGGGCTTCGGGGGCTGCCTGCAGCAGCTGCCGCTGCAGCCGCTCGGCCGCCGGGTATTCGTCTTCAAGCAGCAGAACGGTCATGATTTGGGTGACATATGGTACGTCATGCAGAGGCGGAGCCGAAGCATCTCGCCAGATTAGTAATCCGGTAATATGGTGGATTGGGGATGATTCCTGATTCAGTCCATCAGTTCAGGAAAGGGGATTAGCTTCTGGCGAGATTCCTCGTCACTGGCTTGATGCGCCACATGCTCGGAATGACGTTCTTTTCACCTCATCACCTCATCACCCATTCAACAACGGCAGCTGCACCCGAAACCACCCGTCGGCGGCCGATACGGTTACGGGCGCGGCGGCTTGCAGCAGCTCGTAGCGGTGGCGCACGTTGCGCAGGCCGGTGCCAGTGCCGGGCGCGAGGCCGGCGGTGCGGGGGCGTAAGGTGTTTTCCACCACTAGAAACTGCTGCCCGACATCCACTCCAATGCGCAGCTCCAGCGGATGCTCCCGCGAGGCCACGTTGTGCTTGAGGGCGTTTTCGACCAGCAGCTGCACGCTCAGCGGCGCCACCTGCCGGGCCTGCAAGACTGGTGGCACGGTGGTAGTCACGCGCAGGTTGTCGCGGAAGCGGGTTTTGTGCAGGGCCAGGTAGGTTTCCACGAAGGCCAGCTCCTCGCCGAGCGGCACCGTGGGCTTGTCGCGGGCCAGCAGCACGTAGCGGTACACATCCGAAAGCTGCTCCAGAAACTGCTGCGCGGCCTCGTTTTCGGGCTCCACCAGCGCCGACAGCGTGTTCAGAGAGTTGAACAGGAAGTGCGGGTCGAGCTGGCTTTGCAGGGCTTCAAGCTGGCTTCGGATGCCGGCGCTCTGCAGCTGCTCGGCGCGGCGCAGGTTCTGCTTCCACTGCTGAAACAGGTGCCAGCTCTCATAAATCAGCTGCACCACCACCGTGGGCACCATGTTCAGCCCGAACTCGGCCAGGAAGCCGCGCCCCGTGAGCTGCCCGCCCTGCGCCCGCGCCGCCAGCAACCCAATACCCAGCGTGACGACGGCCGTGAGAGACGTGTTGATACCAGCCAGCCACCACAGCCGGCGCGTGGTTTGCTCGACGCGCGGAAACCGCCGGAGCAGCAGGCGCCACAGCTGCCGGCCCGCCAGCCAGAACGTGGTGGTAATGCCCAGCGACACCACCCACGCGCCCAGCGCCTCCGGCACCGAGCCCACCTGCAGCAGCCCCCGCGGCAACAGCACCAGCAAGGCCAGCGTCGGGATACCGAGCAGCAGAAACCACCGGTCGTTCAGGAAGGCAGCGGGACGGTCGGCAGGTGGCGGCATGCAGCAGGAAATCCGTTTGGTGTTCAGTGAGCGGCCGTAGCGCGAACTGTGTAGTTCGCGCCCCCACGCCGTTAGAATCGTCTGAACGGCGCGGGGACGCGAACTGCAATGTTCGCGCTACTGCTGCGCCGCCTTAGCTACGTTAGCGCGGCAGCTTCTGCACGAAGCTAACCACGGCCTGCCGGAAGGCCGCCGGCTGCTCCAGAAACGAATTGTGCTTGCCGGGCAGCACCATCGTCTGCTGCTGCGGGAACCGGAAGGTGCCGGGCGCGGCGCCCGTGGTGCGGTCGTCCTGGCCCACAATGTTGAGCACGGGCATTGGGAGCTTGGCGGTGGCGGGCACGAAATCCTGGCCGTAGTCGGGCAGCTGGCCGCTGAACACCTGGGTGCCGAAGTCGGGGTTGGCGGGCACGCTGCGGCTCACGCGGCTGGCGCGGGCAGCCAGCGAGTCGGCGGAAAACTGCAGCTGCCAGGCCAGCTTCTGCTGTTGCAGCGCGCCCATCACCATGCCTACGCGCTGCATCATCGGCAGGCCGGGGTTGGGCTGGGCGGCGGCGGGCAGTAAGGTAGTGCCGTACTGCACCATGCTTTCCAGCGACGCCGGCGGGTCGAGCACGGCATTCACCAGCACCAGCGCCTGCACCCGCTGCGGGTACTGCGTGGCGTAGGCCGTGGCAATGGTGCCCCCAAACGAGTGGGCCATCAGCACCCAGCGTTCCAGGCCCAGCTGCTGCCGCAGCTCCTCCAAATCCTGCACCATACGCGCCATGCTGTAGCTGGGGCGCCGGGGGCTGGCCGAGCGGCCGCTGCCGCGCTGGTCGTAGTAAATCAGGCGCAGCTTGTCTTCGAGGCGGTTGCCACCCAGCTTCTCAAACGAGTAGCTGCCCGCGCCCGGCCCGCCGTGCACAAACACGCACGGCGTCCCCTGGCCCGCCACCTGCACGTACAGTTGCACCGAGTCGGAGGTGAGCAGGGTGGTGGGGCCGTTGGTGAGCCGGCTGGCCCGCTGCTGGGCCATGGCGGTTGGGGCCGCGAGCAGGAGCAGGCCGAAAACCATCAGCAACTGGCGAAACAGGAGTCGGAAAGCAGCCATGAGCAGGAAGAGGGTTAGGTGAGAAGTACACGAAGCAATTGGCTACCGGACGGCCAGCAGCGGCACGCCCTGCAGGGCCAGCGCAAACAACAGGGCTACCAGACCGGCGTAGGCGGCGGCGCCCAGCCACGTCAGGAGCGCGGCGCGGCGCGGCAGGTGCCGGCTCAGCCACCAACCCAGCAGCGGCAATGCCTGCAGGCTGTGGAGGCCCAGGAAGTGGGCCGTGCGTAGGTCGCCGGCGCGGGTGCTCCACCCCAGACCGGGCAGGCCGGGGCCGCCGTCGGGGGCGCCCACGGTGTGCTGGTTGAGGTGAATCATCATGCCGCCCAGCAGGCTGCCCAGCAGAAACAGCAGCAGCCCCAGGCGCACGCCCCACACGTAGCCGGCCGGGCCGTGGGGCCGGTGCCGCCACACCAGATACACCGCCCAGACAGTCAGCACGGTGTTGAACATGATGAACACGCCCATCACACTGAACAGGGCCCCATCCAGCGCCGTGGCGCCGTTGAAGTGCGAGCTGGTGCCGCGGGCGGCCTGCGTCGTGATGCACACCATTTCAACCACCATGCTCAGGGCCACGCCTCCACTGATGCGGCGCACCGACCGTTGCGCCACCGCCGGCAGGTCGGCCAGCAGCCAGGCCAGCGTCCAGAGGTAGAGCAGGCCGGAAAGGGCAAACTTGGCCGGCTTCATCCACACGGGCAGGCCCGTTACGAGGCGGTGGTCGAAGGGCAGCAGCGCCAGCGCCAGCAGCAGCAGCGCCACGTGCAGCCAGCCGGCCCAGGCCAGCACCGGATTCACGCGGTGCAGCACGCGCAGCCAGGTGGCCGCATAGCCGGCCGGCGAAGCAGCGCCAGCAACGGTAGAACCAGCGGCGGCAGCGGCGCCGGATTTCAGCGAAAAGTTAAGAGTAGCCACGACGCAGAAAGGTTACAGGGAAGCAGAAAGGGGAGTGGCCGCGGCAGTGGCGGGAGCCGCGTAGAAGCGCCGCACAACAGCATAGAGCAAGAGCCCCACCGGCCCAAACAGAAACGTGAGCAGCAAACACGGCACCAGCAGCAGGTGTGGCACCCCGCGGCGCCGCGCATCCAGGCTTTCCCAGATGCCAACACTCAAATCGAAGCACAAGTAGTGCACCCAGCCGGCCAGCAGCGCCCACGGATTGCGAAACAGCAACGCCACCTCAGCCAGCGAATTGAAGCCGCCTTCCGTGGCGTGAGCCCCCAGGTAGTGGCCGCCGATGAGCAAGGCGTAGGCCACGGCCAGCAGCAGCGGCCACGCCCCGCTGAGCACCAGCCAGCGCGTGACGCGCCAGCGCGGAGCCAGCACCAGTAGGGCCCAGCCCAGCAGCGCTACGGGGTTGGCGAGGGCAAACAGAGAGTCGGGGGTGAGAGCCATGGCAGTAAGAGCTTGGATGATGATCCGAAGGTAGCTGCCGGAGGCCGCCGGCCGAAGCCCAAACCAGGTGAACCGGCGGCCGGCCGGGGCGAACCGACAAGGGCAGGAGGGCGAAGCGGCTGGTGCTATTTGGGACTAGTAGCAACCACGTGGGCTGCGGGCCGTAACTTTGCGCCGTGGTAACATCGGATGCGCATCATTTGGGGAGAAAACTATCGGCGCTGGGCCTGGCCTGGCTGCTGACTGTGGCCGCCGCCGTATCAGCGCCGGCCGCCACCCCCATTCCAGCGCCCGCCGATTCCGTAGGCGTGCGCCACCCGCACCGCCGGCCGGTGTTCCAACTGGACATCCGCAACTCCATCATCAACCACCGGCTGGTAACCATTCCGGGCCTGAAGCTGGGCATAGAGTGGCGCGGGCGGCTGCGCACGGGCCTGGGCGTGTACCTGCTCAGCAACGGCATTCCGTCGCGCCAGCCAATTCCCTCGGAGCTGCCGGCCGCTACCAATTCGGAGCTGCGGCTGCGCTACGTGGCCGCCTACGGCGAGTACGTGGTACTGGGCAACCCACGCTGGGAAATAGCCACGCAGCTGCAGTTGGGCGTGGGCAAAACATACGCCCGCTACGCCCTGCCCGATGGCCAAGTGGTTCGCTCGCCCAAGAAAGTTATCTGGCTAGCCGAGCCCACATTGTCGGGGCAGATGCGGGTGTACCGCTGGCTGGCGCTGGGCACGGGCGTAGGGTGGCGCCAGCCGATGTTTGTGAATAAGTTTACGGAGCGCGAGCTGAACGGCCCGGTATTCTACGGCCGCGTCAAGCTGTCCCTCGGCGACCTGTACAAAGTCGCCCGCGGCCGGCAGCGCCTTTTCACCCAGCAAGGCCTGCGCCGCGCCGACTGGTAGTGGTGCTGTCATTGCGAGGACGAAGGACGAAGCAATCCTTCCTTTCGTGGCAGACACTTTCCTAAACAGAAAGCCCTCCAGCAGTAGTGTAGTACACTAACGCCGAAGGGCTTTCTGCTTAATTCACGCTTATCGCACGGAGAGGAAGGATTGCTTCGTCCTTCGTCCTCGCAATGACAGAGGGCTTACTGCTTGTTCACGTTTACGCCCTGCGAGGAGCGCAGGCGGCGCAGCATGAAGAACTGCTCTTTGTTGCGGGCACTGCCCGAGTTGATGTCGCCGTACACCTGCACCACGTCCCAGCCCAGCGAGCCCATGTAGTTGAGGGCGCTGATGTGGGTAGCGAAAACCTGCAGCTTGCCGGCTTCCAGCTTGGAGAGCGAGCCGCCGCCCAGCTTCTCGGGGCCGTAGCCGAAATCGGCGAATACGTCGGCGCCCTTCAGGTGCAGCTCGCAGTACTCGTAGCGTGCCGCGTCGGGGGCGGTTTGGGCGCGGGCGGCGGGGGGGGCCAGCAGCATAGCCAGCAGCAGGAAGAGGGCGGAAAGGTGTTTCATGGGGTGTGGTTGGTTGAGAGGTTGATGTGGGACGAAAAGAACGTCGTTTTGAAAGAGAACGTCATGCTGAGCCTGCCGAAGCATCTCGCGTGCTGATGTTGCGTTGCTACTCCTGAGTCAGCACGCGAGATGCTTCGGCAAGCTCAGCATGACAGTTACTACACGAACGAGATGCTTCGGCTGCGCCTCTGCATGACGTTCCACTCAAGCGGGCGTGCTAGTTGTAGTTCGGAAGCAGGCGGTACTTGCGGCCGTATTCCAGCATCTGCTGGGCGAAGTCGGTGGGGTACTCCACTTTCACGTCCGTGATTTTACCGCCGTCGAGCACCGGCACCAGCTTGGGCTGGATGAAGCCGGCGTAGGGCGCAATGTTGAGCTTGGCGTAGCGGGCCAGCACCTCTTTGTGCAGCACGGGGTCCACTTTCACGCCGTAGGTTTCGATGAGGGCCTTGCCAGCGGCGTAGTCGCCTTCGCTGGTGATGCGCTGCAGCTCGCGCAGCAGCTGCCCGAACAGGCCGCGCAGCTTCTCGTAGTCGTTCACGCGGAAGTAGGTCTTGCCGTCGCGGGTTACCTTCTCCACCACCTTGTCTTTCTGGCCTTTCTCGAAGGCCCACTTGGCCACCATCTGGCGGTTGCGCATGTGGGCTTCCTCCACGGTTTCGCCGGGCTGCAGGCGCACCAGCTGGGTCATCAGGCCGTTGCGGATGTAGTTGTCGTACTCGGCCTTGGCCAGCTCGCCGCCGGCCGGCACCACACCCAGCTGCACCAGCTTGGCATCGGGCAGATAGTAGAGGGCCACGAGGTCGGCGCGGGCTTCTTCCAGGGCCGAGGCGTAGCTTTTCAGGGTTTCCTTGGGCGTGCCCACGCCTTTGTTGATCTGGCCCGACGCGTGCCCGATTACCTCGTGCATGTCGGTATGGAGCTTGCCAGCCATGCCCGCAAATTGCCGCGCGCGCTGCTTCTCGGCTTCGTCGAAAGCAAACTCATCCAGCATGCCGCCGGCATCGGCCAGGCCGTAGGCGTCCACAATGTTGCCCAGGTTCACCGACTTCGAGCCGTGCTCTTTGCGGATCCAGGTGGCGTTGGGTAGGTTAATGCCGATGGGCGTGGCGGGGGCGGCATCGCCGGCTTCCACCACGGCCGTAATCACCTTGGCCGTGATGCCTACCACGTTCTGCTTTTTGTGCTCAGGCTTGATGGGTGAATTGTCCTCGAACCACTGGGCCTCGTCGCCGATGGCCTGGATGCGCTTGGTGGCCTCCAGGTCCTTGAACGACACCACCGACTCGTAGCTGGCGCGGTAGCCGAGCGGGTCGCCGTAGACTTCAATGAAGCCGTTTACCACGTCGGTGCGGCTCTTGGTGTCGTGCACCCAGGCAATGTTGTACTCGTCCCACACCTTCAGGTCGCCGGTCTGGTAGAACTGCACCAGCTTCTGCAGGGCCAGCTTCTGCTCGGGGTTTTCGGCCACTGCCACGGCCTTCTGTAGCCAGAACACCACCTGCGAGAGGGCCTTGTCGTAGAGGCCGTCGGTCATCCATTTGCGCTCCTGCAGCTGGCCCTGCTTGTCCTTCACGAGGCGCGAGTTGAGGCCGTAGGAAATGGGCTGCGGGTCCTGGGTGTTGATTTTGCGCTTGTAGTAGGCTTCCACCTCGGCTTGGCTCACGCCCTGGTAGAAGTTCATGGCCGAGGTCTTCACCAAATCTTTGCCGGCCTCTTGGTTGACGCGCTTGGGCGCCACGGCGGGGTCGAACAGGATGGTCGTCATCGAGCCCAGAAACTTCGTCACGCTCTCGTTGGGCTCCAGCGGCAGCTGCTTGGCATCGACGGCGAAAATCAGCTCCCGGAAGTAGGCCGGCGTGCACTCCGGCAGCATCTTGCGGGTGCTGTAGTGGTGGTGGATGCCGTTGGAGAACCACACGCGCTTGGCGTAGGTGGCAAACTTGGTGGCCTGGTCCAGCTCGCGCGGGTTGGTGCTGGCGGTGCGGCGCTGCTCGTTGGCCGTCCACACGGCCTGAATGGTGCGCAGCACGCGCAGATTGTGGCGGTAGTTCTGGTCGTAGATGATTTCGCGCCCGCTCAGCGCCGCCTCATAGAGGTAGTAGAGCAGCTCTTTCTGCTGGGGCTCCAGCGTCTCGAAGCCGGGCACTTGGTAGCGCAGCACGCGCAGATCGGCAAACTGCTCGGCCACCACCTGAAACGGCGGGGCGGCCGGCACGGCAGCCGGCGCAACCGGCGCCTCCTGGGCTACCGCGGCGGCCGCGCCCAGTTGGCTCACGGCCTCAGTAGTTGCATTGCCGACGGCAGTGGTGGGGGTAGTGGTGGTGCTGGCTGTGGTGGCATAGCCGCCCACCAACTGGCTGGCCAGCAACAAGGCCGCTACAGAAACTTGGGTACGCTTCATTGATTGGGTGCAGAGTAGGAACTTGCACAAATCAACGGATAATTTCACATAATTAATATTGGCGCCCGTCCGCTACCGGCCGCCCACACCCGGCGCGGGCGCGAGGCCGCGCACCGTACCCAGCCTATCCAGCTTGCCGGAGGCAGTAGTGCGGAACTGCGGCACGTACACCACGTCGCGGGGCACTTCGTACTTGTCGAGGCGCTGGCTGAGCAGGGCCAGAAGCTGCTGCTGCTGCGCCGGGCGCAGGGCCGGGCCTTCCAGAAACGCCGTCACCTGCTCGCCCAGGCGCGGGTCGGGGCGGCCGGCCACGAAGGCGCGGCGGCCCAGCCCCAGCTCCGTGAGGGCCACTTCCAGCACCAGCTCCACCTTTTCGGCCTGCACCTTCACGCCGCCGCTGTTTATCACGAAGTCGGCGCGGCCCAGCCACTCAAAGCTGTGGCCATCGTCGGAGAGGGTTATCCGGTCGTTGGTGATAATGAGCTGGTCGTTGGTGACGTCGGCGCGGGCGGTGAGGCAGCCGCGTGCATCCTGCCCGACGTGGATGCCGGGCAGCACGCGGTAGGTGGTCTGCACGTCGGGGCCATTGAGGCGGCGCAGGGCAATGTGCGAGGCCGTTTCGGTCATGCCGTATGTCACGTACACCGGCACCTTCAGCTTCCGGATGTTGGTTTCGAGGCTGCGCTCCACGGCCGCGCCGCCCACCAGAATGCCCTTCATGCGGTTGAGGCGCGGGGCGTGGCCGGCATCGAGCACGGTACGCAGCTGCAGGGGCACAAAGGAGGTGAAGTCGAACTCGGCGCCGGCCGGCACCAGCGCCAGCGGGTCGGCGTGGGGCTCCACGATGGTCAGGTGCATGCGCCGCTCCAGGCCGCGCACCAGCATCATCAGGCCGCCCACAAACTCGCAGTTCAGGCACACCAGCAGCCGGTCGCCGGGGCCCAGGTCGAAGTAGTCGCCGGTGCGGCGGGCCGAGGCTTCCAGCTGCCGCCGCTTCATCTGCACCAGCTGGGGCTTGCCCGTGGAGCCCGAGGTGCGCAAACCGAATTCCTGCGCCCCGTTCAGCCACTGCCGCACAAAGTCCAGCACGCGGGCCTCGTAGCCATTCAGGTCCTGCGGCGAGTTGGCCGGGTACTGCTGAATGTCGGCGTAACGGAACTCGCGGCCGTTGAGCAGGAGGGAATCGGGCAGGAGCAGGTCGGCGGAGGTAGCGGCAGTATCCATAGCGGGCAGTATCAGGCGAGAGAAGCGGCAAAGATTTTCAGAAACAACCGGAACTACGTACGCCAAGCTTGTTCAGTGGGTTGAAATTTTGCGGGGGCTTGACATAGAGGCCATTAAAAGTGTATCTTATCCTGCTCACCTTACCATTCACCCCATGGATACCGCCGCCGTCAGCCCGTTTGCCCGCGCCAAAACCGTGGTGTTCCGGCGCCTCATCACCTTCCGCCACTACCTCAACGCCACCAAAACCTGCGCCCGCGCCCTGCGCGAAGCCCGCCGCCGGCGCAAGCAGCAGGCCAAAGACGCCCGCCTGCGCGACTTCTTCGCCTGGTGCAGCGGCTGCGAAGCCTACGGCTCGATATTCTAGCGCCGCCTGCCCACTGGCCACGGTTGCGGCGGTTTTTTAGGGGTACAGCAGATACTTTTTGCGCGTGGCCTTGTAGCGAGCCAGGGCCGGCTCCCACGACGCCCGGATTTCGGCGGCCGATTTTCCGGCCATAACCTGCAGTTTGAAACTGGCGTCGCCGGCCAGACCATCAATGCTGCCAATCTGGTTGCTCTGGGTGCGGTCGAAGAACCGGGCTTTGTCGGGGTAGGCTTGGTAGAGCTGCAGCATCCAGTCGAGGTTGATGCGGCCGGACTTGCGCAGCTGGTTGGTGTCATACGTGCGCAGATCCAGGCCGTAGCACACCTCGTTCATGTACAGCGGCGCCTCACTCATGCCGGGCAGGCTGACGGGTGTGTAGGAGAAAGTGAAGCTGTTTTTAAGGGCTGGGCTGCCGAGGAGCGCAAACGGAAAGTAGGTGCCGCGGCCGTGGTTGAGCGCTGTGCCTTCAAACAGGCAGGTAGACGGATACAGTAAAATGCTGTGCTGGGTGTTCAGGTTGGGCGAAGGCTTGACGGGAAGCGTGTAAGCCATTTCGTGCCGGTAGTTTTTCACCGGAATCACGCGCAGGCGGCACTGCTGCTTGCCGTCCAGCCAGTTTTCCCCGTTGATCATGCGGGCAAACTCGCCGACAGTCAGGCCGTGGGCAATCGGCACCGGAAACTGCCCGATGCCGGACTTCAGGCGCAGGTCCAGCACGGGTCCATCCACGAGGTAGCCGTTGGGGTTTGGCCGGTCCAGAATCAGCAGCTCCTTGTCGTTTTCGGCGCAGGCTTCCATCACGTCGCGCAGCACGTTGATATAGGTGTAGAAGCGGCAGCCCACATCCTGGATATCAAACACCATTACGTCCACGCTGGCCAGGTCCTGCGCCGAGGGCTTGCGCTTTTTGCCGTACAGCGAAATAATGTCGATGCCGGTGGCCGGGTCTTTCTCGTCGGCCACTTTGGCGCCGTTGCTGGCATTGCCCCGGAAGCCGTGTTCCGGCCCGAAGATCTTGACGATGGCAATGCCTCGGGCTACCAAGCTGTCGACGAGGTGCCTGCGGCCGATAATGGTGGTTGGGTTGGCCAGAATTCACACGCGCTTGTTGGCGAGGTAAGGCAGGTACGTTTCCGTCTGGTCGGCAGCCGTCAGGATCGGACGGCTTTTGAGAGTCACTACTGCGGGGCGACTGCCTGGCTCCACCAAGCTGCCAGCGGCTAGGCCGGTGCCCAGCAGCACCGCCAAGGCGAGATAGAGCCTCATAATAATGAAAATAGGAGGTGGGGAAGAGGAGAATAACCGGCTGAAACCGCCGCGGGAAGGCTCTCAAGTTAGCAAACTTCAGAAGCCAGGAGATGGGCAGTGGCGCCCTGCGGGCTGGCACCGGCATAAAGCATCAAGCCAGCCGAAACGAAAACGGCCCGACCCGCACAAAGCAGGTCGGGCCGTCTGTCACCCAGAAACGGCCGCTTACTGCACCAGCAGGCGCAAATATTCCGTGCGGGAACCAAGCTGCACGGCTACCAGATAAACGCCTGATTGCAGGCCGGCGGGCAGGGGGTAGCGCACAGGCTGTCCGCCCAGTATCTTGGTCCGGAAAGCCGGGCCTAACGGCTGGCCCTGCGTGTTGCGCAACTGCATGGCGGCCGGGCCGTCGTAGTCTGTCACGCTTAGCCAGGCACTGCCCCCGTTTTCCACCGGGTTGGTGATGCTGGCCTGCGGCTTGGTAGTTGCTGCCTGGCGGCTAACCACCGCCGGGGCCGTGGGAGCCATCCAAGCAGTCGGCTGCGTGGAAACCCGCAGCGTATAGGCCGTGGTGTTGCTGGTAGCCCCGTTGTAGCCGTACACTCTCACGTAGTAAGTAGCGGCTGGTGCCCCGTTATAAACAAGGGTTTCGGCTGTGGTGCCCGATGAAGTAGAAGCATACAGCAGTGTGCCGGCGGCATTGTAGAGCTGTAGCTCGTAGTCGGCTGGCAGCGTACCGAGCGTAATTTTAAGGTTGTTGTTGGTGGCGGAGCTGGTGAACTGATACCAGTCCACATCGGTGGCCGGGCAGATGTAGGCGGTGTTGTTCACGTTCACGCCTACCGCCTTACTAGCGGTCAGGGTTTCGTTGGCTTCGTAGCTGTCGGTGGGGCAGGCGGCGGTGCTGCCACCCGTGGAAGTCCAGCTGGCGGCGAAGCCCGGCCGGGTGGTGGCACAGTCAGACCGCAGCTCCAGGTAGAGCTTGCCCGAAGTGCCGGTGAGCGTGCCCGGGCTGGCGGTGCCGCTGAACTTACCTAGCAGCGGCGCCTGGTTGTTGGCCCCGTTATATACCAGCAGGTGGTCATAGGTGCTTTCCAGGTCGAAGCTGCTGAACGTGAGCTTCACGCTGGTAGCGCCGGTCGGCGCAATAAGCTGGCATTGGCGCACATCGTTGGGGTAGTTGGCAGTGCTGCCACCCGCATCATACACGGTACCCGAAGCCGCCGACAAGGTCGTGACGGAAGGCGCATTGTTGACAAGCGTATAGAACCTCTCCCAGTTCCAGTTCACGCCGGGGTCAGTGTGAGTCTGGTTGGGGAAATGCTGGTGGCCTTTGATTTTGACGCACGCCCCCGTGCTGAATGTGCCCGTGGTGGCTGCCCCGTAAAACGTGCGCAACCCGCTGATGCCGTAGCCACTGCCCACAATGTCGCGGGCCAGTGCCGCCGAGCTGGTGTACATGGCTGTGGTGTACCAAGAAGCGTCGTTTACGTAGCCTTCGTGCTCCGTGCCAATGGTGTAGGGGTTTTCGGAGCCGATGTGCCAGGCTTTGTTGGCCTCGCTCACCATCTGCGTCACCTGCCCATCGGAAGAGCGCACCACGTAGTGCGCCGATACGCTGGACGTACAGTTCTTAAACCAGGAAATGCAGCCGGCGTACGTGCCCTGTACCGTATGGATGGCGTAGTGCGTGGCAGCCGTACCGCTGCGCGTGCTGTAGTTACAAGTGGTGAAATCAGAAATAGCGGGGCCATAGTCGGTGGAGACGGCCACGGCGTAGGTGGAAGTGCCAGGGTTGAAGGTTCGTCCTTCTGCCTGCACGTCCTGCGCCGAAATCTGCGTGGTGCCAGCACTCAGTACCTCATAATTAGCCCCGAAGATGGCCGGCAGATTCAGCTGATAATTCGGAAACCGGTAGCGCAGCTGGTTGTCGGGCTGCGCAAGAAAGCGCAGGACGCTGTACAGGTGCGAGTCGAGAGCAAAAGTACTTACGGCGTCTTCGCCAAGGGGCAGTTCACTCAGCTCCAGCAGCACAGGCAGATGCCGGGCTGGTTCGGTGGGCTTAAGCTGGCGGGCGTTGGCAAGCTGGGCGTAGGCTGCCGCGTAGGCCAGAATGTTGGCGCGCGGGTCTTGCTGAATCAGGGTTTCGCTGACGTGCGCCAGCCGGGCCACCAGCCGCAGGTTTTCGCGAAATACGCCTTTCCCGTTCGCAAACAGTCCCATCACGCCCGATGGCAGCGGCATACCCGTGCAGCTTTCCGGCTCCTGCGCCGCTATGTGCCGGATGTGGGTCTGGGTGAAAGATACGGCTTCCAACATGCCACGTGGCACTGCCGGATACTGCCGGTAAGCCTCCGCAAAATACGCGGCATAAGGCGTTTCGGCGATGATAGCCTGGCGCGCTGCCGTCTGGGCTTCCGCCAAGGGCATCAGGCATAGCATGGCGCCCCAGAAGAGTAGGTGTTTCCTCATAAAATATAACCAAAGAGAGTTAGTTGGTGGAGCTTTGGTGAGAATAAGGTAGGGATAGTGGGCTCTAAGGCAAACTTTTATGCGGGAATTTTGGCTGTCTGCCAAAATTATGTTTCTGTAAAAGATACAAGTCGCCAGTGCCATTGGCAGAACGCTCCGGGTGCCATAATACAGAAAGCGCCACCCAGTTGGGTGACGCTTTCTGGAAAATACTGCAGCTGCCACCCAATCGGGGGCAACGGCTGCAAGCTACTTGGCCTTAGCCGGCTCAGGCAGCACCCTGAAGTACGTTGCCTTAAACCGGTTGTCCACGATTTCGCCCTGCACTTCGGCCTTGCGCACGGTGTTGCAGAAGCCGTTGTTGGCGTGGGCGTCGCCGTGCGAGTCGATGGTGGTGCCGTCCACGAAATAGGCCTTGCCGTTCAGCCGGATGGCCAGGTCGCAGTCCTTGCCCTTCAGGCCCAGGCGGCACTGCCCGCAGGAGGCGTCAACCAGCAGCACCTCCTTGGTTTTGTCGGGCGTGGCCATAGCGGCGGCTGGGGCCTGGGCGTAGGCGGCAGAGGTGATGGCGAAAGCCAGCAGCAGAGAGGTCAGGAAGGGTTTCATAGAATGCCGGTTCAACTGAAGAAAGCGCCTGGAGAAGGGCCGCAGTCAGAAAAATACGAAAAGAAAACTGCCCGCCCGGATTCGGGCGGGCAGTTGCCGTTGAATGGTGGCCGGTATCCGGCGTTACGGAAACTTCGGATACTTCGAGAAGTCAGGCTGGCGCTTCTCGATGAAGGCGTTGCGGCCTTCCTTGGCTTCCTCGGAGAGGTAGTAGAGCAGCGTGGCGTTGCCGGCCAGCTCCTGAATGCCGGCCTGGCCATCAAGCTCGGCGTTGAAGCTGGATTTGAGCATGCGCAGCGCCAGCGGGCTTTTCTGCAGGATCTTGTGGCACCAGGCCACGGTGGTTTCCTCCAGCTTGTCCAGCGGCACCACTTTGTTTACGAGGCCCATGTCGAGGGCTTCCTGGGCGTCGTACTGGTCGCAGAGGAACCAGATTTCGCGGGCCTTCTTCTGGCCCACCACGCGGGCGAGGTAGGAGGCCCCGAAGCCACCATCGAACGAGCCCACGTTCGGGCCGGTCTGGCCGAAACGGGCGTTTTCGGCGGCAATGCTCAGGTCGCAGACCACGTGCAGCACGTGCCCCCCCCCGATGGCCCAGCCGGCCACCATAGCCACTACCGGCTTCGGGATGGAGCGGATGATTTTCTGGAGCTCCAGCACGTTCAGGCGGGGCACGGTGTCCTCGCCCACGTAGCCGCCGTGGCCGCGTACGCTCTGGTCGCCGCCCGAGCAGAAGGCCTTGCCGCCCTCACCCGTCAGGATGATCACGCCGATGTCGATGCGGTCCTGGCAGATGCGCATGGCCTCAATCATCTCCTGCACCGTGAGGGGTGTGAAGGCGTTGTGCACCTGCGGGCGGTTGATGCTGATTTTGGCGATGCCTCCGTGCTGGGTGAAGAGGATTTCGCGGAACTCCTTAATCGGAGTCCAAGTGAGTTGCTCTGACATAGAATGAACTGGTTTCTGCGCCCTCTGCGAAATCCCTGCGCCCTCTGCGGGCTACGTCGTTGGTACGTCTTTAGCCCGCAGAGGGCGCAGAGGTTTCGCAGAGGGCGCGGTGTGCTAGTGTGAAAAAGAAGTGCGGACCAGGGCCCGGTAGTGTTCAAAGAATTCGGCGTTGGTGGCGCTGTCGGTGGTGATTTCCAGCAGCGCCGCGCCGGTTTCGGCTGCAAAGAAAACCGGTAGCGCCGACTCTAGTTCAGCAAAAGTGGAAACGGCCTGGTAGTGCAGCCCAAAATCCCGGGCCGTATTCTCGGCGCGCAGCGGCTGCCGCGTCTCGAAGAACTCCTCCAGCTCGGGCTGCTGGCGGGGCCCCTCGATGAGCCGGAAAATGCCGCCCGCGTGGTTGTTGAGCAGCACCAAGCGCAGGTTAGGGGTAGGGTAGTTGTGCCAGAAGGCGTTGCGGTCATAGAAGAAGGCCACGTCGCCGGTAAGCAGCACCACCGGGCGGCCGGGCTGGGCCAGGGCCGCGCCCACGGCCGTGCTGGTGCACCCGTCGATGCCGCTGGTGCCGCGGTTGGCAAAGATTTCCACGGTGCGGCCAGCCGGCACGCCCAGGATGTTGGCGTAGCGCACGGCCATGCTGTTGGCCAGGTGCAGCGCCGTGCGGTCGGGGAGGTGCTGCAGGGCGCGGTAGATGGCCGTGAATTCGTTGAACGGCTGGTTGGGCTGCTGCATGAAATCCTGCAGGAAGCCGGTCGCCCAGCTTTCGGCGGCCAGCCAGGGCTTGAGATAAGCGGCTTTGGCCGGGTCGGCGTCCGGCGTGGGCCAGCTCAGCCGCACCGGCTCGCCCAGCGGCTGCGGGCGCGGGGCTACGCGGGTGGCGTCCTGGGCGGGGACCTCACCCCCCGGACCCCCTCTCCAAAAGAGAGGGGGAGCCTGACGATTCAACGAATCCTACATCTGACTTCTCCCTGCTTTTGGAGAGGGGGCTGGGGGGTGAGGTCAGCGCCGCAAAGAAATCAACCGGCTCCATGCGCACCACTTTGGTCAGCGACTGGAACGTGTCGGCTACAGGGCCGGCGGGCTGGATGTGCCAGTGCTGGGCGGGTTTGGCGTTGCGCAGGTAGAGCTTGAGGGCTTTGGAAATCAAGGATTGGCCGAAGGTGATGAGCAGCTCCGGCTTCAGGGCTTCCTTGAGGCCGGGCTCCGGCACGGCCATGAATACATCCTGGCGGCCGAGGGGGCGCAGGCGCTGGTCGTAGGTGGCGGCGGCGGGCAGGTGCAGGTTGGCAATCAGGTCGCCGACGACGGGCACGTGGTGGATGGCCGCAAACTGCTGCAGCGCCAGCAGCAGCTCCGTATCGGCGGGGTGCTGGCCGGCCACCACCAGCACGCGGCTGGTGCCGCGGATGGCTTCGTGCAGCTCCTGTAGTACGGCGGCGGGCAGCTGCGGCCGGCCGGGCAGCTCGCGCGTCACCTTCACTGGACCAAACTGCAGCTCCTCGCCCTGCTTAGGGTAGAACGGCTCGCGCAGCGGCACGTTCACCTGCACTGGCCCGGCCGGAAACTGCTCGGCCAGCCCGACGGCCTCGCTCACAATGCGCGTGGCGTGCCACTGCGCGTCGGTGTGCGTGGTGTCGGCCGGAAACGTGAACGAGCCTTTGGCGTGGGCTCCGTACAGGTCGGTTTGCCGGATGGTCTGGCCGTCGAGCTGATCAATCCATTCCGGCGGCCGGTCTGCCGTGAACAGCACCAGCGGAATCTGCTGAAAGTAGGCCTCGGCCACGGCGGGCGCGTAGTTGAGGCCGGCCGTGCCGGAGGTGCACACCAGCGCCACCGCCCGCCGCTGGGCCTGGGCCAAACCCAGCGCAATAAAGGCCGCCGCCCGCTCGTCGGGCACCGTGCGTACCGCAATGCCCGGGTGGCGCGCAAAGGCAATGGTGAGCGGTGCGCATCGGCTGCCCGGCGAAAGTACCACGTCGGTGATACCCAGCTGCACGCAGATTTCGGGAATATTATGGACGGCTTGCATAGGCGGTAGCGCCAAGCTCCAGCTTGGCGAGTCGGTGGACGGTGTGCGTTGAACAGCTTACGAGCCGAGACGTTCAACGATTCATCAGGCCGGAACCTGGCGTTACTTCAGAATAGCTCCTACGGTGCGCAGCTTCAGTTCGGTTTCCTGCCACTCGCGGGCCGGGTCGGAGTCGACGGTGAGGCCGGTGCCGGCGTAGAGGATGGCCTCGGTGGGCCGCAGCTGCAGGCAGCGCAGGTTCACGTAGAGGCGGGCCACGCCGGCGTCGGGCAGGTTTACAGGGCCCAGGAAGCCGCTGTAGTAGGCCCGGTCGTAGCCTTCGTGGCGGGCAATGAAGTCGAGGGCCGCCTGCCGGGGCATACCGCCCACGGCCGACGTAGGGTGCAGCAGCCGCAGCATATCGGTGCCCAGCGTGGCAAAGGGCACCTTGCGCAAGTCCACGGCAAAGTCGGTGCGCAGGTGCAGCACCTCGCCGGCGGCCACGGTGCGCGGCCCGGTTTCCTGGTACTCGCGCAGCCGCAACTGCTTGAAGCAGTTGACGATGTAGCGCGCTACCAGGGCCTGCTCCTCGATTTCCTTCTGCCGCCAGATGGCCTCACTGGGTTGGTGGCCGGGCAGCAGCGGCTGCGTGCCGGCCAGGGCCATCGTCCGGAATACGCCGTCGGCGCCTACCTCGGCCAGCACCTCGGGCGTGGCGCCCAGCCAGGTGCCCACGCCCGGCGCACTCACCACCGACACAAAGGCGTTGGGGTAGCGCGCCTGCAGCTCCTCGAAGGCTGCCAGCACATCAAACCCGGCGGGCAGCTCCCGCCGCACGGCCCGGCTGCTCACCACTTTCTGCACCTGCCCGCTGGCAATGGCCGCCACGCCGGTTTGCACTAGCGCCTCATACTCGGGCTGTGAGGCGGTGGCTGGGGCGGGCTGCGGGCTCACGTGCCAGGGCAGCGGAGCCTTAGCAGGCAGCGCCATAAATTGCTGCCTCAGGGCCGGCAGCCGCGCTGCTGCCGTGGCGCTGACCTGGATTTCGTCAGGCCGGGCCAGATCAAAAAACAGGTCGGCTGGCAGAAACAGCGGCGGGTTGTGGTCGGAATCCTGGAAGGGGAAGAAGGCGAAGCCGGCCGGGGCCGTGGCTTCCAGCGCCGGCGGCAAGCCCACGTAGGCGGCCTCCACCCGCAAACTCAGGCAGAGCCGGGCGTGGGTGGCGCCGGGCAGCCGCCACAGCGCCACGGGCCGGCCGCTGCTCAGGGCCAGCGCTACCAGCTGCCGCTGGCGGGCGGACGGGGCCAAGTCGGCGGGGTGCCAGGGCAGGCGCTGCAGGCTGCTCACGCGGCCGGGTTCTGGGGGCCGCCGGGCAGGTCGATGACGGCCATGGTGATGCGGCTGACGCACACCAGCACGCCGGTTTCTTCGTGCGTGATGCGGATTTCCCACACCTGCGTGCTGCGGCCCACGTGCAGGGCCGTGGCGTGGCCCACCACGTAGCCCGAATGCACGCCTTTGAGGTGGTTGGCGTTGATTTCCAGCCCCACACAGGCTTTCTTGCGTACGTCTACCTGCAGCTGCGCCCCGATGCTGCCCAGCGTTTCGGCCAGCGCCACGGAGGCGCCGCCGTGCAGCAGGCCCATCGGCTGGTGCGTACGGCGGTCGACGGGCATGCGGCCGGTGAGGCTTCGCTCTCCCACGGCGGTAATTTCAATGCCCAGCTGCTCGCCCAGCGTGTTGCGGCATAAGGCGTTGAGTTGAGCCAGGTCAGCTGAAAGGTGTTCGGGGTACATCAGATGCAGGGAAATAAGGCGCGAGGTCAGAGATTCCGGGAGCTGAAAGAGCTACTTTTGACCCCATAACAGCAAAGCTAGCGGGAAAGTGAGCGTCAAAAAAATATACCTCATCCGGCACGGGCAGACCGACTTCAACGTGCGCGGCATCGTGCAGGGCAGCGGCATCGACTCCAGCCTCAACGCCACCGGCCACCACCAGGCCGGGCGGTTCCACGCAGCCTACGCGCACCTGCCCTTTGACCGGGTGTATACCTCGGCGCTGCGCCGCACTCACCAGTCGGTGCAGGGCTTTCTCGACCAGCAACTGCCCCACGAGCAGCACCTAGCCCTCAACGAAATCAGCTGGGGCACCCGCGAAGGAACCCTGATTTCGCCTGAGGAAGACGAGGAATACTATGGTGTGCTGCGCCAGTGGACGGCCGGCAACACCGCCGCCCGCCTGCCCGGCGGCGAAAGCCCCGACGAAGTAGCCGCCCGCCAGCGCCCGTTTATCGAGCTGCTGAAGACGCGGCCGGCCGAGGAAACGGTGCTGGTGTGCATGCACGGCCGCGCCATGCGGGTGCTGCTGTGCCAACTGCTCAATTACCCGCTGCGCTATATGGACGCCTTCGACCACCGCAACTTAGGGCTATATCAGCTGCACTATTCCGGTTCCATGTTCACGGTGCGCAGCTTCCTGGACGTGGCGCACCTGCAGGAGCCCGGGCAGTAGGAGAGGGGCCGGAATGGGTGAAACCGGCAATAGTTACATTATTGAATATAGGGATTGGGTTCGGCTGAGGGGGGAGATTATCACAGTTTTCCAAGAAAAATTATGCCTGTTCATTATCCTATGAAATATGCGCGTAAGGCGACTATACGCAGCAAGGGCAGCTGGCAGGGACAATTGGCAGGCGGGCTGCATTTTGTTTAGTAATAACAACTTGTAACTTACTCGCACCAAGCAATAGGCAGCGCGTGCGCTGTCTGAACGCAAGTAGTGAAGTCCGGAAGGCTCCTTGGAGCTGTTGCTTTCTGCCGTCCTGAATGCTGGAGCAGTTGCCACCCGGACAAACGCAGTTCTGTCTCCCTCCCCATTCCTGCTGTTATGCTATCCAGACGTGCTTTTGTAAAGTCCGCTTCCGTGCTCTCCGCCGGCGTACTGGCTTCCCCCGCTTTGCTGGCTAAGGGCCAGACCGATATCGGCCTGCAGCTGTACACCCTGCGCGATGCCATGCTGAAAGACCCGGTGGGCACGCTGGCGCAGGTGGCCAAAATGGGCTACACCACCGTGGAAGGCGCCACCTACACGGGCAGCCTCAAGTTCTACGACATGACACCGGCGGCTTTTGCCCAAGCGCTCAAAAAAGCCGGCCTGCGGATGCCCAGCAGCCATTACCTGCTGGGCGAGCAGCAGAACAACGGCCAGCCCACGGCCGGCACCATCCTGCACGGCTGGGACAAAGCCGTGGACGACGCGGCCCAGGTGGGCATCAAGTACATGGTGTGCGCCTGGCTCACCGAGTCGGAGCGCGGCAGCCTCGACCACTACAAGCTGCTGGCCGAGCGTCTGAACAAGGCCGGGGAGCGGTGCAAAAAAGCCGGCATCCAGCTCTGCTACCACAACCACGACTTCGAGTTTGTGGCCCAGGATGGCAAGCTGCCCTACGACGTGCTGCTCACCACCGATAAGAACCTGGTGAAAATGGAGCTGGACCTGTACTGGGCCACCAAAGCCGGCCACGACCCGGTGGCGCTGTTCAGCAAGAACCCCGGCCGCTTCCCGCTCTGGCACGTGAAGGACATGGCCAAAACGCCGCCGCACAGCTTCACGGAAGTCGGCAACGGCTCCATTGACTTCAAGCGCATCTTCGCCCAGGCCAAAACGGCGGGCCTCCAGCACTTCTTCGTGGAGCAGGACCAAACCCCCGGCTCGCCCTTCGACAGCATCCAGCAAAGCATCAGCTACATCAAGCGCAGCTTGGTGTAGCCACCAAAAGAACGTCATGCTGAGCGGGGCGAAGCATCTCGCGTGCTGACGTTGCCAAAGTAATTTGATTACCCGCTAGCGAGATTCCTCGGCTCCGCTCGGAATGACGTTCTGGTAAATACTCTGCCTTCAACCGCCTACCCTCATCCCACCACATTCTATGGAAAAGAACACGTATGACGCCATCGTCATTGGGTCCGGCATTTCGGGCGGCATGGCGGCCAAGGAGCTGACCGAAAAGGGACTAAAAACCCTCATGCTGGAGCGGGGGCGCAACATTGAGCACATCAAGGATTACGTGAATGCCAACAAGAACCCGTGGGAGTATGAGCACCGGGGCGGCAAAACACAGCAAATGATCAAGGACCACCCGGTCCTGAGCCGCGACTATACGCTCAACGAAAGCAACCTGGATTACTGGGTAAACGAGAAGGAAAGCCCCTACGTGGAGGCCAAGCCCTTCGACTGGTTCCGGGGCTACCACGTGGGCGGCCGCTCCCTGATGTGGGGCCGGCAGTCATACCGCCTGAGCGACTACGATTTCGAGGCCAATGCCAAGGACGGCATTGCCGTGGACTGGCCCATCCGCTACAAGGATCTGGCCCCGTGGTACAGCCACGCCGAGAAGTTTGCCGGCATCAGCGGCTCGCGCGAGAATCTGCCCCAGCTGCCCGACGGCGACTTTATGCCGCCCATGGAGATGAACATCGTGGAGAAGGACGTGGCGGCCCGCCTCAAAAAGCACTACGAGCACCGCCGCATGATCATCGGCCGCACGGCCAACATCACCCAGAACCACAATAACCGCGTGAGCTGCCAGTACCGCAACAAGTGCTGGCTGGGCTGCCCGTTTGGGGCGTATTTCAGCACGCAGTCGGCCACGCTGCCGGCGGCGGTGGCGACCGGCAACCTCACGTTGCGGCCGTTTTCCATCGTCACGCGCATTCTCTACGACAAGGACACCAAGCGGGCCAAGGGCGTGGAAATCCTGGACGCCGAAACCAACCAGACCTACGAGTATTTCGCCAAAATCATCTTCCTGAACGCCTCGGCCCTGAACTCGGCCTGGGTGCTGATGAACTCGGCCACCGACGTGTGGCCCGGCGGCCTGGGCAGCAGCAGCGGCGAGCTGGGCCACAACGTGATGGACCACCACTTCCGGGCCGGGGCCTCCGGCGAAATGCCCGGCTACGAAGACAAATACGTGTACGGCCGTCGCGCCAACGGCATTTACGTGCCCCGCTACCGCAACTTGTTCGGCGACAAGCGCGACTACATCCGGGGCTTCGGCTACCAGGGCGGGGCCGGCCGCGAGGGCTGGGGCCGCGAAATTGCCGAGATGAACATCGGCGGCGACTTCAAGGACGCGCTGACCGAGCCCGGCGACTGGACGATGGGCATCATGGGCTTCGGCGAAACCCTGCCCTACCACGACAACCAGATTTCGCTCTCCAAAACCCAGAAAGACAAGTGGGGCCTGCCGGTGCTGGTGATGGACGCCAGCATCCGCGACAACGAGCAGAAAATGCGCATCGACATGATGGCGGACGCCCAGGAAATGCTGGAAAAGGCCGGCGTGAAAAACGTAAAGACCTACAACAACGGCTACACGCTGGGCGGCGGCATCCACGAGATGGGCACCGCCCGCATGGGCCGCGACCCGAAAACGTCGGTACTCAACCAGTACAACCAGGTGTGGGACGCCCCCAACGTGTACGTAACCGATGGCGCGGCCATGACCTCGGCGGCCTGCCAGAATCCGTCGCTCACCTACCTGGCCCTCACCGCCCGCGCCGTGGACCACGCCGTGAGCGAGCTGAAAAAACAGAACGTCTAACCCCGCCCATCATGAACAGAAGAGACGCCGTAGCCCGCGTAGCCCTCCTCATGGGCGGCACGCTCATCGGGGCCGACTACTTCCTGTCCGGCTGCACCGCCGACACCGACAAGAAGGCCGCTACCAAAGTTAAAACCGCCCCGGCCAAGCCCGAAAAGCTGGCCGAGGTGCTGAACGCCCAGCAAATTAACCTGCTTAATGAAGTAGGCGAAACCATCCTGCCGGCCACCAAAACCCCGGGGGCCAAGGAGGCCAACGTGGGCGGCTTCATGGCCGTGATGGTGCGCGACTGTTACAAGCCGGAAGAGCAGAAAATCTTCCTCGACGGCCTCACCAAGCTGGAGGATGCGGCCAAGAAAAGCGGCGGCAAGGACTTTCTGGCCCTGGATGCCGCGCAGCGCACCACCCTGCTCACCGCCCTCGACAAGGAAATGAAGCAGTACGAAAAAGCCAAGACCCCGGAGCAGCCCAACCACTACTTCCGCATGGTGAAGGAGCTGACACTGCTGGGCTTCTTCACCTCCGAACCCGGCGCCACCAAAGGCCTGCGCTACCTCCCCGTACCCGGCAAATACGACGGCAACGTGCCCTACAAAAAAGGCGACCGGGCCTGGGCTACGACGTAATTCTGTTTCCCAGAACGTCATGCTGAGCGCAGCGGAGCGAAGTCGAAGCATCTCTACCTCTGACTAATGAATGCTATTACAACGAAGCGGTAGAGATGCTTCGGCAAGCTCAGCATGACAGCCTATCAATCCAACTACATAATCACTGTATGAAATTACGCTTGGGCATGATTGGCGGGGGGCAGGGCTCCTTTATTGGGGCGGTGCACCGCATGGCGGCGGCGCTGGACGGGCTGTATGAGCTGACGGCCGGGGCCTTCAGCAGCAACCCGGCTACCTCCCGCGCCACCGGCCAGGAACTGGGCCTGGATGCCGGGCGGGTCTATGATTCATACCAGCAGCTGCTGGAGCAGGAGGCGCAGCGGCCGGCTGCGGAGCGGGTGCAGGTTGTCAGCATCGTGACGCCCAATCACCTGCACTTCGCGCCCGCCAAAATGGCTTTGGAGCTGGGCTTCGATGTGGTGCTGGATAAGCCCATGACGTTTTCCCTGGCCGAGGCCCGGGAGCTGGCCGCCGTGGTGCAGGCCACCGGCCGCCGGCTCTGCCTCACGCACACCTACACCGGCTACCCCATGCTCAAGGAAGCCCGCCACCTGGTAGCATCGGGGGCTTTGGGCACCGTGCGCAAGGTGTACGTGGAGTACCCACAGGGCTGGCTTAGCAGCTTCGAGGAGGGCAACGCCGACAACAAGCAGGCCGCTTGGCGCACCGACCCTGCCCGCAGCGGCGTGGCCGGGGCCATGGGCGACATCGGCACCCACGCCTTCAACCTGGCCGAGTACGTGAGCGGGCTGGAAGTGAGCCAGCTCTGCGCCGACATCCACACCGTGGTGCCCGGCCGCCAGCTCGACGACGACGGGGCCGTGCTGCTGCAGTTTACCGGCGGAGCCAGCGGTGTGCTGGTAGCCACCCAGGTGGCGGCCGGCGAGGAAAACAACCTGCGCCTGCGCATCTACGGCGAAAAAGGCGGCCTGGAATGGCAGCAGGCCGACGCCAACACCCTGCTGGTGAAGTGGCCCGACCGGCCCACCGAAGTGCGTCGCACGGGCGCGGGCTACCTCTGCGCCGCCGCCCGCCACAACAGCCGCATCCCGCCCGGCCACCCCGAGGGTTACCTCGAAGCCTTTGCCAACCTCTACCGCAACTTCGCCCTCACCCTGCGCGCCGACCTGGGCGGCCCGCCCGCCCCGCCCGAAGCCGCCGACTACCCCGGCATCCGGGACGGGCTGCGCGGCATGGCTTTCATCGAAACCGTCATTGCCTCGGGCCGCTCCACGCAGAAGTGGACGGACTTCCCGGCTATTGAGAGCTTAGAACAGAGAACGTAGAGCTTAGACTCAGTTCACCTGCACTCTACGTTCTAAGCTCTAGGCTCTACGTTCTAAGCTCTAAAACATGAACACCATCAAAGGCCCCGGCATCTTTCTGGCGCAGTTCCTCAGCGACCAGGCCCCATTCAACAACCTGGACAGCATCTGCGCCTGGGCGGCCGGGCTGGGCTACAAGGGCGTGCAGCTCCCCACCACCGACCCGCGCATCATCGACCTGCAGCTGGCCGCCGAAAGCCAGACCTACGCCGACGAGTTGAAGGGCCGGGTGCAGGCGGCGGGGCTGGAAATCACGGAGCTCTCCACGCACCTGCAGGGGCAGCTGGTGGCCGTGAACCCCGTGTACGATGCCCTGTTTGACGGCTTCGCGCCGGAAGCCGTGCGCGGCAACCCGAAGGCCCGGCAGCAGTGGGCGGTGCAACAGCTGAAGTACGCCGCCCAAGCCTCGCAGCGGCTGGGGCTCACGGCCCACGCCACCTTCAGCGGGGCGCTGCTCTGGCCCTACCTGTACCCCTGGCCCCAGCGGCCGGCCGGGCTGGTGGAGGATGGTTTTGCCGAGCTGGGCCGGCGCTGGCGGCCGATTCTGGATGCGTTTGACGCGTGCGGGGTGGACGTGTGCTACGAGGTGCACGCCGGCGAAGACCTACACGACGGCATCAGCTACGAGCGGTTTCTGGCCGAAGTACACCAGCACCCGCGCGCCTGTTTGCTCTACGACCCCTCGCACTTCGTGCTGCAGTGCCTCGATTATTTGGAGTACATCGACATCTACCACGAGCGGATTCGGGCGTTTCACGTCAAGGATGCCGAGTTCCGGCCCAATGGGCGGCAGGGCGCCTACGGCGGCTACCAGAGCTGGACCGACCGCGCCGGCCGTTTCCGCTCCCTCGGCGACGGGCAGGTGGATTTCAAGGCCATTTTCAGCAAGCTCACCCAGTACGACTACCCCGGCTGGGCGGTGCTGGAGTGGGAGTGCGCCCTCAAGCACCCCGAAGACGGCGCCCGCGAAGGCGCGCCCTTCATCCAGAACCACCTGATCCGCGTCACCGACAAGGCCTTCGACGATTTCGCCGCCTCCGGCATCGACCAATCCCTCAACCACCAGCTTCTCGGTATCTAACGCTTCCTTTCCATGAAAAAGGCTTTTTTATTGCTCGCCTGCGGGCCCCTGCTGCTGGCCTGCGGCTCCGATAACACCGCTTCCACCAAAGCCAAAGAGGAATACACCCTGGCCGACGAATCGGCTCCCGCTCAGGACAGCACCACCACCGCCAACCTCAGTGCCGTGGCCCGCCAGCCCCAGGTAGATACCAGCGTCACCAAAATCGGCACGGCCCCGACCGGCGGCGCGGTGGCCGTGGGAGCCAAGCTGATGGAAGGCTCCGACTGCGCCAGCTGCCACCGCGAAAACGAGAAGCTGATCGGCCCCGGCTACCGGGAAATTGCCGCCAAATACCCCAACACCGCTGCCAACGTGACGATGCTGGCCAAGAAGATCATCACCGGCGGCAAAGGCAACTGGGGCGAAATCCCGATGACACCCCACCCCACCCTCTCCCAGAAAGACGCCGAGGAAATGACCCGCTACATTCTGGCGCTGAAGTAGCCGGGCAGGCGGCGGTTGAGGTGAACGGTCATGCTGAGCCTGCCGAAGCATCCCTACCGCCGGCCACGAACGGTTGTAGAGACGCAATATTTTGCGTCTCATCGTTGAACGACTGTCTCCAGTACCAGCAACAGCAACATCAGCGTCTCGGCGTTGAACAACCGGTTCCGGCACCAGCCGCAACAACGTCAGCAACGAGGAGACGCAAAATATTGCGTCTCTACATCGCCTAACCAGTCGTCTGGCTCCCCTTCTCTGAAGGGGAGGGGTCGGGGGTGAGGCGCAATCGTTGCAACGTCAGCACGCGAGATGCTTCGCTCCGCTCAGCATGACGTTCTTATACTTACTCCTTTCCCACCAATCCCCGCCTGCCCATGACTGCTTCCATCCGCATACGGCTATCCATCATGATGTTCCTGGAGTTCTTCATCTGGGGCGCGTGGTTCGTGACGCTGGGCACGTACCTGCTGCGCAACCTCGGCGCGTCGGGGACGCAGGTGGGGGTGGCGTTTCTGACGCAGTCCATCGGGGCCATTGTGGCGCCGTTCATCATCGGGCTCATTGCCGACCGGTTTTTCTCGGCCCAGAAGATTCTGGGCGTGCTGCACCTGGCCGGCGCGGTGCTGCTGTGGCGGGCCTCGGTAGCGCCCGATTTCAGCAGCTTCTACCCCAGCATCCTCACCTACATGGTGCTGTACATGCCCACGCTGGCACTGGTAAACTCCATCAGCTTCCGGCAGATGCAAAACCCACAGAAGGAGTTTGCGCCCATCCGGGTGCTGGGCACGCTGGGCTGGATTGTGGCCGGCCTCACCATCGGCTGGCTGAACTGGGAGCAGACCAACAGCCTGCAAAGCACCTTCCTGATGGCGGCCGGCGCTTCGGCCCTACTAGGCGTATTCAGCTTCACGCTGCCGGCCACGCCGCCCGTCAAGAAAGACCAGACCAGTTCCCTCGGCGACCTGCTGGGACTGGAAGCCATTGGGATGTTGCGCAACCGCTCGTACCTGATCTTCTTTCTGGCCTCCATTGCCATCTGTATTCCGCTGGCCTTCTACTACGGCTTTACCAACCCGTTTCTCAACGAAGTCGGGATGAAGTCGGCGGCGGGGGTGCAGAGCCTGGGGCAGGTGTCGGAGCTGCTGTTTATGCTGGCTATTCCGCTGTTTTTTAGTCGGCTGGGCGTGAAGAAGATGCTGGCCATTGGTATGGCGGCCTGGGTGCTGCGCTACGTGTTTTTCGCCTACGGCGACGGCCTGGGCAACTATTGGATGCTGATTGCGGGCATCGTGCTGCACGGCGTCTGCTACGACTTCTTCTTCGTGACGGGCCAGATCTACACCGACAACCTGGCCGGGGAACGGTTCAAAAGCTCGGCCCAGGGCTTCATCACCCTGGCCACTTACGGCGTGGGTATGCTTATCGGCACGCTGCTCTCGGGCCGCATCTTCGATGCCTACCAGACCACGCCCACCACCCACGACTGGCGCATGATCTGGCTGATTCCGGCCGGCATTGCGGTAGTGGTGCTGCTGGCCTTCCTGGCCTTCTTCCGCGACCAGCCCCAGCCGCAGACCACCGCCGCCACCGATACCCTGCACGACCCGGCCACCCCACTCACCCAAGCCGTGTAGCCATGGCCACCTGGAACCGACGGGCCGCCCTGAAGGGCCTGATTACCGGCACGGCAGCCGTGGGTACGCTGGGCGTTTCGGCGGCGTGCGGGGCCGAGGACCAGAAAACCGCTTCCGTGCCCTTGAAGAATAACCTGAAACAATCGGTGTGCCGCTGGTGCTTCGGCAAGATGCCGCTGGACGAGTTGTGCGCGGCCGCCAAGGAAATGGGCCTCCGGGGCATCGACCTAGTGGGCCCCGCTGAGTGGCCCACGCTCAAAAAATACGGCCTCGACTCGCCGATGTGCAACGGCGCGGAAATCAACCTTACCGACGGTTTCAACGACCCCAAATTTCACGCTCAGCTGCGGCAGCGCTACGCCGCCATGATTCCGCAGGTGGCACAGGCCGGCTACACCAACCTCATCTGCTTCAGCGGCAGCCGCCGCGGCCTCTCCGACGAGGCCGGCCTCGCCAACTGCGTAGAGGGCCTCAAGCCGCTGCTGCCCTTGGCCGCCAAGCATAAAGTGGTGCTGGTGATGGAGCTGCTCAACAGCAAAATCGACCACCCCGACTACCAGTGCGACCGGACCGCCTGGGGCGTGGAGCTGGCCAAACGCCTGAATTCCGAGCACTTCAAGCTGCTCTACGACATCTACCACATGCAAATCAACGAGGGCGACGTCATCCGCACCCTCACCGCCCACCACCGCTACATTGCCCACTACCACACCGCCGGCGTGCCCGGCCGCCACGAGCTCGACGACACCCAGGAACTGAACTACCCCGCCATCATGCGCGCCATCCAGGCCACCGGTTTCCAGGGCTACGTGGCCCAGGAGTTCATGCCCCGCCAGGCCGACGGGCTGAAGTCGTTGCGCGAGGCAGTGCGGCTGTGTGACGTGTAGCGCCGGACCCATCAGAACGTCATTCCGAGCAGCGCGAGGAATCTTGCGTGCTGACTTTGTCAACGTAATCCTTTCATGCTGAGCATGTGGCGCATCAAGCCAGGTGCCGAAGCACCTCTGCCGCTGGCTAACCTCATTAAACGATGTAGAGACGCGACACTTCGCGTCTCCCGCCAGAACGAATCGGCCGCCCCATCGTCAGCAACGAGGAGACGCGAAGTGTCGCGTCTCTACAGTCGACCAACGAAGCGGTAGAGATGCTTCGGCAAGATCAGCATGACGTTCTTTATTTCCACCTGCTTCTCACCCTCTTCCTGCCCATGAAAACTGCCTTCCTCCTTCCTACTTTACTCATCAGCCTGTCTGCCGTGGCCCAGAACCAGCCGCAAGGCAAACCCGAGGAAACCGAAGTCTGGAAACCGGTGCCGAAGGTGGTAACGGCTACCGGCGTGTTCACCGCGCCGCCCTCCGATGCGTTGGTGCTCTTCAACGGCCGCGACCTGACGCAGTGGGTATCGGTGGAGGACCGCACCAAGCCGGCGGGCTGGAAGGTGGCCGACGGGCTGCTGACCGTGGACAAGAAGACGGGCAACATCGAAACCAAGCAGAAATTCACCAACTACCAGCTGCATCTGGAGTGGCGAGTGCCCGCTACCATCAGCGGCAAGGGCCAGGTGCGCGGCAACAGCGGCCTGTTTCTGGCCTCGCTGGGCAAAGGCGACCTGGGCTACGAACTGCAGATTCTGGACTCCTACCAGAACGAAACGTACGTGAACGGCATGGCCGGCAGCATCTACAAGCAGTTCATCCCGCTGGCCAACCCCACCCAGAAGCCCGGCCAATGGCAGTCGTACGATGTACTATGGACCGCGCCCACCTTCAAACCCGACGGCACCCTGCAAACACCCGCCCGCGTAACGGTACTCTTCAATGGCGTGCTGGTGCAGAATAACACCGAGCTGAAAGGCGCCACCGTGTACATCGGCCCGCCCAGCTACCAGCAGCACGGCCCGTCGCCCATCAAGCTCCAGTCGCACGGCGACCCGAGTGAGCCAATCAGCTTCCGCAACATCTGGGTGCGGGAGCTGTAAGCGGCGGCAGGTGGCAGGTAGCAAACCCGGGCTCCGGTCCGGCGGCTCTTGCACCCGTCGGGCCGGTCGGTGAAAGCGCACCGGACCCGTTTTGCCCGCCACCCCTGCCTCATGCATCCCGCCCCGGCCCGACGGCTGAAAGAGCCGCTGGACCGGGGCCTTATGCGCAACCTGGGTTAGCCGGGCTGTCTGGAAGGAAAGGGGAGAAGGGAAAGCCAGTCGCCACCGCAGCCCGCTCAGCTCAGAATCCGCAGAGCTGCCTTCAGGGCGCCGCCGGACCGTAGAGCATAGTCTGCGGGAGAGGCTTTTTGAATGGCTGCAGGCGAAAATTCGCTGCCGGCTGGGTGCGCGCTTAGGCGAGACTTTCGTTTGCACCCCCGGATTTTCGGGCTAATTTTGACCCATTCAATTCAACAGTAGACGCAGATGGCCGAAATCATAAAAATGCCCAAAATGAGCGACACGATGACCGAAGGGGTCATTGCTTCGTGGCTCAAAAAAGTAGGCGATAAAGTGAAATCCGGAGACATTCTGGCGGAAGTCGAAACCGACAAGGCCACGATGGAGCTGGAAAACTACGAAGACGGTACCCTGCTCCACATTGGCCCGCAGGCTGGCGAGGCCGTACCCGTAGACGGGCTGCTGGCCATTGTTGGGAAAGAAGGCGAAGATATTTCGGCTCTGCTCGGTGGTGCCGCACCAGCGGCCGCGCCGGCTCCTGAGGCAGCACCCGCACCAGAAGCCGCCCCAGCTCCAGCCGCGGCCCCGGCCGCTCCGGCGCCCGAGGCGCCCAAAGCAGAAGCCCCGGCCCTCGCGGCCCCGGCTCCGGCGGCGGCTCCAGCTAGCAATGGCAAGAAAGCCACGGTCATCCGGATGCCCAAGATGAGCGACACGATGACCGAAGGCACCATTGCCTCCTGGCTCAAGAAAATAGGCGACAAAGTGAAGTCCGGCGACGTGCTGGCCGAAGTGGAAACCGACAAGGCGACCATGGAGCTGGAAAACTACGAGGACGGTACCCTGCTCTACATTGGCCCAAAAGACGGCGAATCGGTAGCGGTAGACGGCATCCTGGCCATCATCGGCGAGGAAGGTGCTGACGTGGAAGCCTTGCTGGGCGGCCAGAGCGGCGGTAGCGCGGCCCCTGCTACTCCCGCGCCAGCCTCCGAAGCTGCTTCGGCTCCTGAGCCAGCTCCGGCAGCCACACCTGCCCCGGCTCCCGCTGCGCCAGCAGTTGCTGCGCCTGCCGCTGCCGTTACGGCAGTAGCTCCGGCTCCGGCTGGCACCCGCATTCTGGCCTCGCCGCTGGCCAAGAGCATTGCCCGCGAGAAAGGCATCGACCTGAACGGTGTGAAAGGCTCCGGTGAAAACGGCCGTATCGTGTCGCGCGACCTGGAAAACGCCCAGCCTGCACCCGCACCAGCTCCGGCTGCGCAGCCGGCTGCTGCACCTGCCCCAGCCGCTGCGCCAGTGGCTGCCGAAGCGCCAAAGGCCGAAGCCCCCAAGGCAGAAGCTGCACCGGCTCCGGCCGCCCAGCCCGTCGACGGCACATACACCGACACGCCGGTATCGCAGATGCGCAAGGTGATTGCCCGCCGCCTCTCCGAAAGCCTGTTCACGGCCCCGCACTTCTACCTGACCATGGAAATCCTGATGGACCGGGCCATGGAGGTGCGCACGCAGCTCAACACTCTCTCGCCGGTGAAGCTCAGCTTCAACGACCTCGTAATCAAAGCTGCCGCCGTGGCGCTCAAACAGCACCCGGCCGTCAACTCCTCGTGGCTCGGCGACAAGATCCGCCAGAACAAGGTGGTGAACATCGGGGTGGCCGTGGCCGTGGACGAAGGCCTGCTGGTACCCGTGGTGCGCAACGCCGACGGCAAAGGCCTCTCCACCATCGCCACCGAGGTGAAGGAGTTGGCCGGCAAAGCCAAGAGCAAGAAGCTGCAGCCCGCCGAGTGGGAGGGAAGCACCTTTACCATCTCCAACCTGGGCATGTTCGGCATCGACGAGTTCACGGCTATCATCAACCCGCCGGATGCCTGCATCCTGGCCGTGGGTGGCATCAAGCAAACCGCGGTGGTGAAGGATGGTCAGCTGGTTGTCGGCAACATCATGAAAGTGACCTTGAGCTGCGACCACCGCGTGGTGGACGGGGCCACCGGCGCCGCCTTCCTGCAGACGCTCAAGAGCCTGCTCGAAGACCCAATGCGCATGCTCATCTGAGTTGATTAAGCACTTCAATACAAAAGCCAGCTCCGCTTAAGGGCTGGCTTTTTTTGTGGGCTGTGGCAGCAGGTACCAGATCTGGCTGGATGGCTGCCTGACGTAATTGACCACCAAAAGGGCTGAAAATCACTGTAAAAACTCTATACTTACCGAAAAAGGGCGTTGCGCCGGCGGCACCTGATGGTTCAACAATGAAACCCAGATAGCCTGTATGAAACAACAGTTACTCGTTGCTGCGCTCAGCGTGGCCAGCCTTGCCGCGTATGGCCAGGCGCAGACGCTTTCCGGTCAGGTGCTGGATGCCGCTGGCCGGCCCGTTATCGGGGCGACGGTGGTGGAGAAAGGCACCAACAACGGCACCGCCACCGACAATGCCGGCCGCTTCACGCTCTCGTCCAGGGCGGCCAGTCCGCGGCTGGTGATCAGCTCGATTGGCTACACCACGCAGGAAGTGAGCGGCGGTAGCGGTGTAAGCGTGAAGCTGGCCGACGCCTCCACCAGCCTGGGCGCGGTGCAGGTAGTGGGCTCGCGCAGTCAGAACCGCTCCGTCACCGATTCGCCTTCGCCGGTGGACATCATCGATCTGCGGGAAGTGACCACCAAAACCGGCCAGCTCGACGTCAACCAGCTGCTGCAGTTTGTGGCGCCCTCGTTCAACTCCAACCGCCAGACCGGCTCCGACGGCGCCGACCACGTCGACCCGGCCTCGCTGCGCGGCCTGGGCCCCGACCAGACGCTGGTGCTCGTGAACGGCAAGCGCCAGCACCAGTCGGCGCTGGTGAACCTGTTTGGCTCGCGGGGCCGTGGCAACACCGGCACCGACCTGAACGTCATTCCGGCGGCCAGCATCGAGCGGATTGAGATTCTGCGCGACGGCGCGGCGGCCCAGTATGGCTCCGACGCCATTGCCGGCGTGATTAACATCGTGCTGAAAAGCTCCGTGAACGAGCTGACGGCCAGCGCCAACTACGGTGCTTACGAGGCCAAATACCGCCGCGACGACCAGCAGTTCGATGGCGGTAACTTCAACGCCAACGTCAACTACGGGGTGGGTTTGGGCGAGCAGGGGAGCTTTATAAATGCCACCGTCGATTTCAACCAGCGCCAGCACACCCAGCGCGCCAACGTGCCGGTGCCCGATTCCAGCTCACTGGCCCGCCGCGAGTACGGCGACCCGAAGGTGCAGAACGTGTCGGCCTACCTCAACTCCAAGTTCGCCGTGAGCGACCAGACGCACGTGTACGTGTTTGGGGGCGCCAACAAGCGCAAGGGCGACGCCTACGCCTGGACCCGCTTTGCTGAGGACGACCGCAACGTACCATCCATCTACCCCAACGGCTTCGACCCCATCATTACCAGCGACATCGTGGACGTGTCGGCCGTGGCCGGGGTGCGCACCAAGCTGGGCGAGTGGGAGCTGGATCTGAGCAACAACTTCGGCTCCAACCGCTTCGAGTATGGGCTGCGCAACACGCTGAACGCCTCGTTGGGCGCGGCCTCGCCCACCAGCTTCAACGCCGGTGGCTTCCAGCTGCAGCAGAACGTGGTGAGTTTAGGCCTGACGCGCAACTACAAAACCGTGCTGCAGGGCCTGAACGTGGCCGCCGGGGCGGAATTCCGGCGCGAATGGTACTCGCTGTTTGCCGGCGAGGAAGCCTCCTACCGCAACTACGACCCCACCAAATCGGGCGGCTCGCAGGGCTTCCCCGGCTACCAGCCCGCCGACGCCATAAAGGCCGACCGCGACAACGTGGGCGCCTACGTGGATGCCGAGTTGAGCGTGACCCAGCAGTGGCTGCTGGCCGCCGCCCTGCGCTACGAGCACTACACCGACTTCGGCAGCACGCTCAACTACAAAGTATCCACGCGCTACAACCTGACCGAGTTTCTGACCCTGCGCGGCACCTACAGCACCGGCTTCCGGGCCCCGTCGCTGGCCCAGATTAACTTCAACTCCACCTTCACCAACTTCATCAACGGCGACCCGGTGGAGGTGCTGCTGGCCCGCAACAACAGCGCCGTAACGCAGAAGCTGGGTGTGCCGGCCCTGAGGCAGGAAACCTCCAACAGCGCCAACGTGGGCCTTACCAGCCGCCTGGGCTCGTCGCTGAGTCTGACCGTGGATGGCTACTACATCAAGGTGAAAGACCGGGTGGTGCTCACCAGCCAGTTCTCGGCCGACGACCCGGTTATCGGGCCCGACCTGGTGGCGCTGAACGTAGACCAGGCGCAGTTCTTTGCCAACGCCGCCGACACCCGCTCTATTGGTCTGGATGTGGTGCTGAACCACACGGCCACGCTGGGCACCGGCCGCCTCAACTCCACGCTGGCCGCCAACGTCAACAACCTGAAGATTGACCGGGTGCAGACCACCGGCCGCCTGGCCGGCCGCGAAGACGACTTCTTCGGGCCCCGCGAGCAGGCGTTTGTGAAAGCCTCGGCGCCGCCGTCCAAAATCAACCTCACCTTCGACTACCAGTTGGGCCGCTTCAGCACGCTGCTGCGCTTCGTGCGCTTCGACAAGGTGCGGCTCGTGGATTTCGACGGCGCCGACATGAACTACGACGCCCGCATCACCACGGACCTCACGTTCAGCTACGCCCTCACCGACCACCTGCAGCTCTCGGCGGGCAGCACCAACCTGTTCAACCGCTACCCCACGCTCTTCGACCCGCAGCGCACGGAAACCGGCGGCGCCTGGGACCCGGTGCAGATGGGCGCGAACGGGCGGTTTTACTTTGCTAAATTGCAGGCCCGATTCTGATAGGACGTCAGCCCGAAACCAGCTGTCAACCTGACGAAGCAAGGACCTTGTCACGCCTGAACAAGACGGATACCCGTTAGTTGTTCGGGCGTGACAAGGTCCTTGCTTCGTCAGGATGACAAGCGTTTTTCCGGTTCCTGACTTCCGCCAACTACTAACTACCCCATGAAAATCCGTTCTACAACCGTGCTGGGCGTGCGCCACAACGGCCAGGTGGCCCTCGGGGCCGATGGCCAGGCCACCATGGACAAGCACGTGGCCAAGAGCAACGTGCGCAAGGTGCGCAAGCTTCACGACGGCAAGGTGGTCACCGGCTTTGCCGGCTCCACGGCCGATGCGTTTCTGCTGCTCGACCGGTTCGAGGAGAAGCTCGGCAACTACAGCGGCCAGCTGCGCCGCGCGGCCATCGAGCTGGCCAAGGAGTGGCGCAAAGACCAGTACCTGCGCAAGCTGGAAGCCATGATGGTGGTCTGCGACAAGGACGAGCTGCTCATCATTGCCGGCTCCGGCGACGTGCTGGAGCCCGATTCCGACGTGGCCGCCATCGGCTCGGGCGCCATGTACGCCCAGGCCGCGGCCCTAGCCCTCAAGAAGCACGCGCCCCACCTCACCGCCCGCCAGATGGTAGAGGAAGCCCTGCACATCGCCGCCGACATCTGCATCTACACCAACCACAACCTCATGATTGAGGAGCCGGTATAGGTGACTAGTGCCTTTCAACAAGAACGTCATTCCGAGCTTGCGAGGAATCTCGCTTGCTGACTCAGGAATATAATCCAACGTCAGCACGCAAGATGCTTCGGCTGCGCCTCTGCATGACCCGAGAAACACCATAAACCAAGCACTAACATGCAAATCACCAACTTCCTCAAGCACCACTACCGCCACTTCAACGCCGCCGCGCTGATTGATGCCGCCGAGGGCTACAACAAGCACCTGGCCGAGGGCGGTAAGATGATGATAACGCTGGCCGGCGCCATGAGCACCGCCGAAATGGGCATCCAACTGGCCGAGCTCATTCGCCAGGACAAGGTGCAGATCATCAGCTGCACGGGTGCCAACCTGGAGGAGGACATCTTCAACCTGGTAGCCCACGACTTCTACGAGCGGGTGCCCAACTACCGCGACCTGACCCCCGCCGACGAGCAGGCCCTGCTGGAGCGCCACATGAACCGCGTAACCGACACCTGCATTCCCGAGGAAGAAGCCATGCGCCGCCTCGAGCACTCGGTGCTGAAGTTCTGGGAAAAGGCCGACAAAGCCGGTGAGCAGTATTTCCCTCACGAGTTCTTCTACCAGATCCTGAAGTCGGGCGAGCTGGAGCAGTACTACCAGATTGACCCCAAAGACAGCTGGATGCTGGCCGCCGCCGAGAAAAACCTGCCCATCATCTGCCCCGGTTGGGAAGACAGCACGCTGGGTAACATCTTCGCCGGCCACGTTATTTCCGGCGACATCAAGAACGTGCACACCGTGCGCACCGGCATCGAGTACATGATTTACCTGGCCGACTGGTACACCCAGCAGGCTACCGAGGAAAGCAAAGTAGGCTTCTTCCAGATTGGCGGCGGCATTGCCGGCGACTTCCCCATCTGCGTGGTGCCCATGCTGCACCAGGACCTGGGCCGCACCTCGGTGCCGCTGTGGGGCTACTTCTGCCAGATTTCGGACTCCACCACCTCGTACGGTTCGTACTCCGGTGCCGTGCCGAACGAGAAAATCACCTGGGGCAAGCTGGGCCAGGATACGCCCAAGTTCATCATCGAGTCGGACGCTACCATTGTAGCGCCGCTGGTGTTTGCCATGGTGCTGGGCCAGTAATTGCCGCTACGGCACTGTTGCACCGGTTGTCGTTCAGCGGGGCGCGAGCTACCCAGTTCGCGCCACCGTCCGGCCACTGCCGACCATAAATGAAAAGCCCGCCGCTGAGCTTCAGCGGCGGGCTTTTCTGTGTGGGCTTCTCTGTGCGGGCCCTGCAAGCGGCGGCGCCTACTGCGGCCGGTCCACGGGCGGTGCGGCGTTGCGCTGCTGCTCCTGTTTGGCTTTGGCCTGCTGCTGCACTGATTGTTTGATGCTGGACCAGTTGGAGGTAAACATCGCTACCATCATCACCACCATCACCATTCCGTAGCCCAGCATAAAGGTCAGGAAGCCGCGCCAGAGGCGGCCCAGCCAGCCCAGGGTGGTATGATTGAGCAGGTTGCCATAGGCCCACGAGGCGTAGCCAGTCACCAGCAGCAGCGCGTAGAGGCTGAACGACTGAATCTGGGGCGTGCCGCTGTAGGCGTACGTGACGGGCAGTAACAATAGCGTAAGGAAGTTATTGATGGCCGTGATGAACGAGGCAATGATGAGGCACTCGGCGTAGTTGTAGCCGCCGCGCCGCAAACACAGGCGGGCCGCCAGCGCCCAGGCCGGCACCATGGCCACGTAAAACCAGCTCAGGTACTTCATGAAGAAGGTAGTGGACGAGGCCTGCATCTGATACACGGCCTCGGGCATGGCCGGGTCGCGGGGCGGCATCATGTCGATGTGCAGCGCTGCGTACAGCAGCGCGTAGAGGCCGGTGATGAAAAACAGCAGCGACAGGGGCCGGAAGTGGTCGACGCGCTTGCCGGCCAGGTACTCGCGGATGGTAGGGCCCGGCCGGCGAACCATGGTGCGCAGCGTGTACAGAATGCCCTTATCAACGTGCCAGATGCTGTGCAGCACGTCGTGGGGCATGTCGGCCATCGTGAACCGGTGGGTGTGGTGGGCGTCCTGCCCGCAGCGCCCGCAGAACCGGTCGGGTACGGGGTGGCCGCAGTTCAGGCAGGCCGAAGAGGTGTGCGCCGCTTCTGAAGGATGGGACTGGTGCGCGGCAACAGGTGCAGAAACCAAGGAGACGGAGGACATACTGTGGAAGGCTGGATGCAGCAGGATGTAGGATTGAAGAATTAATAATACTAAATACTGCATAAAAAAGCCCGCTGCTGATAGCCAGCGGCGGACTTTTTATTTTTATGACTGGCTCGGAATATGGATGGTGAAGCTGAAATCGTACTCCCGTCTCAACTCGCCTAAGTGGGTTAGAAGGCTATCGGCTTTAACTCGTATTTCTTGCCATGCCACAGCTGAACTGATGGAGTCCCAGTGCCAGGCCTCCGGTGGCAGAGCAAGCACGCGGCTCTTGAGCGTAAGCAATTCATCCTTCAACAATTCGCTCACTTTACCGGTCGTGAAAACTTCTTCAAAAGCCGGATACCGGAAGGCATAATCAAACTCAGCTTCCAACTCAAAAACGGGGTCAAACGTGGGCCCAGCGAGTTTCGCCAGATAATCCGGTGAGGCGGCCAGCAGCACCAGCGAATTGTAGAGACAAGAATAGTAATAGGCGGCCTGGGTTTCATGCTGGGTATGCATACGGGCTAATGTTAGGCCATTTCAACCTCCCGCACCGCTTGCGGCAGGCCCACAGCCTCAAACGCCTGGCTCAGGTCCAGCATCAGGTCCCGCGGGTCCTCCACGCCGATGCTGAGGCGAATCATCCGGGGAGAGATGCCCATTTCGTGCTGCTCGGCGGGCGTGATGTCGGAGTGGGTCATGGTGGCGGGGTGCTCCGCCAGGCTTTCGGTGCCGCCCAGGCTCACGGCCAGCTTGATGAGGCGCAGCGCGTTGAGGAAGCGGAAGGCCTCCGCCTCGCCGCCCCGGATGTCAAACGAAATCATGGAGCCCGGCGCGAGGCAGTGGCGCTGGTAGATATCCTGCTGCACGGGGCAGTGCTCCAGGTGAGTAAGGTAGTAAGTGCGGGCCACCAGCGGGTGCTCCCGCAGCCAGTCGGCAATGAGCTGGGCGGAGGTGGCGGCGCGCTCCATGCGCAGCTTCAGGGTTTCGAGGCTGCGCATCAGCATCCAGCCGGTGTTAGGGTCGCACATGGTGCCCATAAAGGTGCGCATGGCCTTGATTTCCTTCATGAGGGCGCGGCTGCTGAGGGCGGCGCCGGCAATGAGGTCGGAGTGGCCGCCCAGAAACTTGGTGGCCGAGTACAGCACCACATCGGCTCCATGCTTAAGCGGGTGCTGGAACACCGGGCCGAGGAAGGTATTGTCTACTACCAGACGCACGGGTTTTTCGGCGGTGCTGTGGCGGCGGGCCAGGGCGGCGCAGGCTTCCAGGTCTACGAGGTGGTTGGTGGGGTTGGCGGGCGTTTCCACAAACAACATGGCCAGGCGGCCGGGCGCAATACCAGCGGCCAAAGCCTCCATTTCCTGGGGCGTGGCGGTGGGTCGGAAGCCCACGGCCTCGATGCCGAACTTGCGCAGCACGTTTTTCAGGAAGAAGTCGGAGCCGCCGTACACGGGCTCGGAGTGCAGCACCACGTCGCCGGGCTGCAGCAGCGCCAGCAGGGTGGTGCTGATGGCGGCCATGCCCGAGGCGAAGGACGCGGCTTCCTCGGCTTCGTCCCAAAGACAGAGGCGGTGCTCCAGAATTTCCAGGCTGGGGTTGTTGAGGCGGGAATAAATCAGGCCCATTTCCTCGTCGGGGCGCTGCTGGCGCAGGCCGTAGGCCAGCTCGAAGAAGGCCTTGCCTTCCTCGGCGTTCCGGAACACGAAAGTGGAGGTCTGGAAAATGGGCGGCTTGATGGCGCCTTCGCTCCAGGCTGGCGTGTAGCCGTAGCTCATCATCAGGCTTTCGGGGTTCAGGCGCTGCCCGTTGATGCAGGCATGGTCGGCGGGGTTTGTCATGGGGTGGGTGGGAATGAGGGTGGGAAAAGTTCGGAGGCCTGAAGGTAGGATTTCCTGCCAAGGCCACCATTGGGGGCAGGCCCGGCCACAAAAAAGGCCCGCCGCTGAACATCAGCGGCGGGCCTGGCAGAAGCAGCGGGTTGCGGCGGCTACTTCTTGGTCACGCGCACGTCCACGCGGCGGTTCTGGGCGCGGCCCTCGGGCGTGTCGTTGGAGGCAATGGGATGCTCGATGCCGTAGCCCTCCGCCGACACCCGGCCGGGGTCGATGCCGTTGTTCATTACGGCTTTGCGGGCGGCGTTGGCACGGTCGGCGCTGAGCAGCAGGTTGGCTTCGGCCTGGCCCTGGTTGTCGGTGTAGCCGCCCAGCTTCACGGCAGCGTTGGGGAAGGCTTTCAGGATGGCGGCCAGGTTCTTCAGTTGCGCCTGCGACTCGGCCGTGAGCGTCGATTTGCCGGTGTTGAAGTACACCCGTTCCAAGCTCATCCAGCCCTGAGTTTTGTCGTCGCTCACGGACTGGCCGCTGTCGTTCAGGAAATTGAACAGCCGGGCTTCCACCGAAGTGCTGCCCACGTTCAGGCGGGTGCCGTCGGGCAGGGCCAGGTCGGTGGTGGTGCCGGTGTCGTAGATGTAGTTGCCGCTGGCCGCGTCGTAGCGGCCGGTAGGCGCAGCGGCGGCGGGAGCGGCCACCATTTGCGTGGTGTCGGGTGGGGCGGCCACAGGATCGGTGGCGGCCGTATCGGGCGTCTTGTTGCAGCCGCGCATAAAGTAGAACAGGGCTCCCAAACCTAGCAGCAGCAAAATCAGCCAGGGCCAGCGGCTGGGCGAGGTGGCGGCAGTTTCCACCTCACGGGCGGTGCTGCGCATTGTGTCGGCGGTGCGCTCGGCGGTGTTATGCACCGCGGCGCCTACGTTTTGCGCCGCCGAGCCCAAGCCGGTGGCCGCGGCTCCTGCTCCCAGGCCCAGGCCGGAAAGCATGCCCCCCAGGCCGCCGGGCAGGCTTCCGAGGGCCCCCATGATGCTGCCGCGCTGGCCATTCAGATACGAGCCAAAGCCGGCCGCATCCAGGTTGTTGGTGGCGGCGTGGCGGCCCAGCAGCCCCAGCACCACGGGCACGGCCATGTTCAGCAGGCTGCTCACGGTAGAGGTGCGCACCCCGGCCTGCTGGCTCACGCCTTCCACGGCCGGCGCATAGTTGCTGCCCAGCACAGAGCGCAGCAGCTCACTGCCCTGGTTGAGCAGACTGCCATCGGTGGCCGGGGCGGTGGTGCTGCCACTGTTCAGTCCGCCCAGCAGGCTGCCCAGGTTGCCCAAGATACCGTTGGAGTGCGCCTGCCGAGCCATGCCAAACAGCGCCTCGCTGCCGCCCGGCTGCTGTGAGCGGGCAAACAGGCTGCCCAGCACCATGGGCACCACGCTACGCAGGGCCGTGCCAATGCCGCTTTCACTTTCGCCCAGCGCCGTGCTGGTCTGGCGCACGGTGTCGCCGGCGAAGTAGTCCTGAACGAGTTCCAGAAGATTTTGGCTCATAGGGAATAGGGGAGAAGGGTGAGGCAAGCGGCCGTTGACCAACGGCTTAGGTCAAGGTATAATTTTTATTATATAATTATTAGATATGCAGCATGTATGCTGAAGCATTGCTAGTTGGGTAATAGCGAAATTGAATAATAAAAAGTCATAGAGTTACCGGCCGGCTGCTGGTGACGCGGGGCAGCCGGCCCGGCCGTAACTGCTACCTTTGGCCTGCTTCCTCACCCAGGCCCCTTCGCCATGCCCCTCGACCCCGCCACCTACCTGCTGCACACCGCCGCCGCCGAAAAGACGACCGTCTACGTCCACCTCGACGAGGATACAGTTGAGGCGTACGAGGCGCTGCTTATTGCCCAGACCCGCCACCAGAAGCTGTTCATTACGGTAGAGCCGTAGCGGCGCTATCTGGCCCACACCCAGGTGCCAGGCGAGGACGAGCCCGAAATTGAGTTCCTCACCGACTACGAAGAGGTGGAGGCGCTGCTGGAAGATGCCGGCCTCGACGGAATGCACGACGGCGAGCAGGGTATTCTCTACCACAACCTACTGTTCCTGCTCATGAACCCCTAAGCCGCCGGGGCTGCCCATATCACGCAAAACGGCCCGCCTATCCTGAGGATAAGCGGGCCGTTTGGTGAGCCAGAGCGGCTAGAAGCGGAACAGCGGGCGGGCCGGGTTCCAGATGCCCCACGGAATCATGAGCAGCACCAGCAGCAGCGCAATTGTAAACCAGATGAAGGCCTTCTTGTGCTTGAGCACCGGGTCGGTGGCTTTCTTGGAAAGCGTGCGGCCCACCTGGGCGGCCACCACGGCCAGCACCATCGTCACGAGGTGCTCCACGGCCCAGAAGCGGCCGGTGGGGTCCTTCATCACGGCGCCGCCGGCCGTTTCAAAGGCCTTCACGCCGAACGGGCTCAGGCCGAAGTACAGAATCAGGCCCAGCAGCAGTTGCAGGTGCATGGAGCCCACGAAGGAAGCGCCCATGCCGTTATCGGCGCCCAAGAAAGGCTTGCGGCCCTGCCATCCCGCAAAAGCGCGGAAAATGGCAATCAGCCCGAAAATAAGCACGAGCCAGCGGCTCCAGGAATGCAGGACAAGTACGGTTTGGTACATGAGCGAAGGTCAGTAGGTGAATTGGTAAGGGCAAAGCTACTCACGGATTTTTGCGGATTAGCCGGATTGCACGGATTTTGTGGACGCTGTGCTGTGGTGCTACGAATTGCTCGCATGGCTTCGTGGTACCACTAAACGATAAGTTCAGCCGTCAGCAACGACGGTGGTACCGCGCCGTCCACAAAATCCGCGTAATCCGGCTAATCCGCAAAAATCCGTGATTAGAAGAGCAGCGGCGCCACGTCCTGCTTGTGGCCCTCAAAGTGAAACACCTTTTCGGGCAGAAACTGCTCGCCTTCCTGGCGCATAATCGTCAGGTTGTTGATGGCCAGCTTCAGGTTGAAGGTCTGCTGGTTGAGGTACTGCAGCACCGGTCCCAACAGTTCAGGCGTGGTATCGTGCAGGGCCAGCGAGATGTGTGGCAGCCAGCAGTCGGGCCCGCTGAACTTGTCGGTGCGCAGGCACAGCGGCCTGGTGGCCTCAATAATGCGCTGGTGCAGCCGGTTAAGGGCCTCGGAGCGCAGCACCGGAATGTAGATAACCGGATTGGGCCCCGGAAACAGCCCCAGGCCGGTGGTGAAGGCCGGAAAAGGCACCGTCTGACGGGCTACTTCACGCAGCACCTGATTGAGGGCCGAGAGCTTGCGCACACCCGCCAATTGATAGGTCAGGTGCGGCTCGGGCGTGGCCTGCACGTCGTCGAGGCCAAACTCAGTTTCCAGGCTTTTGATAATGCGGTTGATCCGCTCCGCATTTTGCGGGTTCAGCACAGATGTTATGGCGAGCATCGGTTGATAAACGAGTAGAACAATGAGCGGGGACTGTGGCCGCCAGCCGGCCTACTGTTACTCTCTTGGCGCCGGATGGTTGCGGCGCCAACGCATTGCAAGTCAGATTAGCCGGTAAACTGCAACAAACTGCCGCCGAGCTTCGCCCTGGCCCGGTGATTTGCCGTAAGGGCAGGGCTGCCGGGCGGAGAACCCCAGGCGCATATGTAAACCGTACGGCTGCCTCGCCGGTTACGCCCTCTGACTTCTCATTGCCACTGTGGCAGTACGTAACCGCTCGTGTCCCAACCCACCACCGATTCTGCTGCCATGTCTGTTTCTGCCGCGCCCCGCCGGGGCTGGGGCTGGTGGGTGAGTGCCGTGGGCCTGCTACTGGTGTTGCTGACAGTGGTGTTTATTGTGTTTGGGCTCGACCCGTGGCTGCGCCAGACCCTGGAAAAGCAGGTTCGCACTGCCAGCAAAGGCCGCTATGAACTGCGCATCGGCGAGCTGGAAACCCACCTCTGGGCCCGCACGGTCACGGCCCGGGCATTGCAGCTTCGCACCCAGCCAACTGCCGCCGCCGATACCGCCCGGCTGCCCGATCTACAGCTGGCTGTTAAAGAACTTCAGGTGGCGGGCGTTGGGCTGCTGGCGGTGGTTCGCCGCCAGGTAGTGCCCATAGATAGTGTGGTGCTGGATTCCGTGCGGTTGCGGCTGGCCCGGCTGCCGGCCCCGGCTGATACGGCCCGGCCTCTCTACCAGCAGCTGCCACTAGGGTTGCTTGGCCTGCGCCTGAGAAGGGTGGCCGTGCGCCGGGCGCAGCTGCGCTACGGCACCGTACACCACGCCGTGGCCCAGCTCCGCCAGGCGTCGCTGCAAGCCACCGACGTAGAGCTGAGTGCCGCCGGGGCCGCCGACACCACTCGCATTGGCTACGCCCGCAGCCTGACCGCCCATGCCCGGGGCCTGCTGGCGCGGGTGCCCGGCCATGTGGTGCGTGTAGGGCAGCTGCATCTGGCTTCTGCCAGCCAGCAGGTGCAGCTCGACTCCGTGCGGCTGGTGCCGCTACGGGCCATTAGCAGCCAGCGCACACCCGACGCCCGGGTGGCGCTGTGGCTGCCGCAACTGCAACTGGCGGGCCTGGCCGCTGCCGCGCTAACCGGCGGTCGGTTCCGGGCCGATTCGTTGGTGCTGGTAGCACCGCAATTGGCCGTAACGTTGCCTGGCGTAGCGCCACCCCCGCCGCACCAACTGCTGGCTCCCTATTTCCAGGATATTCGGCTGGGCCAAGTGCGCGTAACCGACGGACAGGTGCGGGTGCTGGGAGAAGACCACCGGCCGGAATTGCGCCGTATCGCGCTTGTCGGGACAGAAATCCGGCCCACGGCAGCCGCCTACAATGCGGCGCACAATCTGTTCTATGCCCGGGCCTGGCAACTGCGTGCCGGTAGTGGGCGGCTGGAGATGGATGCTCCGTATTATCACGCCACATTTAGCGGCTTGCAGGTTGACACCCGTGCCCGGCAGCTTATGCTTACGCGCATTTCTGTAGCGCCTACTATGTCGGTAGAGGCCATGGCGCGCCGCAAGGGCCACCAGGCTGCGCACGTATCGGTGCAGGCAGACCACTTGGCGGCACAAGGCTTTGACATAGGTGCGCTGGCCCGCCACGGCAGCCTGCAGGCCAGTAGTATTGCGTTGGGCCGCGTGCGGGTCGTAACGGCCAGCGACGGCCGCCCACCCATTAATCCCAACCGCTCGGTGGTCACACCAGAATCTATTGGCAGGCTGCCGGTGCGGGTAGATGTGCGCCGGCTGCGCCTCCAAGACGGCGAGGTGCGCATGAGCTACCGCGCCCCACGCAACGCCCAGCCCGGCGTACTGGCCATCCGGCAGCTCCAAGTTACGCTCCGCAACATCAGCAACGACCCGCGGCGCATGAGTGCCACCCGGCCCCTTACCGGCGAAGCCGCCGGAGTGCTGCAGGGCCGCAGCTTTGCCCGCGTAGCGGTGCGGGCCAACCTGCTCGATGCCCAGGGGCGTCACAGTTTGGTTGGCTCGTTCGGGGCCGCGCCGCTGGCCATTCTCAACCCTATGGTGGTTCCCACGCGCGGCATTCGGTTTCGGAGCGGTGACATTGGCACCATCCGCTTTCAGTTGCAGCTGGACCGCCGGCAGGCTCAGGGTACCATGTGGGCGTCCTACACCAACCTCAAACTGGACTTGCTCAACCGCCAGGGCCGGCGCGATGCGCTGCGGCGGGTAGGCACCACCTTGGTCAACGGCGTGTTTTTGCGCGACAACAACCCCCGCCAGGCCGGCCAGGAGCTGCGCCCGGGCCGCATGACCTCCGCGCGGGAGCTGCGCTTCTCTGTGTTTTCGCTGTGGCGGCAGGGGCTGGTAAGTGGGCTGCTCAACAGTGCCGGGGTGCCGGCGCCGCTGGCCAAAAAGCTCAGCGAAGGCGAATAAAGCCCTGCTGGCCGCTGCTTCTGGCTGTAGCGCGAAGCCGTGTGGCTTGCGGGTAGTGGGCGTAGTTGAACTCTTTGCTAAATTTGAGGCTTGGCGGAAACAGAGTCTGGCGGGTAAGGTTACCTGCTTAAGTTCGAACTCTTCTTTCAGCCCTCATTTTCTGCTCTATGACCGATATTTTATTCGACGTGAACCTGCAGCAGATACCCGAGGAGTTTCTCACCGGCGACTGGTGCGTAGCCGACCGGGTGCTCAACCGTAACGCTCCGGATAGCTCGCTGGCACTGGCCACACGCTTCTCTATCCGGCCCGGCACGGTGCAGGTGCAGGCCCCCGAGCTGCAAGATTCCGGCCAGTGGACCATGGAGCGCGACTCGTTGCTGAACCGTCCGTATCTGGAGTTGCGTTTACTGCGGGAAGAAACCCGCGCGCTCATCACCCGCCTGCGGCGCTCTACCGATGGCCTGCAAAGCCAACTTAACCTCTACTTTCAGTCGGGCATGGAAATCCAGCTGGCCCGGCCCTGCTAAGCCTTTCGTTGCATGAATACCGAACCAATCTTTTCTGAAGAACAGCTCCGGCAGCAAACCAGTGAGCAAATGCGCTTTCTCGCTGATTTTATTCCGCAACTGGTCTGGTTTACTGACCCCACCGGCTTCCATATCTACTTCAACCAGCGCTGGATAGATTTTACGGGCTACACCCTGGCCGACAGCGTGGGGCCCGATATGTGGAACAACCTGCTCCACCCCGACGACCAGGACCGGGCCCGGCAGGTGTGGGGCCACTCGCTGGCCACCGGCGACTTCTACGAAATCGAGTACCGCTTCAAAGCCAAGGACGGCAACTATCGATGGTTCCTAGGGCAAGCCCGCCCGCAGTTCGACGAGCAGGGACACATCAAGCAATGGTTTGGCACCTGCACCGATATCCAGGAGCAAAAGGAAACCGAGTTTGCTCTCCGCAAGCGGGAGCAAGACCTGGAACGCGCCTACGCTGATCTGGAAGTGAAAGTGACTTTCCGGACGCTAGAGCTGGAGCGGGAAGTGCAGGAGCTGCGCCGCCAAGCCGCTCCCGGCAACACCTTCTAACTGCACCATCACCACATAGAAAAGGGGCGAATCCTACGTAGGATTCGCCCCTTTTTTGTTGACTCATCTTAGACGATTGCCTAAAGGCTCAGTACCTAAAACCGCACTTTACCAATGGTAAACACCGACACGGGCGGGTTTTGCATCATCTTATCGAGGTTGGCATACAGCACGTAGCTGTCGACGCCGCGGCGGGTGAGGGTAGTGGGGTACTGGGGCAGTGTAGCGAAAGTGCTACTGAGCGTGGCAGCGGCCCAACTGTTGCTGGTGCTGAGGCGGTACACTTTGCTTTGGCTGTTAGTCACTACCTGCAGCGTATTGCTGTCCTGCAGCAACAGGCCGTCGGCAGCACGCAGGTCGAGGCCAGTGGTGGTCACGCGGGTGAAGCCAGCGGGGTTGCTGACGGGCACTTTGAACAGCGCGCCTTCGTCAGACTTGGCCACCAGTAAAAAGCCGTCGGGATGGAACACGATGCCATTGAGACCGAACGCACCGGCTGGCGCGGCCAGCTGCTGATTGTCGAGAAACACCGAGGCCACGCCCTGCGCATCCACCTTGTAAATCACCGGCGCGAAGCTGTCGGTGACGTAGGCGTTGCCCTGGTTATCTACGGCAATGTCATTGGCGAAGTGGTTGGGGGCGCTGCGCAGGGCGCCTAGGTCGGTGTTGAACAGCACCTGCCCATTGTCGCGGTTGAAGCTCACAAGCTTGGCCACGTTGCGCAGCGTGCCGTTGGACGAGGCCACCAGCAGACGGTTGCGGCTGTCGTCGAGGTTCATGCCCACCGCCGAAATGATGCCGGCGCCGGAGCCGGGGGCAAAGACGCTGTAGGTGCCGTCGTCTTTCACCTGGCCCACATTGCCGGTGGTGAGGGAGCTGACCAGGAAACGGCTGTTTTTGGCGTCGTACTGCACGCCTTCGGGGTAGAGGTTGGACACGGTGAAGGCCACCGAGTCGGGGGCGGTTGGCGTGGCCATGTCGTCGTCATCGTCGTTGGAGCAGGAGGCCGTCAGCAGGCCGCCTAGCAGGAGGGTGGCCGCTGCAAAGTGCCGCATGTGGCCGGCTGCGGGTGCTGTGATAAAAGAAAATACGGGCATGTGAGTCGGGAAGGGAATAACGTGAACTATGTACCTACCTGAATACGGGGTTGGGCGGGCTGTTGGCGTGTAGAATTATGGGAGTACCGGCGCGGGAGCCGTGCAGCAGGCCCGGCTTGCGTGAAGCAGCGGCTATAACCAATGAAGGCGGGGCGGTGTTTGGGCAGTACGTTGCCAGCCTGAATCTGCCTTATGCCTGTTCCCCAAAAGCTCGTCAAGGGCAACCTGCCCACCAAAATCTGCCTCACCTGCGGCCGCCCCTTCGAGTATCGCAAGAAGTGGCGCAACAGCTGGGACGAGGTGAAATACTGCGGCGAGAAGTGCCAGCGCAACAAGCCGAAGCCGGGGCCGGGCTCGGCCGGCTAAATCTGCCGCCCGCAGCTCCCGATTCTGTTCTATCTTCCCCGCCAAAACCACCTTCCCCGCACCCTGCTCCCGATGAACCGTAGACTCTTCCTGCGCAACAGCTCCCTGGCCGGCCTGGCCCTATCCACGTTCACGCTGGACGCGTGCTCGTCGTCGCCTTCGTCGGCGGTGCCGGAAGCCGGTACGGCGGCCGGGGCCGGATCAGAGATGGCGCCGTTTGAGCTGCACGAGGCCACGGTGGCGCAACTGCAGGAGCAGATGAAAAGCGGCCAACGCTCGGCGCGGGCGCTGTGCGAGTTGTACCTGAAGCGCATCGAAGCCATCGACAAGGCCGGGCCGCAACTCAATTCCGTTATCGAGCTCAACCCCGACGCCCTGACCATTGCCGACCAGCTCGACCAGGAGCGCAAAACCGGCAAGCTGCGCGGCCTGCTGCATGGCATTCCGGTCCTGATCAAAGACAACATCGACACCGCCGACCAGATGCGCACCAGCGCCGGCTCGCTGGCGCTGGCGGCCCACAAGGCCACCCAGGATGCCTTCATTGTACGGAAGCTGCGCGAGGCCGGGGCCGTGGTGCTGGGCAAAACCAACCTCAGCGAGTGGGCCAACTTCCGCTCCACGCGCAGCACCAGCGGCTGGAGCAGCCGCGGCGGCCAGACCCGCAACCCCTACATCCTCGACCGCACGCCCAGCGGCAGCAGCGCCGGCTCGGGCGCGGCGGCTTCGGCCAACCTGTGCGCCGTGGCCGTCGGCACCGAAACCGATGGCTCCATTGTGTCGCCGGCCTCGTGCTGCGGGCTGGTGGGCGTGAAGCCAACGGTGGGGTTGCTGAGCCGCACCGGCATCATCCCGATTTCGGCCACCCAGGACACGGCCGGCCCCATGGCCCGCTCCGTGCACGATGCCGCCCTGTTGCTGGCCGCCATGGCCGGCCCCGACGCCGCCGACGTCGTCACCAAGGCCAGCGCCGGCAAGATTCCGGCCGACTACACCACGTTCTTGCAGCCCAATAGCCTGCGCGGCAAGCGGCTGGGCATCGAGAAAGGCCACCTCACTGGTGCTTCCGACGCCATAGCGCTATTCAAAACGGCCATAGAGCTGCTCAAGGCGCAGGGCGCTACGGTGGTGGAAGTGGAGGTGGAGAAGCTGACCGACCCGCTGGGCGAGGCCGAATACGACGTGCTGCTCTACGAGTTTAAGGACGGCGTGAACAAGTACCTGGCCACGGCTGGCGCGGAGGTGAAAACCCTGGCCGACGTCATTGCCTTCAACACCCGCAACAAGCCCAAAGCCATGCCCTTCTTCCAGCAGGAGATTCTGGAAGCTTCTGAGAAGCTGGAAGGCCTGGGCAGCGCCAAGTACCTGGCAGCCCTGCGCAAGTCGCAGCAAGGCGCCCGCGCCGCCCTCGACGGCGTGCTGCGTGCGCAGCAACTCGATGCCATTGTGGCCATCACCAACAGCCCCGCCCGCTGCATCGACCTGATCAACGGCGACTCGGGCGGCGGGCCCGGCTTTTCATCGCCGGCCGCCATGGCGGGCTACCCGCACGTGACGGTGCCCATGGGCCAAGTCTACGGGCTGCCGGTGGGCCTCTCGTTTGTGGGCGCCGCCTGGCAGGAAGGCCCGCTGCTGGGCCTGGCTTACGCCTACGAGCAAGCCGCCAAAAAGCGCGTGGCACCCGAGTTCAAAGCGCCGTTCGTAGGGTAAGCGACGCCGCCCTCGGTCCGACGCAGGAGGCGTCCGACCAATTGAAGGGCGCGCCGTAGCAACGGCGGCGCCCCAAACGTAAGCGGGCGGCAACCGGTCGGACGCCTCCGGCGTCGGACTGGGGCGCTACGGCACGTACTGCTCGTCGGCCTTCACCACCACGCCATTTTCGGTTTCGATGATGAACGGCGAGAGGGTGAGCACCTTCGGCACATCGGCCTGCAGTTTGGCCGGAGTGGCCGGCACGCGCTCCAGGCCGTTTTCGCCGGCGCGCCACAGCGTGAACGTGGCCTGCGGCGCCAAGCGTAGCGTGCGCACCTGCGGGTTGTCGTTTACGATGTAATAATCGTTGAAGACCGAGTACACGGTGTCGCCGTTCACCACGTCCACGGCCGCGTCGCCTTTGCGGCGAGCGGCGGCCACGGCGGCCTCGCCGCTCAGAAACTGCACATAGTCCACGTCCACGTAGTACTGCCCGTTTTGCTGGTAGAAGCGCCGGATGTAGCCGTGGTTGCGGCCGGTTTCGCCCACGGCTTCGGTCGTGGATTGCTCACTCTTGAGGTCGTCCGGAATGGTTTCGGCCATGCTCTGGCCCGACGACTCGCGGTCGGTGGAGGTGCAGGCGGCCAGGAGCAGGAGCGGGGCAAGCAGGAGCAGTTTCATACCGCAAGGTACGCGGCGGTGCCGTAGCGGTTTTTGGGTTACCCGGCCGTTACCCAGATGCGCGGTGAGCTTTACCCGCCTGGCCTGATGCCGGTGGCCACGCTGCCAGCGCTACGGCTACAGTGGGCGGAGGTGTTTGAGGGGGGAGGGCTTTTATGGCAGCTGAATTTCTATGGTCTGCTTTTCGATGTCTAAGCTAACCAAACTCATAGCCGATAAATGATTCGTTAATTCCCCATTGCTTAGGTAACTGTCAAGCGAAATTTGGCCTAAGCAAACAACCAGTTTATAAAGCGCCTGTTTGCATTTCTGCCTTTGGTGCGGCCTTCATCTACCCAAGCCCTCAACGTAATCTGCCGGCTCATTACTACATGTTCTGGTCGGTGGTGTTCCTCCCATTCTGGCCCGAGCACTCCATCACACCAATAGCGCATAGTAGCAGCCAGTAATACTTCGGATAGATGCCGTTCAAGATCGTCAAGTGCTTTTTGTTGTATCATACCATGCAGCAACTGTTATTGATTATTTAAGAGCTTGTCCTCGAGCATACAGATCGAAAGTCACTGACAAACCGAGTTTGGCAAGCCGTGCGACATGGCCCTTGGTGAGATATAGCTGAGTGAAATTGCCGTTGGATATATGGTGCCAGACGGTGACAAGGAGGTCGTCCGCGCCTGTGTGACGGCTCAGCGCATTTATACCAGAAATGTCTTTTTCCAGGTAAGCCAAAAACTCGTTCAGCTTGTCCTCAAAGCTGCCAGGTGCATCAGTTGCTTCGTAAGACAAGCTGCTGTAGCTGTACCTCCACTGATTGTTCGGAAACCAGTCGCCTTTTTTAATTATTTCAGTCGGTGGCAGTTGCGTCAGGCTCAGCAGAAACTCGCTGTCGAACTCCTCCGAAGTGGCCAAGTAGGATAACCCAATGCGTGGCTCAGTAAGCACCGCATTAATTTCAATGGCCCCTGCTATATCGAACTCAACACCAATGTAGAAAGGCTCGCCTTTTACGGCTACGTATACAGTTGCCCGGCCAATATCCTGCTTGACAACAATGCCTTCCAGCTTGGGAAGTTGTTCAACGAGTTCCACTTCCATACATTCTAACAGCTGCTTGGTCATTTCCCAGGTTGGCGTGAGCAACTCCTGGGTAGCGAGTCTGATTAGGGTTTTCCTCATAATATTCTGCTGAGTAACTATTCAACGAGGTGGAAATCCCAGCTCTCCGCCACGCATTCGAAAGTGTTGTCTCTCAGAAAAAACACAAAGTGGTGAAGCTGAGTGGAGCCAGCGACTGACCCAAGAGTAAGGGCATACTGCGGGAAGTCAGCCTGCCAGTCGGTAAACAGCTCATAAAACTCTCCCCACGGCAATTGTTGGTCGTTGTAGCGGTGCTGCCCTCTGTGATAGCCTTCATCATTCAGCGTATTGAAGGAGTATTTGTGACAGTTCCGGAACGTCAGACACGCCTTGTCGCCTTCCTGAAATTGCTCGAACTGGAAGGCATTCAGGCGAAACTCAAGCCGCAAGGTTTGTCCCGCAGCAGTTAGGTGGGGCTCCGGAGCATTCGGGTCAGCATTCCAGTTGTGGTTGAGCTGTTGGTAGCGCACAGTATAGCTTGTTGTAGAGTAGTCAGAATTGCATCGTCTCAAACCCGTACCTTTGCGGCCTCAAGCCCCGCAAAGTAGGATGATTTCCATTACCGACCTCGACTTCCATTTCGGCTCCCGTACGCTCTACGACAAGGCCAGCCTCCATATCAAACCCAAGGATAAGATTGGCCTGATCGGGCTCAACGGCCGGGGCAAATCCACGCTGCTGCGCATTCTGGTGGGCGAATACAAGCCCGATGGCGGCAGCATCTCCATGAGCAAGGACGTGAGCCTGGGCTTCCTCAACCAGGATCTGCTCAGCTACGACTCGCACGAGTCCATCCTGGTGGTGGCCATGCAGGCCTTCTCGGAGGCCCTGGATCTGCAGAAGAAGATCGATGCCATTCTGGTGGAGTTCGAAACCAACTACACCGACGATTTGGTGGAGAAGCTGGCTGATCTGCAGGAGCGGTTCGAGTCGCTGGGCGGCTACACCATGCAGGCCCGCACCGAGGAGATTCTGGAAGGTCTGGGCTTCACTACCGAGGAGCTGCAGCGCCCGCTGAAGCTGTTTTCGGGTGGCTGGCGCATGCGCGTGATGCTGGCCAAAATCCTGCTCCAGCAACCCTCGCTGCTGCTGCTCGACGAACCAACCAACCACTTGGACTTGCCCTCCATCAAGTGGATTGAAAACTACCTGGCCGGCTACGAAGGTGCCGTTATCATCGTGAGCCACGACCGGGAATTCCTGGACCGCACCACCAACACCACCGTGGAAGTGACTGGCGGCAAGCTGGTGCCGTACGCCGGCAACTACTCGTTCTACCTCGAAGAAAAGGAGGAGCGCAACGCCATTCAGAAGGGCGCCTTCGAGAACCAGCAGGCCCAGATCAAGCAGGCCGAGCGGTTCATCGAGCGGTTCAAGGCCAAGGCCAGCAAAGCCAAGCAGGCCCAGAGCCGCGTGAAGGCGCTGGACAAGCTGGAGCGTATCGAGGACGTGGCCGGCGACGACGCCAAGGTGAATATCAAGTTCAACTTCACCGTCACGCCCGGCCGCCACATTCTGCGCATGGAGCACGTGGGCAAGAAGTACGGCGAGAAGCTCATCTTCCGTGACACGCACGTGCACATCGAGCGGGGCGACAAAATTGCCCTTATCGGGGCCAACGGCAAGGGCAAATCCACGCTGATGCGGCTGGTAGCGGGGCAGGAGGCGCCTACCAACGGCAATCACCAGATGGGCCACAACGTGATTATGTCGTTCTACGCTCAGCACCAGCTGGAGAGCCTGCGCATCGAAAACGAGATTCTGCAGGAGATGGTGGAGGCCGGCTCACGGCGCTCGGAAATGGAGTTGCGCTCGGTGCTGGGCTCGTTCCTGTTCACCGGCGACGAAGTGTACAAGAAAATCAAGGTGCTTTCGGGCGGCGAGAAAAGCCGCGTGGCGCTGGCCAAAACCCTGATTTCGGAAGCCAACTTCCTGCTACTCGACGAACCGACCAACCACCTGGATATGCAGTCGGTCAACATCCTGATCCAGGCGCTTGATCAGTACCAGGGCACCTACATCGTGATTAGTCACGACCGGTTCTTCGTGGAGAACGTGGCCAACAAGATCTGGTACATCGAGGACTTCCAGTTGAAGGAGTACCCCGGCACCTACGCCGAGTACGAGCAGTGGCAGGAAGACCGCGAGAAGGCCGCCAAGAAAGCCGGCCTGCCTTCGCCTTCGGCCCCCAAGCCGCTGCCGAAAGAGGAGAAGAAGGTAGAAGCCGCGCCCGCCAAAACTCCTTCGCCCGACCAGAAAAAGGCCCTGAAGGAGCTGGCCGAAGTGGAAAAGAAGATTGACGAGCGGGAAAAGGAGCTAGCCGTGTACGAAAAGCAGCTCGCTGACCCCCAGATCTACCAGAACGCCGCCCAGCTCAAGGATGCCACCCTCAAGTTCGAGCAGGTGAAAAAAGAGTTGGCCCAGCTCAACGACCGTTGGGAAATGCTGGCTGAAATGTAATCTGCCCCGATAACGCAAAAAACGCCCCGCCGGAAGCCTAGTGCTGCCGGCGGGGCGTTTTTTGTGCTATTTAGGGTGAAGGGTTGAAGCTGGAAATGTCCGTCATGCTGAGCTTGCCGAAGCATCTCTACCGCCCTAGTTGAACGATACGAGCGAAGTAGTGCGGAGAAGTAAGGAGGGCGGCAGTAGCGCGAACTGTGTAGTTCGTGCCCCAGAACGACAACCATCCGAACGGCGCGGGGCGCGAACTACACAGTTCGCGCTACTATTTGCCGCCCGCACCGCAACTCGTCAGGCTCCCCCTCTCCTTTTCCGGAGAGGGGGCCAGGGGGTGAGGCGAGACGTAAGAACGACTGTAAGCGCCTTTATAAACCAGCGGCGGCAAACATTCGGGACCATTATTTTGTCTTTCTACATAAGAATGATTCTTATCTGGGTGGCATTCCCTACTTTTGAGCCCGACAACCAGCCGCCGCTGAAACGGCGGGCCTGACCGTCCGGCCGCCACGCGCTGGCGGTGACTCTAAAGTATTCCCAGCGTTCCGTTTACATCTTCTTAAACAACCCCATGGCGCACGAACAAAAGGGGCACGCCCCCGAAAACAACACCACCGAGTATTTCATGAACGACACCTCCGTGGCGAAGTGTCCGTTCCTGAACGGGGAGCTGAAGCAGGCGGCCGGCAGCGGCACCCGCAACCGCGACTGGTGGCCCAATCAGCTCCGCCTCAACATCCTGCGGCAGCACTCCACCCTGTCGGACCCGATGGACCCGGACTTCAACTACGTGGAAGAGTTCAAGAAGCTCGACCTGAACGCCGTGAAGCAGGATTTGTTCGAGCTGATGACCACCTCCCAGGACTGGTGGCCCGCCGACTACGGCCACTACGGCCCGTTCTTTATCCGCATGGCCTGGCACTCGGCCGGCACGTACCGCATTGCCGACGGCCGCGGCGGTGCCGGCTCGGGCATGCAGCGTTTCGCTCCGCTCAACAGCTGGCCCGATAATGCTAACCTCGACAAGGCCCGCCTGCTGCTGTGGCCCGTGAAGCAGAAATACGGCCGTCAGATTTCCTGGGCCGACCTCATGATTCTGGCTGGCAACTGTGCTTTGGAGTCGATGGGCTTCAAGCCGTTCGGCTACTCGGGTGGCCGCGCCGACGTGTGGGAGCCGCTGGACGAAATCTACTGGGGCTCGGAGAAAGAGTGGCTGGGCGGCGACCTGCGCTACTCCGGCGACCGGCAGCTGGAAAAGCCGCTGGCGGCCGTGCAGATGGGCCTCATCTACGTGAATCCCGAAGGCCCCAACGGTAACCCCGACCCCATGGGCTCGGCTCGCGACATCCGCGAAACCTTCGGCCGCATGGCCATGAACGACGAGGAAACCGTGGCTCTGATTGCCGGCGGCCACACCTTCGGCAAAACCCACGGCGCCGCCGACCCCGCTAAGTACATCAAGCACGAGCCCGCCGCTGCTGGCATTGCCGAGCAGAGCCAGGGCTGGCAGAACTCCTACGGCACTGGCAACGCCGGCGACACCATCACCAGCGGCCTGGAAGGTGCCTGGACGTCCACGCCCGCGCAGTGGAGCCACGACTACTTCAAATTCCTGTTTGAGTTTGAGTGGGAGCTGACCAAGAGCCCCGCCGGTGCCCACCAGTGGAAGCCAAAGAACAACGCGGGCGAAGGCCTGATTCCGGACGCCCACGACCCCGAGAAGAAGCACGCCCCGTTCATGCTCACCTCCGACCTAGCCCTGCGCGTAGACCCCATCTACGAGAAGATTTCGCGCCGCTTCCTCGAAAACCCCGAGGAGTTTGCCGATGCCTTCAGCCGCGCCTGGTTTAAGCTCACCCACCGCGACATGGGCCCCATTTCGCGCTACGTGGGCCCCGAGGTACCCGCCGAGGAGCTGATCTGGCAGGACCCGCTGCCGAAAGCCGACTACGCCCCGATTGACGAGGCCGATGTGGCTATGTTGAAAGACGCGCTGGCCAACTCGGGCCTGACGGTGGCCGAGCTGGTGCGCACGGCCTGGGCTTCGGCCTCCACGTTCCGCGGCTCCGACAAGCGTGGCGGTGCCAACGGTGCCCGCATCCGCCTGATTCCGCAGAAGTACTGGACCGCCAACAACCCCGCCGAGCTGGACAAAGTGCTGGATAAGCTCACGGCCATTCAGCAGGAGTTCAACGCCAGCCAGACCGGCGGTAAGCAGGTTTCCCTGGCCGACCTGATCGTGCTGGGCGGCGGCGTCGGCATCGAGCTGGCGGCCCGCGCGGCGGGTCACGCGGTGGAGGTGCCCTTCGCCCCCGGCCGTACGGATGCCACTCAGGAGCAGACCGACGCTCAGTCGTTTGAGGCCCTGGAGCCCAGCGCCGAAGGCTTCCGCAACTACCTGGCCCAGCACCACGAGGCCGTGGCCGAAGCCATGCTCATCGACCGCGCCCAGCTGCTGACCCTCACGGCCCCCGAAATGACGGTGCTGGTAGGTGGCCTGCGCGTACTCGACGCCAACTACGACGGCTCGCGCCACGGTGTGTTCACCACCCGCCCCGGCCAGCTCACCAACGACTACTTCGTGAACCTGCTGGACATGGGCACCACTTGGCGCGCCACCTCCGAGGCTGACGAACTGTTCGAGGGCCTCGACCGCAAAACCCGCCAGGTGAAGTGGACCGGCACCCGCGTCGACCTCATCTTCGGCTCGAACACGGAGCTGCGCGCCATTGCCGAAGTCTACGGTACTAACGACGCCCAACCCAAGTTCCTGCGCGACTTCGTAGCTGCCTGGACCAAAGTGATGAACCTGGACCGTTTCGACCTGCACCAGAACTAATAATTTCCCAGACCACCAGTTGGTCATATTCAACAAGCCCCGTCCGAAGCCATAGGCTTTGGGCGGGGCTTGTTTGGTTTACTTGCCTATGTAACCTTCGTGAAATGCCCCGGTTCCTTTGGCATCCAGTCTGCCGACGATTACTTCAACAGAACTCCTTGATAATTCAAAACCGGGCCTCAGGTGATAATGCTCTTTTGCCCCGACCGGCAAATATTTGTCGGCTACTTTTTCCTGGTCGAGCTCAGCTATTTCTATAAGGAGTTTCGCCAGAGACTTAAGTCCTTCGGGGCTTCCGTGTATCAGAACCTCACTCCACTTTTCTGTTTTTCCCTCATACTTCTCTTCGTTGTAAAAGACGGATATTTCTAAGTCTCCTTTGATTTCGTTGCCTTTTGTCTGTTTGTAGTCCATTGTTATTGTGCTGTCATGTTAGCTTTCGAGGGCGGGGCTGGGGATTAAGGAAATAGGAAAGCCGCCGGGTGGCGTAGCGCCAAGCCTTTGCTTCGCGTATCGTACATACCTGCGTTTTCAAGATAAGCTACCATTTGCTGATTGCCGTTCAACAAAGTGCGAAGCAAAAGCTTCGCGCTACATTCGCCCTCATGCCTCGTTTCTCTCTCGCTTCCCTTCTCCTGCTGCTAGTCACAGCCTGCGTGCCGTTGGGTACGCCCATCACCGACCCCAACGCCGCCCGCCGGCCCGCTACGCCTGGCCAAGCCACCGCGCCGCCCGAGTACTACGCCGACAAAACCCTGCGCTACCAGGACTACACCTACGACCCCAACGTGCGCAGCGTGCAGTGCTACGTGCAGTCGGGCAGCATCAACGAAATCTTCACGCCGCCGGTGGTGCCCATCAGCCAGGAGCAGCCCATTGCCCTGGAGTTTGATGTGCTCGGCGACCAGAGCCAGCGCCTCACGGCCAAGCTCGTGCACTGCGACCTGGACTGGAAGCCGTCTATTCTCACGGATATCCAGTTTCTGAACGAGATAAACGAGATTCTCATCACCAACTACCGCACCTCCGTCAACACCAAGGTGCCCTACTACCACTACCGGATGCAGGTGCCGCGCGTGAAGCTGAGCGGCAACTACCTGCTGGTGGTGCAAAGCCCCGGCGGCACGCCGCTGCTCAGCCGCCGCCTGCTGGTGTACGACAACAGCGTGCAGATTTCGATGAAGCAGGGCATTCCGGTGGCGGGGCAGGAGCGCTATACTCTGCAGCAGATTGATTTTGGCATCCGCTACAACATGCAGCTCGTGAACCCGGCCCAGGAGGTGAAGGTGGTGCTGCGCCAGAACTTCCGCTGGGACAACGCCAAGTACAACCTGCGCCCCACCTTCGTGCGCGACATCGACCGGCAGCTCGACTACCAGTATTTCAACTTCGAAAACGCCTTTCCGGCCTTGAGCGAGTTCCGCTTCTTCGACCTGCGCACGTTCCGCAGCCTGGGCATCGGGGTGGCGCAGCTGGATGCCGAAGCCTCGCCCCGGCAAGCGCTGCTGCAACTCGACGGCTCCCGCAACGGCCAGGCCTACACCCAGCTCGACGACATCAACGGCCAGCGCGTGATTGAGAGCCGCGAGTACGGCAACGGCGCCACCAACGCCGACTACCTAGACGTGACGTTTCAGTTGAAGGCCGAGCAGCCCGCCGCCGGCCCCGTGTATGTGCTGGGCGCCCTCACAGACTGGCAGCTCAAAGACGAGTTCCGGCTGACCTACGACGCCGCCAACCAGCGCTACACCGGCCACGCGCTGCTCAAGCAGGGCTACTATAACTACGTGTACGCCACCCAAACCCCGCAGGGCCCCAACAGCGTGGTGTTGGAAGGCAGCCACCAGGAAACCGAAAACCAGTACGACCTGCTGGTGTATTACCGCCCGCCGGGCACCCGCGCCGACCTGCTCATCGGCTACCAGAGCCTCGACGTGAACCGCCGCCGGCCGTGAGGCAGCACCGACCGAACTCAGTCGAAACAGGTGAGGCTGCGTAAAACTGCAGTTCTGAACCTATTGCGCTCTGCTGAGCCTGCCGTTGCATGTCGCACTACAACCTGATCCTGGTAATCCTGGGCGTGGCCATTCTGGCCGTGGCTTGGCTGCCGTCGTTGCTGAAAAAATTTCCACTCTCGTACCCGATTCTGTTTGTGGGGTTGGGGGCGCTGGTGTTCTGGTTGCCGCTGGGTTTGCCTAACCCCGACCCCGTGGCCAACTCCGGTTTCGCCATGCACCTCACCGAAATCTGCGTGACGGTGGCCCTAACCGGCACCGGCCTCAAGATTGACCGCAAGTTTTCGTTGATGCGCTGGCGGGCACCGCTGCAACTGGTGATGGTGCTCATGACCATCACTATTGGCGTGTTTGCGGTGGTAGCTTGGCGGTTGGGCGGCATGCTGCCTGCCTCGGCCGTGCTGCTGGCTGCCACGCTGGCCCCCACCGACCCCGTGCTGGCCGGCGACGTGCAAGTGGGCAAACCCGGCGAAGGCCGCGAAGACAACGTGCGTTTCGCCCTTACCGGCGAGGCCGGCCTCAACGATGGGCTGGCGTTTCCGTTCGTGTATCTAGCCATTGTGCTGCTGCCGCTGGCCGCAGTGCCTATGGCCGAGCGCCTGCTCCACTGGGCCTGGATGGATGTGGGCTACCGCATAGCGGTAGGCGTAGGGGCAGGCTGGCTGGCAGGGCGGGTGTTGTCGTTTCTGATATTTGATTTGCCGCACCGCGTCCGTATCAACCCCGAGGCCTACGGGTTTGTGGCTTTGGCCGTCACGCTCACGGCCTATGGCGTCACGGAGCTTGTGCATGGCTATGGGTTCCTGGCTGTATTTGTGGCGGCTGTTACGTTGCGGGCGCATGAGCGCAGCCACGAATACCACACCGAGATGCACGAATTCACAGACCAGATAGAACGGCTGCTTATTGTCGTGATTCTGATTCTGTTCGGGGGCGCTATTGTGCGCGGGTTGCTGGCTCCACTCACCTGGACCGGAGCCGCGCTGGGCCTGTTTCTGCTGCTGATTTTGCGGCCGATGGGCGGTATTCTTACCTTGGGCCGCAGTCGCGTATCGTGGCCCGAGCGGTTGGTGATTTCGTTTTTCGGGATTCGGGGCATTGGCTCCTTCTTCTATCTAGCCTACGCCATTCACAGCCATCATTTCGCTGATGCGCGGGAAATGTGGGCCATTACCGGCTTCACCGTGCTGACGTCGATTGTGCTGCATGGCGCCCTGGCCACGCCCGTAATGGACTGGCTGGACCGCCGCCATGGCCGCCTTACAGCGGTGGAACTGGAAGAGCAACAAGAGGCGCGAGAAGGGGAGGCTGCGGAGCATGTGCGCTGAATCGGCACGGAATTCGGTAAGCAAGCTGGCGTAGCGTAACCTTTGTCCTGAGGAGGTTCGTTGCAGGTATATATTCTCCCGCCGCCTCCCTTTCCCAAGTTCATTCTTCTCTCATGCACACAACCCTCTCGCATATTCTGTACGCCAGCTCCGCCCTGGCTCTGTTGCCCCTGGCCGATTCTCATCCGGTGGCCACTCCGGCCGCTTCTGCTCCGGCTGCTGTAGCGCTGCCCGTACAGGGCGCCCAGCCCGATCCGCAGGTAATTGCCCAGTTCGGCCTGCTCGACAACGCCAAGCTGCAGGCTTACATTGACCAGAAGGGCATGCAGATGGGCCGTATTTCCGACCGCCCCGCCGACGTGAAAGGCTTCACGGTGGTCGATTCGCCCATCATCAACGCCTTTGCCACCCCCGACGGCCACGTGTACTTCACCCGCGGCATTCTGGCCCACTTCAACAATGAGGCCCAGTTCAGCGGGGTGCTCGGCCACGAAATCGGGCACATCACGGCCCGCCACGGCCAGAAGCAGCAGACGCGTTCCACCATTGCCAACGGCGCCCTGATTCTGGGCTCCATTCTCTCGAAGCGGGTGGCCTCCATTGCCCAGCCGGCTTCGCAGGTAGTGGGGCTGGGGCTGCTGAAATATGGCCGCGACGACGAAACCGAATCCGACCAACTGGGCGTGAAGTATTCCAGCAAAATCGGCTACGACCCGGCTTCGATGGCCGATTTCTTCCTGACTCTCTCGCGCACCGAGCAGAGCAGCGGCGCGGCCACCGTGCCCACTTTCCTGTCGTCGCACCCCAACTCCGCCGACCGTTACTCCAACGTGAAAAAGCTAGCTGCCCAGGCCGAGCAGCAGGCAGGCCGCCAGTTGGCCGTGAACCGCGACCAGTACCTGCGCCTGATTGAGGGCCTGCCCTACGGCGACAACCCGCGCGAAGGCTACGTGGAAAACAGCGTGTTCTACCACCCCGACCTGAAGTTCCAGTTCCCGATTCCGCAGGGCTGGAAGTCGCAGAACTCACCCAGCCAGTTCCAGATGGCCGAGCCCAACGGCAAGGCCGTGCAGATTCTGCTGCCTGCCGGCAACAAAGGCCTCGATGAAACCGCCCAGGCCCTGTCGCAGCAGTTGAAGCTCCAGAACGCCCAGGCCCAGAAAACCACCATCAACGGCTTCCCGGCCATGGTTATCCAGGGCGACCAGGTAGGGCAGGACCAGCAGACCGGCCAGCAGGGCATCACGGCCAGCACCTTGACCTACCTCATCCAGGACAGCCAGACGATCTACGCCCTGGTAGGCCTCTGTGGCCCCGGCACCCTCGGCACCTACGGCGACACCTTCCAGCGCACCGCCCAAGGTTTCCGCCGTCTCACCGACGCTGCTAAAATTAACCGTCAGCCCGAACGCATCCGCATCCGCACCGCCAAAGCCGGCCAAACCTTGGCCTCGGCCCTCGCCGCCAACGGCATTTCCAGCAAGCGCTACGAGGAAATGGCCATCCTCAACGGCATGAAAACCACCGATAAAATGACGGCTGGCATGCTGTTTAAAGTGGTAGGAAAATAGAAGCTGTTTATGCTCTATATATAAAGCGCTAGGCTTCGAGTTTATCGAGGCTTAGCGCTTTTATATGCCAGGCTATTTCTTGTGGCCTAAACAGAATCCACAAGTCATCGCCTATAGGCAGTCGAGGAAGGAAATTGTCTTCTGCGTACCAGTTGGCCACCCCCACTTGATGGGTCGCAAAGTGAAGAATCACTAGGTGCGGCTCGTTATAAAAAGTATTCTTTTTCTCGCCCTCATTCCCTTTCTCTATCCAGGTTTCTTCTTGGTGTCCGTATACCTCAAAGCTGGTTAAAGGCTGACCGATAAAGTGTTGCCAATAAACAATTGGCGGTAGATACCTTTCAGCACCGGTGCAGAACGATTCGTGTGCTATCCCTAGGCTATAGGTCATCCAGCCTGCCACGTTTACCCAACTGAGGTATATCGTAGCGCCGCCGGCAAAGACGAGTTCCAGTTGGTGCGAGATAATATCGGTGCCGTTGTTATTGGTAGTCAGGTACTCTACTGGACATACATCATGATAAACGACTTTTTCTAAATGGAGGCCTAGTACCTGATTTAGCGGCTGACTGATATGCTGCCGCAATGCTTGCTCCATCATAAATATTTGGGCGGGCGCCCACAAAAGCGCCCCAGCCGATTCGTTCGGCTGGGGCGCTTAAGTTACTGGTTGCCGCTGAAGAAATGGCGTTAGGCTTTCTTCAGGAATTCGGTTTTGAGCACCATCGTGCTGCCACCGGCCCGGCCTTCAATTTCGGCGGGCGAGTTGGTGAGGCGGATATTCTTGACCACCGTGCCGCGCTTAAGCGTGAGCGAGGAGCCTTTCACTTTCAGGTCCTTGATGAGCGTCACCGAATCGCCTTCCGCGAGCAGGTTGCCGTTGCTGTCTTTTACGTCCATGTAGCTGCTACTGAAAACAATCGTCTACAAAATCCGCGGAATCCGCTTTAATCTGCAAAATCCGCGTTTACACGTTGAAGCGGAAGTGCATGATGTCGCCGTCCTGCACCACGTATTCCTTGCCTTCCACGGCCATTTTGCCGGCTTCCTTGATTTTTACCTCGGTCTTGTACTCCTGGTAGTCGGCCAGCTTAATCACCTCGGCGCGGATAAAACCTTTCTCGAAGTCGGAGTGGATGACGCCGGCGGCGGCGGGGGCTTTGTCGCCGCGGTGCACCGTCCAGGCGCGTACTTCCTGCACGCCGGCCGTGAAGTAGGTAATCAGGTTGAGCAGGGTGTAGGAGGCGCGGATCAGGCGGTTCAGGCCCGATTCGGTGAGGCCGTACTCGCCCAGGAACATCTCCTTTTCCTCGGGGTCTTCCATCTCGGCAATCTGCGACTCGATGGCGGCTGACACCAGCACCACTTCGGCGCCTTCCTGGGCCACGTGGGCCTGCAAAGCCGCCGTGTGGGCGTTGCCGGTGGTGGCGCTAGCCTCGTCCACGTTGGCCACATAAATCACGGGCTTGATGGTGAGCAGCTGCAGATCGGCTACGGCTTCCAGCTCCTCGGGCGATACGGTGAGGGCGCGGGCGTTCTGGCCGGCTTCGAGCGCCTCCTTGAAGCGCTGCAGCGCGGCTACTTCCTTCTTGGCCACGGCGTCGCCGTTTTTGGCCGAGCGCTCCGACTTGGCCAGCTTCTTATCGATGCTCTCCAGGTCTTTGATCTGCAGCTCAGTGTCAATCACGTCCTTGTCGAACACGGGGTCAACGCCGCCGGCTACGTGCACGATGTTGGGGTCGTCGAAGCAGCGGATAACGTGGATGATGGCGTCTACCTCACGGATGTTGGCTAGGAACTTGTTGCCCAGGCCTTCGCCCTTGCTGGCACCCTTCACGAGGCCGGCAATGTCCACGAACTCAATAATGGTGGGCAGCACGCGCTTGGGGTTCACCAGCTTCTCCAGAATCTGGAGGCGCTCATCGGGCACGGTAATCACGCCCACGTTCGGCTCGATGGTGCAGAACGGATAGTTGGCCGATTCGGCCTTGGCGTTGGAAAGAGCGTTGAAAAGCGTGGATTTGCCGACGTTCGGCAGGCCGACGATACCGCAGCGGAGACCCATATAAAAGGTGATTGAGTGACGAGAAAAGTGAGAGAAGCACGGCTAGGAGCCTGCTTCGTGGCGCAAAGGTACGGGGCTTTTTCGGGGAAAGCACGGCCCCAGTGCCCCCAAGGCGCGCTATGTGCTGGCCGGTGAACCCAACAGGGCCCGGACGCTGTTAGGCGGGCATGTGTGAACACCACAAACCCGCCCACAAGCTGCAGCGCCTGGGCTTCTACCTGGCTGCCGGCGTGCTGCTGCTGGTCAGCCAGTATTATTCGCTCTGATGCCCCAACGCACAACGGCGCGCCGGGCCGAAGCCGGGCGCGCCGTTGGGGTAAATTCAGGTAAGGAACAGGGGGAGAGTATGCGGTGTTTCGGTAGGCGCGAGGCTTAGAAGTTGTCGTCGGCGCGGTTCGGGTTGAACTCGCGTTCCTCGTAGGCGGGGCGGGGGCGGTCCAGCTCGGCCACTTCTTCGGCGGTCAGCAGCTCTTCGCGCACGTACTCCACGGCGTCCTGCAGGGCATCCACGAACTTCAGGAAATCTTCCTTGTAGAGGAAAATCTTGTGCTTCTCGTAGGAGAAGGTGTCGTCGTCGCGGAGCTTGCGCTTGCTTTCTGTGATGGTCAGGTAATAGTCCTGGCCGCGCGTGGCTTTCACGTCGAAAAAGTACGTGCGTTTGCCCGCTTTAATGCGCTGGGAGTAAATCTCTTCTTGGTCGTGACGGTCTTCCACGGGGCCTTCTGTAAAGTTTTGTTATTCCAAGATGGTTGAATTTCAGGCCAAAGTACAACTACTGGTTCGGATATAAAAATTTCTAGGCTCTCAATTTTCTATAAACTGCTGATAGTCTTTGAGAATGGCGTTTTTTAACATGCTGCGCTTAGATTCGGGTAGCAACATGCAATTGCCGGATACAAATTCGAAGCAGGATTATATTAGATTAATACTATGCCGGGGCCACCTTGCCCGGTTATTTGTTTCTTTGGAAAAGCAATCCGGGCCCGTCAGGCTTCGGAGCGTATTGCCTTATTCGTATCCGCATGGCCCAACCGCTTGACCTCGCCGCCGTCCGCTCGTTTGAAAACCTGGAATTCCTGGCTCGCCAGCTGGTCGAGGGCTTCATTACGGGCCTGCACCAGTCGCCGTACCACGGATTTTCGGTGGAGTTTTCCGAGCACCGCCTCTACAATCCCGGAGAAAGCACCCGCCACCTCGACTGGAAGATCTTTGCCCGCACCGATAAGCTGTTTGTGAAGCGCTACGAAGAGGAAACCAACCTGCGCTGCCACCTGCTGCTCGACGTGAGTGCCAGCATGTACTACCCCGCGCCCGGCCACGACAAGCTGCGGTTTGCGGTGCTGTGCGCGGCAGCCCTCACCACGCTGCTGCAGAAGCAGCGCGACGCCGTGGGCCTGGTCACGTTCAGCGACAAAGTGGAGCTGCAGACGCCAGTGCGCTCCACCAGCACCCACCGCCACACCCTGCTGCTGGCCCTGCAGCAACTGCTGGAGCGGCCCCCGGCGGCGCCCCGCGCCACCGCCACCACCGATGTGGCCGGCGTCATTCATACCATCGCGCAGCAAATCCCGAAACGCTCGTTGGTGGTGCTGTTTTCCGACATGCTGGGCCGGGCGCCCGAGGAGCAGACCGCTACGCTGGCCGCCTTGCAGCACCTGCGCCATCAGCACCACGAGGTGCTGCTGTTCCACGTGATGGACCGCGCCACCGAGGCCAACTTCGACTTCCAGGACCGGCCTTACTTGTTCGAGGACATCGAAACCGGCGAAACGCTGAAGCTGCAGCCGGCCCAGGTGCGCGAGCAGTACCGCACGGCCATGCGGGCCTACGAGCACGAGCTGGCCCTGCGCTGCGGGCAGTACAAGATTGATTTCGTGCCGGTGGATATCCGCGAGCCGTTCGACAAGGTGCTCTACGCCTACATGGTGAAGCGCGGGAAAGTGCGCTAAGCTACCTTTGCCCCTATGCAGTTTTTCTCGTATCTGGGTTACCTAGGGTTTGCGCTGACGCTGATCCTGCCCGCACTGGCCACCGTGTATATTGCCCGCATGTATGGCCGCTCGTGGCGGCTATGGCTGCTGCTGTCGGTGCTGTTGCCGTTTGTGTCGGTGCTGCTGATTATTGTGGTGGTGAGCCGCGAAAGTTTGCGGCAGGAGCGGGAAGAAGATGCCCGCGTGGCCGCTGAGAAAGCCGCGCGCCGCCGGCCCGGTGCCGGCACCCCCGACGCGCAATAGGTGGCTGCGGCCGGCCGCTACGTGGGCTGGTTATCTAGCGACTGCCAGAGGTATTTGCAGGCCAGGCTGCGGTAGGGGCGCCAGGGCTCGGCTATTTCCGTCATGCGCTTGAGCAGGGCGCGGCCGGTTTCTTCCAGCCCGTAATGGCGGCGCATGGCGTTCTGTACGCCCAGGTCGCCTTCGGCAAACACGTCGGGCTGGTCCAAGGCGAACATCTGCAGCATCTGGGCCGTCCAGCGGCCCACGCCTTTGATTTGGGTGAGGTGCTGGGTGAAGTCGTCGTCGGAGAGCTGGCTGAGGTGGGCGTGGTCGAGCTGGTCGCGCAAAGCGAAATCGGCAACCGACTTCAGGTAGCCCGCCTTCTGGCGTGAAATGCCCGCCGTGCGCAGGTCTTCCTCGGTCATTTCCTGCAGGGCCAGCGGTTCGGGGTAGCCATCGGGCGGAAACAGGGCCTGCACCTTGCGCCAGATGGCCGCCGCGGCCTTCGTGGAAATCTGCTGGCCCACAATGGCCCGCAGCAGCGCCAGATACAGGTCTTCGTGCGGCGACGGCGCAATCGGGCGGCCCTGCCGGATGAGGTTGGCCAGCACGGGGTCGGCCTGCAGCAGGTGCTGCACGGCGGCGTCAGGAGTAGGAGTGGAGGTAGACATGGGCAGAGAGGGAGAATAGGTAGCTGTATTGGCTAGGCGGCCGGTAGGTCGGAAGGATGAGTAGGTACGGCTATTTCGGCCAGTAGCTCGCCGGTGGCCGTGAGGCGCACACCGGTCAGGCACTGGCCGAAAACGGCCCCGGTGTCCACGTTAAGCACGTTGGTGATGGGGTCGAAGGTGGGCTGCCCGGTGGTGGGCGTGTGCCCGATTACCTGGCGCCGGCCCATGGGGCGCAGCGGCCCCCGCCGCCAGATCACCCCATCGAAGTTGGCTTCGTCGAGCGGATCAGGTGTATCGGCAAAGCCGGCGTGGCTGATCAGCAGATGGTCGTTTTGCCAGTATAGGGGGCGCTGGCTCAGCCACGCCAAATGGGGCGCCAGCAGCGCCGGACGCGCCCGGTACTGGGCTACCGTGGTCCGCCCCCCCCAGCTCAGCCAGGGTGCGTGCGGCCCGTGCGGCCCGAAGTGCTGCAGCATGCCAGCCTCGTGGTTGCCTTTCAGGAACACTGTCTGGCCCGGGTAGCGCACTTCCAGCGAAATAGCCAGCGCCACGCATTCCGGGCTGAACCGGCCCCGGTCCACCAGGTCGCCGACCTGCACCAGCCGCTCGGTGGCCGGCTGCCAGTGGCCCAGCAACTCCTCGAACGTAGCGCGGCAGCCGTGCACATCCCCAATAACAAATAGGTTCATCTCAGCCATAACTTCATAAGCAGCCTCCGTTTCCGGCCAGGGCTGGCAGAAATGAGAGTTGGCGGGCTACCAACTTCTCCTTCTGCCGGTCTTGGCCGGTCTTGGGCTCGTCTGAAGGCTTCTACGCAGTCAGCTGCGGCAACGCCGCCGCAATACGGGCCACCATGGTATCGTCGATGTCTAGGTGCGTGACAAAGCGGATGAACTGCGGGCCAAACGACGAGGCCCGGATGCCCTGCGCTTCCAGCTGCGCCAGAAACGACTCGGCGGGCATGCTGTCGTGCAGGCGGAAGATGACGAGGTTGGTTTCCACAGGCAGCACCTCGGCCACGTAGGGCTGGGTTTGCAGCGTGTCGCGCAGCTGCCGGGCGCGGCGGTGGTCGTCGGCCAGCCGCTCTACGTTGTTTTCCAGGGCGTAGAGGCCGGCGGCGGCCAGGTAGCCGGCTTGGCGCATGCCGCCGCCCATCACCTTGCGGATGCGCTTGGTTTTCTGGATGAACGCCTGACTTCCCAGCAGCACCGAGCCCACCGGCGCGCCCAGCCCCTTGCTCAGACACACCGAAATGGTATCGAACAGGCGGCCGTACTCGCGGGCGTCCTGGCCGGTAGCTACCAGGGCGTTGAAGATGCGGGCGCCGTCGAGGTGCAGCGGAATCCGGTGGCGTTGGGCCACGTCGGCAATGGCGGCCAACTCGGGCAGCTTGTAGCAGCTGCCGCCGCCGCGGTTATGGGTGTTTTCGAGGCTGATGAGGCTGGTGGTGGGGTAATGCACGTTCTGGGGCCGGATGGCGGCCTGCACCTGCGCGGCCGTCAGGCGGCCCCGCTCGCCGGGCAGCAGCGCCACCGAGGCACCCGAGTGAAAGGCAATGCCGCCCACTTCCCACAGATAAATGTGCGAAGTCTGCTCACAGATTACCTCGCTCATGGGTTCGGTGTGGGCCTTGATGGCAATCTGGTTGGTCATGGTGCCGGAGGGGCAGAACAGGCCGGCCTCCAGCCCGAAGCGGGCGGCGGCTTCCTGCTCCAGAGCCCGTACAGTGGGGTCTTCCTCGTACACGTCGTCGCCGACGCGGGCCTGGAACATGGCCTCCAGCATGGCTGGAGTGGGGCGCGTTACGGTGTCGGAACGCAGGTCGATTACAGGAGCAGACATGGAATAGCTAGGGTAAAAAGGGGAAACACTTCCCGGTTTCAAATTTAGTCGTTACTTTTGCCCCTCGTTTACAGAAAGACCTTAACCGACCCGGAAAAAATGAGCACTACCCGTCTGAAGCGGAAGCACCGCAAAAACATTGCCCGCGCCAACAACAAGCAGCGCGTAATTAAGCAGCTCCTGCTGACTCCCGTTCTGAAGAACGTGGACATCGAAGAGCTGAAAGCCCGCTTCAACAAGAGCGAAGCTACGACGGCTGCGTAACTAACGCCCGTCTGGCACACCTGCCCCCGGCGTCGGTGGGTTCTGGTCAGCATCTCCAAAGCGTCTTGCCTGCAAAGGGAAGGCGCTTTCTTTTTGCCCGGACCTCACCCCCTGGCCCCCTCTCCAAAAGAGAGGGGGGACTAGCCCTACTAGAATTTAGAGCCCCTCTCTTTTGGAGAGGGGTTGGGGTGAGGTCCCTACTTAGGCCCCAGCTCCACCACCTGCAGCTGCTGCACTTTGCCTTCAGCTACCTCAAACCGCAGCAGGGTGCGCACTTTGTGGAAGCCGTGGCGGCCGGCGGCGCCGGGGTTGAGGTGGAGCAGCTGTAGCCGCGGGTCAGGCATGACTTTGAGGATGTGGGAGTGGCCGCTGATGAACAGGCCCGGCCGATGCTCCTGCAACAGGGGACGGGCGGCGGGGCTGTAGTGGCCAGGGTAGCCCCCGATGTGCGTCATCAGCACCGTCAGGCCTTCCAGCTCGAAGTGCTGCACCAGCGGCTGTCTGAGGCGTACGTCGCGGCCGTCGATGTTGCCGTAGACGCCCCGTAGCGGGGCCAGCGTGGCCAGCTCGTCAATCACGGCGGCGGTGCCGAAGTCGCCGGCGTGCCAGATTTCGTCGCAGCCCTGCAGGTGGTGCAGAATCCGCTCGTCGAGGTGGCTGTGGGTGTCGGAGAGCAGGCCGATTTTTTTCATGCACCGAAGATACGGGAGCCGCCGTGGCTCCAAAACCCGCCGTGCGTGTGCGGGCGTTCCGGTATTCGTTCACCTAATCCGGCGCGGCCGACAACACAACCGTGCGCTTCTCGTATCTTGCCCGTCCTGCGGCGGGTTTCCGTTTGCCAGGATTTATGCTGTGCTTTGTGGCCGGCCTAGCCCAGATTCCCCATTGTTGCCTCTCCTGATTGCCCCGCGATGAACGTCTTCATCAACGATATACCGCTGATCATCAAAAAGAACAGCGAGAAAGTGTACAAGCACAAGTACGACCTGATTCTGAACCCGGAAGACGAGTTTATCTCGAAAGACCTGGTGGGCGACGTGCTGGTGCGCGACGTCACGGACGTATTTGTGGACCGGCTGCTGCGGCTGATGGAGGTGAAGAAGCTCAAAAAGCTGAAGTCGCTGACGATGCTGGCCCGCAAGAAAAAGCGCCTCATTCTGCACCTCAAAGACCAGTTCCGCATCGTGAAAGCCGCCGGCGGCCTCGTGGTGAAGGATGGCAAGGTGCTGATGATCTATCGCCTCGGCAAGTGGGATTTGCCTAAGGGCAAGCTCAAAAAAGAGGAAGACCCGGCCCTGGGCGCGCTGCGCGAGGTGGAAGAGGAGTGCAACATCAAGGTGGGCCTCGGTGACGAGTTGCCTAGCACCTGGCATTCCTACGCCTACAACGGCAACAAGATTCTCAAGAAAACCGACTGGTACGTCATGAGCTGCCTCGACGACTCGCTGATGAAGCCCCAGGCCGAAGAATACATTGAAGAAGTGCGCTGGATGACGCCCCAGGAGGCGCTGGCCGTTCTTGACGAGTCGTATGCCAGCATTGCGCTGGTCATGCGCCACTACCTGAGCGAAACTACCGGTTCGACCCCTGCCTCGGAGGCTCCCGCCAAATAACCCCACCCCAAGCTCCAAGCTTATGCGTTTTGCGTCTCGCTCATTACCTGTACTGTTGCTGCTGGGCGGCCTGGCCGCCTGCACCGGCACCCAGCAGGCATCGGAAACCGGTACGCCCGTTACGGGCCGCACTGAGGCCGTACCCACCAACAGCCTGAACATGCCGTTGCTGGTAGGCCGCAACATCGACCAGCTACGCCGGAGCCTGGGCGCGCCGCGCGAAACAAAGAGCCAAGCAATTGGGCTGGAACCCACGGCCGAGCAGATGAAGTCCACGAAAGGCCAGGACTGGATCAACACGTTTGAGAAGGACGGTACCACCATCGTGGCCACTTTCAACGCCCGCACCCGCAAGGTCAACGACATTGTGGTGCTGGGCAGCGACGAGGACGAGCTGATGCGCCGCGCCAACCTCAGCATCTCCGACCCCGCCTACACCGTGCAGCCCGTCACGGACCCCCGCAACCCCGGCAGCACCATCGGCGTGCGGGTGACGAAGAAGAATTAAAAACGAAGAGCTCAGAATTGAAAATTGGCCGCTCAACGATTCAGGATGAATCATTGAGCGGCCAATCTGCTTTGGGAAACCCCTTGGGTGGCCAGTCAGTACGCTGCCCGGGCTGGGCTTCCTGACCGGTTCTTAGCCCTTAAGTGACTCAGCAGCCGGCAAGGCAAACGGCACAAAGTCATCGACGTTGCCGCCAAAGCGGTGAATTTCGCGGATGATGGTGCTGCTAATGGCTGCCAGCGTGGGCGAGGTAATCAGGAACACGGTTTCCAGGTCGGGGTTGACGTGGCGGTTGGCTTGGGCGATGGTGTTTTCGTACTCGAAGTCGGTGGTGTTGCGCAGGCCGCGCAGCAGGTAGCGGGCGCCGGTTTCGCGGGCGTAATCGGCAGTGAGGCCTTTGTAGGATTGGACCGATACGCGCGGCTCGTCACGGAATACCTCGGCAATCATCTCCGTCATTTGCTCGACGGGCAGGTAGCGGCTTTTGCTGCTGTTGTTGCCGATGGCAATAATAACCTGGTCGAACAGCGAGACACCGCGCCGCACCACATCAAGGTGGCCATTGGTGAACGGGTCGAAGGAGCCGGGAAACAAGGCAATGCGCATGAGGAAGAGTAGCTGAGTAAGGGAGTAACTGAGTAGTGAAAAGCAGCAGCTGATTTGCCGGTTAGAACGATTACTCAGCTACTCTACTACTCAGCTACTCGCAGAGGTGCAGGCTGTAGAGCTCGAAGAAGCGGTATTCGAACAGCTCGTTGAGGCGGTAGCTGTAGCCGAGGTCGAAGGGGCGGTTGCCGAACTTGATGTGGCGGATGTATTTGCGCAGAATGGTGAACAGCTCCGAGTCGTGCATCAGGTCGCCCCACACCATCACGGGGTCCTGGTCGGGGTTGAGCTGAAACTCCTGCATCACCAGAATGGTGTAGTAAATCAGGTCTTCGGGCGAGCTGAAGGCAAACACGTTGCAGAACTCCGGTCGCTTGTCGCGGATGACGACTATGGTAAGCTCCAGGTGGCCGATGCTGAGGTAGAGGCGGCGCGGGCTGGCCGCGTCGCTCTGGTGCATGAGGCCTTCGAGCAGGGCGCTGGTCTGGTGCAGCAGCGTGCCGCCCGGGTAGCTGCCCCGGAACCACTCAAGCAGCGCCTTCTCGGCCGCAAAAATGCTGACCAGCTCCCGGCCGGGGTGGGCATAGGCCTGCACGGTTTCGTGCTGTGGGTCTACGGTGTGGTGCAGGCGCAGGTAGGCGGCTTCGTCGCCGGGGCGAAACAGGGGAGCCGGCAGCAGTGTGAAGTGGCGGTTCTGCACGGCCAGCCGCACGTGGTTCCAGCCAGGCTGGCCCAGCAGGTCGTGGTGGGCGGCCAGGGCCTGCAGCTGCCCGCTGAGCGAGGTGGCAGCCTGCGGCGCGTATTCTTCCAGCACCACAAACTTGTTGCGGCGCACTTCCGTGATGCCCAGGCGCAGCCCGGCCGCGCCGGCCGTGAGGTAGAGGTTGTACGCCGCCAGGTTGTCCGGGGTCAGGGTTTCATCGCGCAGGCGGTGGAGCACCGTGGGAGCAGGCAAAGACGACGGAGCAGGCACAGTAGGCGAAGCAGGAAAAGCGAAAGACACAGCAGCAGGAGTGGAGGCGGAAGCGGCAAAGGTACAAAAGCCAGCCAGCGCGGCCAGCCCCGGTTTGCGGCCTACCGCTGAAAGCGGATCTGCGGGATGAACACGTCGTCGGGGCTGATAATCTGGCGCAGCATTGGGTGCACCTGGGCCGCGGGCAGTACCACCAGTTCGCGCGGCGCTACGAAAGCTACTTGCGTGAGTAGCTGCTCGCCGGCGGCGTGCTCGGGGTCGGAGCCTAGGCGGGGCACGGCGGCGGGGTCGTCGGGCGTCACCTCAAAAAACAACTCGATGGCCTGCAGGTCGTCGGCCTTGTATTCGTGCAGATGCAGAAAGCGGCCTACGGTTACGTCGAGGCCGGTTTCTTCCCGAAACTCGCGCCGCAGACATTCCTGGATGGTTTCGCCAAACTGCCAGCCGCCGCCCGGAGGCGACCAGAACGGGGCTTCACCGGGCAGCAGGCCACGGTGGGCGGTGAGCAGCAGTGTGTCGTGGTGTACCAGCAGGCCGCAGACCCGCACCCGCACCTGGCCGGTGTAGGCGTTCAGCAGGTCGGGGGCGGAAAGAGATTCAGTAGCCATGCAAAGGTGTGATAGGTAGATAGAGTAGGAACAGGAATCCGGGCCCGCAACGGCGCAGCGCGCCGCCTCAGGACAAGCTGTTGGCCGCCGGGCGACGAGTGGCCCGACGCTGCCGCCAGCGCCGCAGCCGGGTGGCAATATACAGCACCACGCCCAGCATGAGGGCGGCGGCCACCACGGGCAGCAGCAGCGCCAGCGCCGAGCCCAGGATAGCCAGCGTGTTTTCGGCGGTGGCCAGCACGGGGTTGCCGAGGCCGGCCGTGGCCGCCGTAGAGCCGGCCCGCAGCAGCGCCGTGCCCGTCTGGACCATGCCGGCCGTGCCGCCGCCCACCAGCATGCCCAAGCCCCAGCGCAGCACCGGGTCGAGGTCGGGCAGGGCGGCCGTCATGAGCACGGTGCCGGCAATAAACGAGGCGGGCGTGGTAATGGTATCCAGCACGTTATCGACCACCGGAAAATAGTAGCCCAGGATTTCGGCCACCGTGGCTGTGCCCAGCACCCCCAGCGCGGCCCACGAACCCAGCCACGCAAACCCAGCCGACGGCGCCAGCACGCCAGTCCGGTAAGCTAGGCTGGCCGCCAGCAGCGGCACAAACACCCGAAAGCCGCTGCACGCCGCCAGGGCCAGCCCCAGGGCCCCACTCAATAAATACTCCTGTGGTTGCATAGACGTGGTTTTTTGTAAGAGGAGGTGAAAATGAGCGAGTGACAGTAGCCAGCTGTCGACAACAGAATCTGGCCGGCGGCTTTTACGCTGCGAAGGATGCTGGTAGTCAATATCGAAAAACAAAACACGAAAAACGAACGGCGAGTAGCGACCTTTGCAGCAATGAAAGCTCCTGATTCTCCCGCTCCCGCTCCTGCCCCCGATTCGCTCGAAACCCGCATCCGCCGCAAACTCACGCGCCAGCACTTCATGCACCACATCGGCGCCGACCTTACCCGCATCGAGCCGGGCCGCATTGAGGCCGAAGTGACGCTGCAGCAGCAGCACCAGCAGCACACCGGCTTCGCCCACGGCGGCCTCGTGGCCACCATGGCCGACCTGGTAGCCGGCTTTGCGGCCGTTACGCTCGTACCCGACGGCACCGGCGTGGTGACGGTGGAGTTGAAAACCAGCTACCTGCACCCTGGCATCGGGCAGAAGCTGCGTGCCGTGGGCTGGGTGCTGAAAGCCGGCCGCCGCCTGCACTTCTGCGAGTCGGAGGTATGGTGCGACGACAAGCTGATTGCCAAGGCCACGGCCACGATGGCCGTGGTGGAGCCGCAGGGGTAGGGGCTGCCGTGCAGGTGCCGGAATCCGCCAAATTCTCCCCACATTATTTGCCGCCAGGCAACACCTAGTGCCCAGGTTGCTGGCTACTGTATGAAATGGATTATTGCCACCTGGCTGGTGCTGCTCGGGTTTCCGGTGCGGGCGCAGTCGGGGTACTGGAATGCTGATGTTGACTCGTTGCAGCAGGTGCTGGCCGGGCAGCGCGCCGACACGGCCCGCGTCCGGACGCTGGTGCACATGCTGCACGTGACCGAGCTGACCGAGCCCAGCCACCGCCGGCAGGCCGCCGGATTGGTGGCGGAGCTGCTGCGCCTGAATACCCGCACCCATCAGCTGCCCCAGGAAGCGCCGTACCGGCAGCTACAGGCGGGCCTGCAGCACTGGCTGCAGCAGCGGCCCGGCCCGGCGCTGGCTGCCTTGCAGCAGGCCGTTGAGCTGTTCGACAAAGGCGGCCAGCCCGTGCCGCTGCTGCTGATCGACCTAGCACCCGTCTTCAACGAATTGCACGAGTCGGAAGGCCGCATGCGTTACTTCCAGCGCAAGCTGCGGCAGTACAAGGTGGCTGGCGGCTTCCCGGAAAATGAGGCCGCGTGCCATCTGGTGCTGGGCGGCTCTTACCGGCACCGCGGCAACTTCAACCAGGCCATCAGCCACTACCTGCGCGCGGCCGACCTGTTCCGGCACTTCAACCGCCGCCTCTACAGCAACGAGCTGATGGTGGCCGGCAGCACCTACGCCGAGTGGGGCAACACACGCAAAGCCCTGCAGTACATGCAAATGGCGTCGAACTGGAACGACCAGTCCCGTATCGGCGGCCTGCAGCGGTTCTACTCGGAGCATGCCATTGCCAAGCTGTACCTGCGGCAAGGCGACACCGCAGCGGCGGCCCGCTACGTGGCTAAAGCCACTCAAACGGCCCGCCACGACCAGCTGAACGCCGCCCAGTATATGGCCTACGCGCTGGTGCTGCAAAGTGAGCTGCTGCTGGCCCGGCAGCAGGCGGCGGCAGCGGGCCCCTTGCTCACCCGCGCCCAGCAGATTGCCGACTCGCTCCAGATGCAGATTACCGGCCGGCCCGGGGAGTTTGCGCTGGATGCCACCTGGGCTCGCTACTACACCATGCGCCAGCTTTACCCGCAGGCGGCCACCTCCTGGCGGCAAGCCTACGCGCGGGCCACTGCCACCCGCCTGCAGATGCTACGCCCTCAGTATCTGCGGGCGCTGATCCGCTTTGAGGCGGCGCACGGCACGCCCGCCGCCGCGCGGCAGTACAGCCTAGCCTACCTGGCCCTGCAGGACACGCTCCACGCTGCCCAGGGCGGCGACCTGCTGGCCCAGTATGAGGCCGAACGGGTGGAGCAGGCTCAGAACGAAGAAATTACCAACCTGCGCCACGACAAGGAGGTGCAGGAGCTTCGGCTGCACCAGCGCAGCCAGCTGCTCGCCGTGGCCGTGGCCGCTTTGGTGCTGATTTCGGCACTGGGAGTAGTTCTATACCGGCAGCTGCGCCTCAACCGGCAGACCCTGGCCCAACTGCGCCAGGCCCAAAGCCAGTTGGTAGCTGCCGAGAAGTGGGCGTTTGTGGGGGAGCTGTCGGCGGGCATCGCGCACGAGCTGCAGAACCCGCTCAGCTTCATGAAACGATTTGCGGAGGTGAGCACCTCTTTGGTCGACAACATGGGCCAGCAGGCCGAGGCGCCCGGCCTGGAGCAGGAGATTCTGAGTGGGCTCAAGCAGAATCTGCAGGAAATCAGCCAGCACGGGCTGCGGGCTTCGGGCATCATCCGCGACATGCTGGAGCACGCCCGCAGCGGCAACGGCCAGCGCCAGCCCACCGACCTCAACGCCTTGGTGCTGGAGTATCTGGAGCTGGCCCGCCAAAGCCAGGCGCCCGGGGGCCAGCCCTCCAGCATAGAGGTCGAAACCGCGCTGGCCCCCAATCTGTCCCTTGTTTCCGCCATGCCTCCCGACCTGGGCCGCGTGCTGCTGAACCTGTTCACCAATGCCTTCTACGCGGTGCTACAGCGCCAGCAGGCCGGCGAAACCGGCTACCGGCCGCTGGTGCACATCAGCAGCGCGCAGCACCACGGCTCGGTGCAGGTGCGCGTGCGCGACAACGGCCCCGGCATCCCGGAGGAAATCCGCGGTGAGGTGTTCAAGCCCTTCTTCACCACCAAGCCTTTGGGCGAAGGCACCGGCCTGGGCCTCTCCCTGTCCTACGACATCGTGCAGAGCCACGGCGGTACGCTGCGGGTGGAGCCGGTGACCGGACAGGGCACCGAGTTTATCGTGACGCTGCCCGTGGGCTGAGCTGCCGGTTGGGTGGGGTTTTCCAATGCCGAAACCGGTGCGGCAGGGACCTGAAACGGGTGTAGCTTTGTTGCTAGCCCGAAGCGGCATTAGAGAAAAGATAGTATCTAAAGCCACGGCCACGATGGCCGTGATAGAACCGCAGGAATTATAACCAGAGCGGGTTGGGTAATTGAGAAAGAAAAAAGCCTGAGCAGCTATGAAAACTATTCTTTCAGCATTATTCGTCCTAGCCCTTGCCAGGTGTCAATCAGATCAAACGGTGCCCAGCCAAAATTCACCTACCACTGCATCCTTTCCTACGTTGCTGGCGCCGCTGCCTCCGCCCGACGATAGTCTGGTGTTAGCGGGGATTTACCAGCTTCAGCAACAGGTGGCAGTTGAACGGTCGGTGGGTGCCTTACAACTCCTGGATTCCATCTATTGCCAGAGTGATGGGTATCTTTCGGAAGGTATCAGCGAGGCCGCCGCCGCTATTTGGGCGCAGCAGTCCATGCTGACGCTGTGCTACCTGGAGCAGCACCCCAAAGCCTGCCTGCGCCAAGCAGTTGTCTTGGGAATCAGCGCCGATATTTCCACGGAGGAAAATCGGGTGCAGGCTTTGGCTAACTTCCGGCAAACGGCCTTAGATAGTGGCCGCCGTGCGGGACTTTCTGGGCGCGAAATGTTGTTCTTGCAGCAGTTTATTAGTGAGGTCAATCCAGCCCTGCTCGATTAAAAGGCCCTGCGGCCTTAGTCTTTTTACCTGCCCATGCTCTCCGTAAGAACCCCTTCCGTCCGCGACTATTTCCCCTACGAACCCACGCAGGACCAGGCCAAGCTGTTTCAGAAGCTGGATGTGTTTCTGAAGGATGACCTGCCGGGGCGCAAGGCGTTTGTGCTGCGCGGCTACGCCGGTACCGGCAAAACCACCGTGGTGAGTGCCCTGGTGCAGTGGCTGCACAAGCTGGGCCGCAAATACGTGCTGATGGCCCCCACCGGCCGCGCCGCCAAGGTGATGAGCGGCTACGCGGGCGTGCCGGCCAGCACCATCCACAAGAAAATCTACCGCCAGACCAGCGGCACGCCCAGCCAGAGCCTGTCGTTCCAGCGCCAGCCCAACCGCGCCCAGGATACGCTGTTCATCGTGGATGAGGCCTCGATGATTTCCGACGAGAAATCGTTCGGCGAAACCGGCCTGCTCGACGACCTGCTCAACTACGTGTTCGAGAAGCCCTCCAACCGCCTGCTGCTCATCGGCGACACGGCTCAGTTGCCGCCCGTGGGCCAGCTGCTCAGCCCCGCCCTCGACCCCGACCTGCTGCGCCATCGTTTCCGCGCCACCGTGGATGGGGTGGAGCTGCGCCAGGTGATGCGCCAGGCCGAGCAGTCGGGCATTCTGATGAACGCCACCGTGCTGCGCGAAGAGCTGCGCGAGGAAAAGCCCAACATCCAGTTCCACACCCGCGGCTATCCCGACCTGTTTCAGATGGGCGGCGACAAGCTGGAAGACGGCCTGCGCTGGGCCTACAAGAACTTCGGGCACGAAAACACCACCATCATCTGCCGCTCCAACAAGAACGCCAACCAGTACAACCAGATGATTCGGCGGGTGCTGTTTGAGGCCGAGGATGAAATTGAGAGCGGCGACTACCTGATGGTGGTGCGCAACAACTACTTCTGGCTGCCCAAAGACTCGGAAATGGGCTTCCTGGCCAACGGCGACTTCGTACAGGTGGTGAAAATCATCCGCCTCACCGAGGAGTTCGGCTTCCGCTTTGCCGATGCCCGCGTGCGCCTCGTGGACTACCCCGACGAGCCGGATATGGAAATCAAGCTGCTCCTGGACACGCTGCACACCGAAAGCCCCGCCCTGCCCGCCGACCGCAGCAAGGAGCTCTACGAGGCCGTAGGCAAGGATTACGACCACCTCACCACCAAAAAAGACAAGTCGGCCGCGCTGCGCAAAGACCCGTTTCTGAACGCGCTGCAGGTGAAGTTTGCCTATGCCCTCACCTGCCACAAGGCGCAGGGCGGCCAGTGGCAGGCCGTGTTCGTCGACCACGGCTTTTTGAAAGAGGATATGGTGAACTCGGAGTTTGCGCGCTGGCTCTATACGGCCGTCACGCGGGCCTCAGAAAAATTGTTTCTGCTCAACTTCAATCCTAAGTTGCTGGGCGACAAGGTAGAAGAGTAAAGGGCGGCGCGTCTAACGGATAAACTTGGGGAAAAGTTCAGGGATTGGGGATTTTATGGCACGAAGTTGGTAATGTGCTATTCAGGCTTCGCGAGCTGCTATTCTTCTTTCCCTCCCTTTCCCGTTTTACCGTCATGAAAAAGCTGCTACTCTTCCTGCTCCTGTTGGCAGTAGCGCCGCTGGCCACGCAGGCTCAGACCCGCGAAATCTATACCAACACCAACTTCAAAACGCTGGCCCAAAGCCACAAAACGCTGGCCATTCTGCCCTTCGTGGTGAAGCTGCAGCTGCGGCCACAGGAAGTGGCCAAAAACGGCGGCCCCGAGGGTGTGGCCCGGCTGGAGCAGCGCGAAGGCCTGGACGTGCAGCAGGCGCTGCACTCGTACTTCCTGAAGCAGAAGGCCTCCAACGACCTGACCGTGGACGTGCAGGACCCCACCCGCACCAACGCCCTGCTGGCCCAAAGCGGCCTCACGACCGAGCAACTGGCCACTCAGACGCCGGAGCAACTGGCGCTGCTGCTGGGCGTCGATGGTATCATCTCCGGCACGTTTGCCAGCACCCAGCCCATGTCTAACGGCGCGGCCATTGCCCTGAGCTTAGCAGTAGGCATGAGCGGCCCCACCAACACCGGCAAGCTGCTCATCAACATCCACGACGGCAAATCGGGCGAGCTGCTGTGGAAATACGACAAGAGCCTCTCGCGCGGCTTCGGCAGCGACACCAACACCATCGTGACGACCATCATGCGCAAGGCCTCGCGCCAGTTTCCGTACTCCAAGGAGTTCAAAGGATAAGCATCATACAGCCTACTTATTGATAAATAATTACTTACAACTCGGCTATCGTAAACCCGCTGCCAGTCTTTTGTGCGCTATCGGTATGATTAGTTCCTGCAACAGGATGAGCCAAAGCTCGTCCTGTTGTTGTTTTAGGCGGAGCAGGCGGAACGTGCGGGCCGGGCGCTGCGTCTGTCTTCATGCAGGCTTCACCGGGAAAGTAGAAAACTGGCACTCAACTTGCCCCGCCCGCCAAAACGTGTATTTTTGTTTCCATCAACACCCTAACGAAGTAGCAATCATGAAAAAAGCACTTGTACTGGCGCTGTCGCTGGTTTGCGCTGGCTTTGCCGCCCAGGCCCAATCGGCTTCCGTGAAGCCTGCCAACGCGCAGACCAAAGTGGCCGGCCCGCAAATTCAGTTCGACGAAATGAAGTACGACTTCGGCAGCGCCAAGCAAGGTGAGGTGGTGAAGCACGTCTTCAAATTTAAAAACGTAGGCACCCAGCCGCTGGTGATTTCCAACATCGGCGTGAGCTGCGGCTGCACCACCCCGGAGTGGACCAAGGAGCCCGTGATGCCTGGCAAAACCGGCACCATCACCGCCAACTTCAACACGGCCGGCAAAATGGGCATCCAGAACAAGGTGCTGACCATCGAGTCGAACTCGGCCAACGGCAACGCCATGGTGTCAGTGGTAGGCGAGGTGAAAGAAGCCACGGCCATGGCCAGCGACAAAGTGGAGTCGGCGGAGCTGAGCGACAAAGCCAAGATGAAATCCGATGACAACAAGCTGAAAGTGAAAGCCAAGAAGTCGTAAGGCTTTTTAGTAGCAACAGCTATAAAAAAGGCGGCTCGCATCGTGCGGGCCGCCTTTTTTGTGCGGTTCAGGTGCCTACGTATACGTTGCTAGGCCTGCCGGGCGGCCAGCAGCAGCGCAATCCAACCCGCAATCAGCAGCAGGCCGCCAATGGGAGCCACGGCGCCTAGCTTGGTGATGCCCGTGAAGCACAGCAGGTACAGCGAGCCGCTGAACACGATGACGCCGCCGGTCCAGAGCCAGGCGGCGGTGCCCAGCAGCCGCAGCTCGGGGCGGGCGTGCAGGAGCACGCCCACGGCCAGCAGGGCCAGCGTGTGGTAGAACTGGTAGCGCACGGCGGTTTCAAACGTGTCGAAGCGGCCGGACGCCTCCAGCATGGCCCGCAGGCCGTGCGCCCCGAACGCGCCGATGGCAACGCCCAGCCCGCCCAGCAGGGCCGCGATTTGCAGAATAAGTTTGGCAGTCATCAGATGGATAAGAGATTAGGGACAAAAGAGTAAGGACCACGGACGACAGGTAAAGGACGGCAATAAGACTCTGCGCAAAAAAGACGCGCTTTGCCTCAGTCTTTTATCCTACATCCTTGATCCAAAAATAGCGCTGCCTACCCGAATGAGCGTGCTGCCTTCTTCGATGGCCAGGCGGTAGTCGGAGCTCATGCCCATGGAAATCTCGCGAAACTCGTCGTCGGAGGCGAAGTAGCGGGTTTTGAGCTGCTCGAAGTAGCCGCGCAGCAACTGGAATTCCTGGCGCAATTGGGCTTCGTCGGGGGTGTTGGTGGCAATGGCCATCACGCCGGTGAGGCGCACGTGGCGCAGCGCCCGGAACTCCTCCGACTGCAGGATTTCCTCGGCCTCGGGCAGGGTGAGGCCGGTTTTGGTGTCTTCGGCGGCAATATGAAACTGCAGCAGCCCCCGAATGACGCGGTTGTGCTTGGCGGCCTGCTTCTCCATTTCCAGCAGCAGCTTCAGGCTATCCACGCTCTGAATGGTGTGCACGAACGGAGCAATGTATTTCACCTTGTTGGTTTGCAGGTGCCCGATGAGGTGCCACTCGATGTCGGCGGGCAGCTCGGGCTGCTTGGCGGCCATTTCCTGCACCTTGTTTTCGCCAAACAGGCGGGCGCCGGCGTCGTAGGCCTGCTGCAGCTTGTCCACGGCGTGAGTTTTCGTGACCGTGACGAGGCGGCAGTTGGTGCCGGCCAGCTGCTGCTGAAAGAAGTGGAGGTTTTCCTGAATCACAGAGTAGGGAGGTTTTAAGCTGATTCCGCTGAGCGAATGGTAGGTTTTTTTATAAACCCGGCCGGAGCAAAATTAGCTAGGAGTGAAAAAGAAAAGTCTGCTGCAAGGACAATCCCGTACGCAATCAGCGTCAGTGAAGTCAGCGCAGGAATCAGCGTAATCTGTGATTTAGTCTTCCAGCGAGTTAGCCAGGAACGTGTTTTTGAGGCCCAGCCATAGCAGCCAGAACCCCACGGCCCACCACAGATAGAGGCGGTAGTAGTCCTTGGTGTTGCGGAAGCGGGTCTGCTTGATTTCCGACTTCTCGTACTGGTTGATGCGCTGGAAAATCTGGCGGAGCGCGGCGTTGTCGGTGGCCCGGAAAAACTGGCCCTCGCCGGCCTGCGCAATCTGGCGCATGGTGGTTTCGTCGAGGCGGGTTTCCACGTAGCGGGGGCGGCCCAGCTCGTCGCGGCCGAAGGGCACGGTGCCGTCCTGGCCGAGGCCGATGGTGTAGATTTTGAGGCCGTAGGCGTGGGCCAGCCGGGCGGCCGTGAGCGGGTCGAGGCTGCCGGCCGTGTTTTCGCCGTCGGAGAGCAGAATGCACACGCGGGTGCGACTGCGGGAGGTGCGCAAGCGGTTGGTGGCCACGCCCAGCGCCGTGCCGATGGCCGTGCCGTCGTTGGGAATCATGCCCAGCCGCAGGCCGCTCAGGCTTTCGCGCAGCAGCTCGTAGTCGGTGGTGAGGGGCGCCAGCGAGTATGCGTCGCCGGCAAACACCACCAGCCCCAGCCGGTCGCCCTGGCGGCCGTCCACAAACTCCAGCGCTACGCGCTTGGCGGCTTCCAGGCGGTTGGGCTTCAGGTCGCCGAGCTCCATCGAGCCCGACACGTCGAGCACCAGCAGCACGTCGATGCCTTCGCCGTTCTGCACCACCCGCTCGTCGGTGCGCTGGGGGCGGGCCAGGGCCACCACCGCAAACGCCAGACTCAGGGCCAGCACTACATCGGGCAGAAAGCGCAGCACAGCGCTCCAGTCGCGGCGGACCTCGCCCTTCACGAAGGCCACGCCCAGCTTGCTGCGCCGCCGGTACGCCAGCAGCCACCGCCCCACAAACAGCAGCGGAATAGCCGCAATCAGCAGCAACAAGCGCGGCTGCTCCCAGGCATAGCTGGCCAGCGTGGCATAGCGCAGGCTATCCACTATCGGCCCAAAAAGCTGTTGCCAGAGTTGCTGCACGGTTGGTGATGAGGTGATGAGGTGATGAGGTGATGAGGTGACAGGTGACAGGTGACAGGTGACAGGTGACAGGTGATGAGGGCTGGCAAAGGTAGCGGCCGGTTTGTGCGGCTGGATATGCTGGATAGGTGGCCGGCTACTTTTCCACTTGCTGCCGCACCAGCTCGAAGCGGCGGTCGGCGAAGGTGCGGAGCAGGTCGAAGGCCAGGTCGGTTTCGGTGTCGTCTTCGGAGAACTGGTTGCCATAGATGACCCGGTCGGCGAGGCGCAGGGCCAGGCGCACGTCGGCGTCGTTCTGGTAGTGCGCCACTATTTCGCGGGTGGTGAGGCTGTTGATGGTGTTGTTTTCGAGGTTGGTGAGGTAGTTTTTCCAGAGCGTGATGGCGCGCTCCATGTTGGTGAGCGAGCGGCTCAGCGTGAAGCGCTCCACGTGCCGGGCATACTGCGCCAGAAAGTACACGTGGTTTTTGCGCAGCTTGTACAGCTGGTAGCGCTGCCGCCAGCGCCGCCCAAACGTGAGGGCCACGCCGCCCAGCAGCAGCAGCAGCACGCCCGCGCCGGCCAGCCAGTAGGGGTAGTTGAAGGCCGGCTCCACGGGCAGCAGCGCCGTGGCCTGGCGCAGGGCCGGCGTAGCGCCGCCGGCTGCCGCCGGCACCACCCGCCGCAGCTGCACGGTGGCGCGGGTGCTGGGCAGCGTGAGCGTGTCACGGCCCTGCAGCACCGTCACGGGCAGCTGCAGCGTCTGCTCCGGGGCCAGGCTGAAGGTGCGCAGGCGGTAGATGGTGCGGTCGAGGCTGACGCCCTGGCGGGTGCGGGTGGGCTGGTAGGTTTTGCCCACGTACTCAAACGGCGCGTACTCGGCCGTGGAGTCGGGGAAGATGACGTTCAGGCCCGGGGCGTGGCGGTAGCTGAGCTCGTACTCCACAATCTCGCCCACGCGGGTGCCGGGCTGCAGAAACCGGCCCTGCGGCGGAGCGGCGGCCGGCTGAGCCGTGGCCAGCCCCGGCAGCAGCAGCAAGCCCGCAAGTGTGGAGAGCAACGACTTCCTACGCACGGCCGGAGCGAAGATTGCGCCGCCGGAACAGCCGGATCAGCTGGGGCAGATAGTCGGCGTTGGTGGCAATGGACAGGTATTCAGTGCGGTGGCGGCGGCAGATCTGGCTGATCTGGTCGCGGTTCTGCTCGTATGTGGCGCGGTAGCGGGCCCGGAAGGCGGCCGAGGACGTGTTGGTCCAGAGCGTGCGGCCCGACTCCTGGTCGTAGAGCGGCACGATGCCCAGTGGCGGAAATTCCTGCTCGCGCTGGTCGAGCAGCTGCACCACCACCAGGTCGTGCTTGCGGGCCAGCATGGTCAGCTCCCGCTCGTAGCCGCTGTCGATGAAATCCGAAATCAGCAGGATAATGCTGCGGCGCTTCAGCAGCCCCAGTGCCTGCTTGATGCCACCGCCCACATCCGTCTGCCCCGACTGCGGCTCCAGCGCAAACAGTTTTTTGATCAGGGAATAGGCGTGGCGCACACCCTTGCCGGGCGCCAGATACAGCTCTTTCTGGTCGGAAAAGGCCAGGATGCCCAGCTGCGCATCCTGCCGGGCGGCAGCCAGGGCCAGAATCCCGCAGATTTCGCGGCCCATATCGAGCTTGCGCAAGCCGGCGGCGCCCACCTTCTGCGAGGCACTCACATCGAAGAGCAGCAGCACCTGTTGCTCGCGCTCTTCCTTGTAGGTTTTGATGAACGTGCCGTGGCCTTTGCTGGACACGGCCCAGTCGATGGCGCGCACCTCGTCGCCGTACTGGTAGAGGCGCACGTCGTCGAATTCGAGGCCGGTGCCCTTGAAAACGGACCGAAAATTGCCCTGCAGCTGCGCATCCACCGCCTTCAGCATCCGGATTTCCACCTGCCGCAATTTGCGTACGAGCAACTGAAACGGCGTGGGCGTGGGCGTGTTCATATTGGCTAAACTACGCGAATCGTGGCAGTATTGGCGCCGAGAAGCGGCCGAACCCTTACTTTTGTAACGTGAAACTCCTGAATCCCCGTGCTTTTTCGTTGGTAGTCAGCGTGCTGCTGAGCGGCTTGGTGGCCGGCTGCCAGACGCCCGAAGAGGTGCTGCCGCCGCCGCAGCTGCTGCCGCGCGAGCAGCTGGTGAGCCTGCTCGCCGACCTGCATACGCTGGAAGCCCGCGTGGAGTCGGCTAGCCTGCACCCCGATTCGGCGCGTGCCCTGTACCTGCAGCAGCAAAAGGCGCTGTTCTGGCGCCGTGAAGTCACCGACTCGCTGTTTCAGCAGAGCTACCGCTACTACGCCAGCCACGACAAAGACCTCGACGAAATCTACGGCCTCGTCATCGACACGCTCGCTCTGCGCCAGGTGAAAATAGGCCCCGCCAAGTAAAGCGGATTGGCGGAGTAGTGGATTGGTGGATTTGCCGTACTCCACTCACCCACCATTCCACCAACCCAGCTCAGATCAGGCGGCTGCCGTTCGGGACCGGGCTGGCCAGCGCCGCCAGCACAATGTGGCCCTGCTCATCGGCGGTACCCGTCACCAGCACTTCCGACATAAACTTGCCGATCTGCTTGGGCGGGAAATTGACCACGCACAATACCTGCCGCCCCACCAGGTCGGCGGGTTGGTAGTGAAAGGTAATCTGGGCGCTGGAGTGTTTCAGGCCGATTTCCGGCCCCAGGTCAATCAGCAGCTGATACGCCGGCCGCCGCGCCGCCGGGAATTCCTGCGCCTCCACAATGGTGCCGACCCGCAGATCAACCCGTTCAAAATCAGCCCAGGAAATAGTAGACATAATTTATTTGGTGATGAGGTGATGAAGTAATGAGGTGATGGAGTGATGAGGTGATTAGGAAAAAACTTCATTCCGAGCCTGCGAGGCATCTTGACTGCTGATTCTGAGGCTTTCTGATTTCTGCACTGGCGAGATTCCCCGCAGGCTCAGAATGACGTTCCTCCCTTGTCACCTGTCACCTATCACCTGTCACCTCATCACCTCATCACCTCATCTCTCCATCCCCTCATCACCCAAAACTTACCGCGACGCAAACGACTCCAGTAAGGCCAGGCGCTGTTTGACCTGGGTTTCCCAGAACAGCTGCTTTTCCTGGTTGAGGCCGTGGTTGGATTCGGCGTCGTAGCGGGCTTCTTCGCGCTGCCAGGCCGCGAAATAGTTTTTGGTGAGGGTGTTGAACGCCGGGTTGAGGTGCTGGCAGTCCAGCTTCACGGTGCTGAGCTTCTGGCGCAGCAGGCGGGCGTGCAGCTCGGTGATGTCGAAGTGCAGCTGCTCGTGGCGCAGCAGGTTGGCCGAGGCCTTGCCGGCGTCCTGCACCCACGACTCCTGCGGCAGAAACACGGCCGTGACGGTGGAGCTGAACACGAAGTCCTTGCAGGCCACCTGCACGTCGATGTTGGCCGAGGTGAGGGCCTTCAGGCGGTCGGTGCCCATGGGGCGGGCCTTGAAGTCGGCCCAGGTGAGGGGCCGGCTGGCCGACCAGCCCAGGGTTTCCTTGGCGGGTTTGGCGGCGGGAGCAGGCGTAGTCTGGGCAGGGGAAGCAGCGGGCTGAAACAGCAGCAGCAATGGGAGCAGGAGGGAGGGCAGCGCCATAGAATGCAACAGGCAGAAAAGAAGACGTGACTAGCGCAGAAAGTACACCAAATACCGGCTTCCCGTTCCCGGCAGCTTCCCGGCCCAGCCGGTAGCAGTGGCTAAGCAGCCGACACGGCGGCGGGCCGGGCCACAGCCGCGGGCACCCGGCTGAACTGCCGGAAGCGCCAGAGCAAAGCGCCGGCCACCAGCGTGAGGCCGGTCAGCAGCCCCAGCCACACGCCCAGGCTGCCCAGGTTCAGCCAGAAACATAGGAGGTAGCCCAACGGCAGCGCAATCACCCAGTACGAGAGCAGCGCCACGATGGAAGGCACTTTCACGTCCTGCAAGCCCCGCAGCGCGCCCAGCCCCACCACCTGCAGGCCGTCGGACACCTGGAAGGCGGCGGCAATCAGCAGTAGGCTCGAGGCTTGGGCTACTACGGCCGCGTCGTGGTTGTAGAAGTGCGGGATGTAGTGCCGGAACGTCACCAGCAGCAGCCCCATAGAGCTCATAAACAGGAACGTGAGCAGGTAGGCCGCAAAGCCGGCCTGCCGCGAGCCTTCCGCGTCGCCGAGGCCGCGCAGGTTGCCTACCCGGATGGTGGCCGCCGCCGCAATGCCGCTGGCGGCCATGTAGGTCACGGAAGCCACGTTGATGGCAATCTGGTGGGCGGCCAAGGAGGTAGCACCCAGCCAGCCAATCATGATGGCCGAAAAGCTGAAGGCGCCCATCTCAAACATCATCTGCACCCCAATCGGCGAGCCCAGGCCAACGAGGCGGCGCAGGGTAGCGCCATCGGGGCGGAGCCAGTGGGAGGCGGCTTCGCGGTAGGGCCGCAGACGGGCGGCGCGCAACACGTAGGTGGCCATGAACACGGCCATCAGCACCCGCGCAATCAGGGTGGCCCAGGCAGCGCCCATCATGCCCAGGCGCGGCGCCCCAAAGTGCCCGAAAATCAGCACGTAGCACAGCAGCGCGTTCAGGGCATTGGCCATCACCGACAGGTACATGGCCTGCCGTGTGAGGCCCAGGCCCTCGGCAAACTGCTTGAAGCCCTGAAACACCATCAGCGGCAGCAACGACAGGAACAGCACCCGCACCCACGGCGCGGCCAGCGCCACCACTTCGGTTGGCTGGCGCAGGTAGCCCAGCAGCGGCGCAATCAGCAGGCCCGCGGCGGCCAGCACCACCCCGGCCATGGCGCTCAGCCACACGCCCGCCACCAGCAGGCGGCCCAGCTGCGGTATGTCGCGGCGGCCATCGGCGGCGGCCACTAGCGGCGTTATGCCCATCGAAAGGCCCAAACCCAGCACCATCACCACGGTGTTGACGCTCACGCCGAGGCTCACGGCGGCCAGCGGCACCTTGCCCGTCTGGCCCACCATCACCGAATCGCAGACGTTGACCAGCACATGGCCCAGCTGGCTGAGCACCACCGGATAGGCCAGCAGCATAAGGGGTTTGAGGTGGGGGCGAAGGGCAGTAAACGGCATGGCAGAAAGCAAACGAAGAACCGCAAAGGTAGGGCCTTCCGCCCCCGTACCTCTCAATTCCGTTTCGCGACGAGCACCGCGAGTATCCGATGCCTGCCAATGCGTGGGAACTCGCTTCGCTCGTCGCAAAACAGAATTTCGCGGTACGGCGCTAGCGCAACACCTGCGCCATGCGCCGGATGGCCTCCCGCAAATCCGGCTCCGGCACGGCATACGACAGCCGCACGAAGCCCGGCGCGCCGCAGGTAGCCCCGTCCACGACGTCCACCCCCGCGGTGCACAGGCGCGCCACCAAATCCGCTGAAGCTTGCTCGGGCGGCAGGGCCGGATCTAGGAAGGCGCGCAGATCGGGGAAGGCGTAGTAGGTGCCCAGCGGCAGATGCGGCAGCGTGCCGGGAAGACGCGCCAGGAAATCGAGGAGCAAGTGGCGGTTCGGTTGCAGGTTGGCTTGCAGTTCCTGCGTGATGCCGGGCGTGGCCTCGGTGGCGGCCAGCGCGGCCAGCTGGCTGAGTGTGGCCACGGCCCCGCCGGTGGCAAACTGCCGCGCCGTGCAGGCCTGCGCTACCACCGGCGGCGCCACCAGGTAGCCGATGTTCCAGTTCAGCAGCGCCAGCGACTTGGAAAATCCGTTCACCACCAGATGCTGCCCCAGCGGGTCGGGGAAGGAAAGCAGCGTCGGTACCGGCTCCGACCCGAACCGGATGCCGTCGTAAATCTCGTCGGCCAAAACCAGCAGCTGCGGGTGCTGCTGCGTAACGGCCAGCAGCGCCGCCAATTCCGGCTGGGTGTACACGCGGCCCGTGGGGTTGTTGGGGTTGGTGAACAGCAGCAGGCGCGTGCGCAGCCCGATGGCGGCCTGCAGCGTTTCCGGCTGAATTCGGTAATCGTCGGATGGGCTCAGGGGCAACTCGCGCAGGGTGGCGCCGGCTTGCTGAATCAGGGCGCGGAAGCCGAACCAGTTGGGCGTGAGCAGCAGTACCTCGTCGCCGCGCCGCAGCACCGTGGTCAGCAGCAGAAACAGCGCGGCTTTCGTGCCGGGCGTAACGACGATGCCTTCCTCGGCCACGGTGGCGTCCTGGGCCCGGTAGCGGTGGGCCAGCGCCTGTCGCAGCTCCGGCAGGCCCTCGGTGGGGCTGGCCGGCAGCGGCAACCGGGTGAGGGCCCGCTGCACCTGATTTGCTACCGGCTCGGGCAGGGAAAAATTGCCGTAGCCGGAAGCCAGGCTGATTAGCGGCAAATCGGAGGAAGCAGGCATAGGAGAAAGGCAGGAAGGGCCGATAAGCAGTAGCGCGAACTTTGCGGTTCGCGCCCCCGCGCCGTCCGGGTGGTGAAAACGGCGCAGGGGCGCGAACCGCAAAGTTCGCGCTACTAATCGATACGCATCATGTGGCTCATGCCCTCGCGCCGTTCGGGTGATGAGAACGGCGCGGGGGCGCGAACTGCAAATTTTGCGCTACTGATTGGTGGCTTTATACTGCCAGGCGCAACACAACGTCAGCGAAATACTGCTGATCGTCGGTGAAGAACTCGGCTACGGCCAGGCCGGCATCGGCGGCGAGGCTGCTGATCTGCGGGCGGGTGAACTTGTAGGAGTTTTCGGTATGAATCGGCTCCCAGGCAGCAAAATCGAAGCTGCGGCCCAGGGCCCCGAAATGCACCTGCTGCGCCTGTGTGGGCATCAGAAACGAGCGTACAGCGCCGGAAAGCGGGTCGTAGTCGGTGTAGTGCTGCCAAGCGGCCAGGTCGAAGTCGGCGGCTAGCTCGCGGTTGAGGCGCGTGAGCAGGTTCAGGTTGAAGGCGGCCGTCACGCCCTGCGTGTCGTCGTAGGCAGCCCGGATAAAGCGCGGGTCTTTCTGCAGGTCGAAGCCAACCAGCAGCCGGTCGTTGGGGGAAAGTGGCGCGGCCAGCTCCTGCAGAAACGCCTGGCGGTCGGCGGGCAGGAAGTTGCCGATGTTGGAGCCCAGAAACAGCACCGCCTTGCGGCCGGGCGGGCCGCCATCAGGCGCAGGGCCGCGCCGTAGTCGGCCACGATTGGCTCTACGCGCAGCGCGGGCAGCTCCTGGCGCAGGCTGGCGGCCAGCCCATCCAACGCCGCCCCCGAAATATCGACGGGCACGTAGGTGAACGAGGCGCCGGTGTCGAGCAGGTGGCGCAGCAGAATCTTGGTTTTCAGGCCGTCGCCGGCGCCCAGCTCCAGCAGGAAAAAGGGCTCCTGGGCATCCTCGGGGCGCAGCGCCGCGGCCAAGGCTTCCTGGTTCTGAGTCAGAAGGGCAAACTCGGTGCGGGTGGGGTAGTACTCGGGCAGGGCCATAATCTGCTGAAACAGGCGGCTGCCCTCATCGTCGTAGAAATACATCGACGACAGCGTTTTGGGCGTGCGCGCCAGCCCCTCGGCCACGTGTTGCTTCAGGGCTTCGAGGGCCTGGTTGGGGGTGGCGGCCTGTTGGGGCACCGGGGCGGCGTCCGTTCCGATCTGCTCAGAAGCGTAGAACGAAGGCGAGGCGGCAGCAGAAAGAGAGGTCATAAGCAGAAAACGAGCGGGAAAGCAGCCAAATGGGCCGGGAGAGAGGCAAACGAAGAACGGGGCTGCCCTCAGCGGGCCAGCCGGATACCCGTAAACTGCCAGCGCTTGTCGGCGTGGAAGAAGTTGCGGTACGTGAGGCGAATATGGCTGACCGGCGTGGCGCAGGAGCCCCCGCGCAGCACCAGCTGGTTGATCATAAACTTGCCATTGTACTCGCCCAGCGCGCCGGCGGCCCGCACGTAGCCGGGGTAGGGGTGGTAGGCCGAGTAGGTCCACTCCCAGGCGTCACCGAGCAGCTGGTGGCAGCGGGTCGGGTCGGCGTCGGTGGGCAGGGGCTGCGGGTCGAGCAGGTTGCTTTCCAGGAAGGTGCCGTGGGTGGGCGTGGCCCCGAAGTAGCGGGCGGCCACTTCCCACTCGGGCTCGGTGGGCAGGCGTGCCCCGGCCCAGTGGGCGTAGGCATCGGCCTCGTAGAAGCTGACGTGCGTGACGGGCGCGGCCATATTCACGGGTTGCAGGCCGTGGTGCGTGAAACGGTGCCACTGGCCCTCGTGCAGCGTCCAGTAGAGCGGCGCTTCCCAGCCTTGGGTCTGCACCAAATCCCAGCCTTCGCCCAACCAGTAGCGGAAATCCTGGTAGCCGCCGGCTTCCATGAAAGCCAGGTACTCGCCGTTGGTTACGAGGCGGTTCTGCAGCTCGAAGTCAGGCGTCAGCACGTCGTGGGGTGCCTGCTCGTTGTCGAAGCAGAAGCCCGAGCCCTCGTAGCCGATGCGCGACACGCCGCCCGGCACCGGCAGCCACGCCACGGCCGGCGCAGCCGGAGCGGCAACCGGGGCGGCCGAAGCCGGCAGGTAGGCCGGGGCCAGCGGGCTGGTGCTCAGGATGTATTTGATGTCGGTGGCCAGCAGCTCCTGGTGCTGCTGCTCGTGCTGCAAACCCAACTCAAACAGCTCCCGGAAGGTGTCGGGCAGCGTGTCGGGCAGCGTGTCGGCCAGCTCCAGCAGGCGGGCCATCTGGGCATCGACGTGGGCGCGGTAGCTGTACACGTCGGCTAGCGCGGGGCGGGAGAGAGTGCCCCGGTCGGCGCGGTTCACGCGCGAGCCCAGCGAGTTGTAGTAGGAGTTGAACAGGAAGGCGTACTCCGGATGGTAAACGCTGTAGCCGGGCAGGTAGGCCTTGAGCAGAAACGTCTCGAAAAACCACGTAACGTGGGCCATGTGCCACTTGGGTGGGCTCACATCAATCATGGGCTGCACCACGGTGTCTTCGGGCAGCAGCGGCTGGCAGAGCAGCACGGTGCGCTGGCGAACCTGCTGGTAGCGGTGGGCCAGCGAAGCGGCGGAAACGGCCGCGGGAGCAGCCAGGAGGGTAGTAGACATAGCGGGAAGAGTAGGGCCGGGTACTTAACTGGATTTGCGCGCCGTGGGTTTTGGGCGGTCCGCACCACCCGTATAGAACAACCCCAGCCGGGGCGTCGGTATTTACCGCACAGAGCTGGGGATTAATAGCGGAGCTCCTCCGTAGTAAGTGGTATTTTATGGTCGACACAGCGAATTAAGGCACTAAAAGACCGCCATCAAGGCTCTGGTTTGCGTTGTTTCGGTTGATCAAAAAGTTCGTCAGTTTTAGCAACCATCGAAGCGTATGCAAGTCTCTGCCCTCACAAAATCTACCACCAAATCCACCTCAACTCCAGCGGCCACCGAGCCCAAGACCAAGCGTCCGCGGGGCTTCGCGTCTATGGACCCCGAGATGCAGCGCCGCATTGCCAGCGAAGGCGGCAAGGCCTCGCACCTGAGCGGCCGTGGGCACCGTTTCACCTCAGAAGAAGCCCGTGCCGCTGGCCGCAAAGGAGGCCAGGCCACCCGCCGTCCGCAGCCAGAGGCCTAAGTAGCCGGCGCACCGCTACGCTACCCGCATTATTATGTATGAAAGCCCGCTCCTGGCACTAGTCAGGAGCGGGCTTCCGCTTTTTGCCAGACCGATGCCGCTTTTGCGCGTTATTTGCGGGCCCGTTTCATTTGTCTGGTTATGCTTGAGCTGCAGTACTCGCGCCGCACGTTGCGCTTCAACTTTCCGGCCCGCACCTCGCGTGGCGCCCTCACCGAGCATACTGCCTGGTACCTGCACCTGACCGACACCACCCGGCCCGGCCTCCAGGGCCTGGGCGAAGCTGCCCCGCTAGCCGGCCTCAGCCCCGATTTCCGGCCCGACTTCGAAGCGCGCCTGCAGGCCTTATGCGTCGCTTTCAATCAGCAGCGTTTCAATGCCGACACCGACTTGGATCCGGTGATAGCGCTATTGGAGCCCGAATGGCCCGCGTTGCGTTTCGGCCTCGAAACCGCCCTGCTCGATTTGCACCACGGCGGCCGGCGCCAGCTGTTCAGCAACCCTTTCAGCCGCGGTGAGGCCGGCGTGCCCATCAACGGGCTGGTATGGATGGGCGACGCCGCCTTCATGCGCAGCCAGATCCGCAAGAAGCTCACTGAAGGCTATTCCTGCCTGAAACTCAAAATCGGTAGCCTCGACTTTGCCACCGAGCTGCAGCTGCTGGCCGAAATCAGGGCCGAAGCCGGCCCCGACGAGCTGACGCTGCGCGTGGATGCCAATGGCGCCTTCACCCCGGCCGAGGCCCCCGCCAAGCTGGAGCAACTGGCCCGCTACGCGCTGCATTCCATCGAGCAGCCCATTGCGGCCGGGCAGTGGGCGGCCATGGCCGAGGTGTGCCGCCACTCGCCGGTACCAGTGGCGCTGGATGAGGAGCTGATTGGTGTGACGGACCTTGCCCGGCAGGCCGAAATGCTGAGCGAAATCCGGCCGGCATACATCATCCTGAAGCCCACGCTGGTGGGCGGGCTGGCCGCTTCGCTGGCCTGGTGGCAACTGGCCGAGGAGCAGGGCATCAGCTGGTGGCTGACCTCGGCGCTGGAATCCAATATCGGCCTGAACGCGGTAAGCCAGCTGGCCGGCGAATATGCGCTGCCGGGCTTCCCGCAGGGGTTGGGCACGGGCCAGCTCTACCACAACAACCTAGCCGCGCCCCTGCACATCCGGGCCGGCGAGCTGACCTTCGACCCCGCCGGTACCTGGGAGCTGCCGCAGGCGGGCCTGATGGGCTAAAGCAGGCCGCTGAAGCAGAACATTGAGGCTCGGAAAAACCAGTGCAACAGACAGGTAGTTTTTTGGCTATATTTCCCGGCCTCCCCTGTTTCTATGCCCGCCCGCTGGTCCTGCTTCCTGCTGTTGCTGCTGCGTGTCGCGCCCGCCGGGGTGTGTCTGCTGCTGCTACTGGGTGCTGCCTCCGGCGCTGTGGCCCAACCCTCCGACCTGCCGTTTCGCCTGGAAAACCCGAACAAGCGGCAGGTGCGCCTGCCGTTCTACTTCCAGCGCAACCTCATTATTGTGGAGGTGAAGCTGAACGGGGCAGGGCCCTACAACTTCCTGCTCGATACCGGGGTGGCTACCTCCATCATCACCGACCCCAGCCTGACCCCGCTGCTGCGCCTGCGGCCCGGGGCCGAGGTGTACCGGGTGGCGGGTGTGGGCGAGGAGGAGCCGCTCGAAGCCCACTACGCCGACAGCATCCGCGTGACGCTGCCCGGCATTGTGGCACCGGTGCTGCCGTTTCTGGTGCTTTCCGCCGACGTGCTGAACCTGTCAGGCTACGTGGGCATGCCCATTCACGGCATTCTGGGCTACGACATCTTCCGAAGCTTTGTCATCGAAATCGAGCCCAATTCCACCCAACTGGTAGTGCGCACTCCGGCCGGCTACCAGCCTCGCCGCGGCCGCCGCTGGACGCGCGTGCCCCTAACACTGGAGCGCCGCAAGCCTTACCTGACCGTGCCCGTGGGCATGACCGATTCGCTCACGCTGCCCCTTAAGCTGGTGCTCGATACCGGCGCCGGCCACGCCCTGTCCATCGAAACCACCTCCGACCCGCGGCTGCAGGTGCCCGAGCAGCGGCTTCGCTCGCAGCTGGGGCGGGGCTTGAGCGGGGCCATCAACGGGTATCTGGGCCGCGTGCGGAGCCTGCAGCTGGGCCGCTATCAGTTGCGTACGTTGCTCACGTCTTTCCCGGAAGCCAACAGCGCCGCCCTGCGCACCGACGTGCCCCGCAACGGCAACATTGGGTTCGAACTGCTTAAGCGCTTTGATCTGGTGATAGACTATTCGCGCCGCGAAGTGTGGCTGCGGCCCAATGCCCTCTACCACGACCCATTCGAGCACGATATGTGTGGCCTGGAACTGTTGGCTACCGGCCGCGAATACCGCAACTACATTGTGATGCAGATTGAGGCCGGCTCCCCGGCGGCCCTGGCTGGCATCCAGCCCAGAGACGAGCTGCTCTCCGTAAACCTGCAGCCAGCCGCCGCCATCAGCCTCACCGAGTTGAGCCGCATCTTCCATTCCGGCAACGGCCGCATGCTGCTGCTGGTGCTCCGCCGCCCCGATGGCGAGCTGTACACCACCCAGGTACGGTTGCAACGCAAAATATAGCCCCGGCCGCCCCTAAGCACGTGGCCCTATGGTAGCAGTTCCAGTCGGCCCTGTAGCCGGACGGGCCCGGTCGCCGTCAGCTGCCACACATACAGGCCCGCCGGTACGCCGCGCAGCGGCAGGGGCGTCTCAGTACCGCCGGCCGCCAGCACCAAAGGCAGGCTTAACACGCGCCGGCCCAGCAGATCGTACAATTCCAGTTGCGCTGGGCCACCCGTGGGCAGGTAAATGCTGGCGGTAGCCGGCTGGTCGGTTGGCGCGGGGTTCGGCCAGACCTGTACGGCCGCCGCACCGGCCTGTAGCAGCACCGTCCTGACGGCGGTATAGCTTCCCTCGGGCGCGGCTGCAGTGCTCTGGTCCAGCTGATGCAGGCGCAGGTGCCAGCGGCCCGGGGCCAGGTTGCGCAGCGTGTGCTGATAGGCGTGCGGCGTGCTGCTGGTGCCTTGTCCCGCTACAAATGCACGGGTGCGGAAGCCGGTTTCGCCGGGCCCCTGCGCCTGCACCTCAAAACCGGCATTGCGGAGCTCCTGGGCCGTTGTCCAGCGCGCCTCAATTGTGCCGTTGTGCGCCGTGGCCTCAAACGAAGTGAGCGTAACTGGCAGCGGGCCCGCCAGCGTGATGTTGGCGTTGTTGATGTCGAAGAAAACCTGGCCGACTGGCTGCACGCGCAGGCGACCGGTGGAAGTGTTCAGGTTGGGCAGCACAATCTGCTGCGAGCCGTCGTTGGGCGTGGCCGCTGCCAGCAGATACGGGAACGTCAGCCCGCCATCGGCCGAAAACAGGATATTGACGGTGCCCGCGCTGATGGGGGCGGCCGTGGTGCCGGTCTGGTCCCAGGTGAGCGTGAAAGTGCTGTTGGGGGCCTGCGTGAACGGCGTATTGGCGTTGGTGATGAGAAACGGGTTGACGTCCAGCACAGTCACCAGCGCTTCGTCGGAGCTTACGCCGCTGCGGTTATCGCGCGCGGTAAGGCGGAAGCGGAGCACGCGGGCCACCTGCGGCAGGATTTCGCCCGTGGTAGTCGTGCCCGCCAGAATATCGGCCAAGCGCGGAAACGTGCGGCTGGGGCTGGCTCCCGGCGCAAACGAGCGAAACAATGGCGCCGTAGTGCTGGTAGCGGCGGCGGCCGGGGGCCCGCCGGTGGCCGTGTTGTCGGGGTTGGTTTGCTCCCAGCTGTAAGCCAGCACATCGTTGTTGACGTCGGTGCCCGAGCCGGTCAGCACAAACGGGGTGCCCCGGGGAATAGTGTAGTCGGGCCCCGCATTCACGCTCGGCGGCGTGTTGCCGGTGCTGCTGGGCTCTGGGCACGTGCTGCCGCCGCCGGTAGTTATATACGTGCGAATCTCGTCCTGGCTGATGGCGTGGAAGAAGGCATCGGAGCGGGTCTGGATATTGTCGGCGCCGCAGATGCCGGCATAGGCCATGATGGTGCTGCCCGAGCCCGGCTCAATGGCAGTGGCGTCGTTGCGGTTGCCTCCGCCGCAGCTGCTGGTTTCACTATTGAACGTATGGTTGCCGCCAAACTGGTGCCCCATTTCGTGGGCCACGTAGTCTACGTAAAAGAAGTCGCCGGTGGGGTTTGCTAGGCCCGTAACGCCACGGGCTTTCTGATTGCGGCTGTCAGGCGTACCGGTAGTGTTGCGGCACACCACGCCCAGGCCCGCAACGCCGCCCCCGCCCGTGCTGAATACGTGCCCGATATCGTAATTGTCGGCTCCGATCAGGTCACGCAACGTGTTGCGGTTCTCTATGAGCATGGCAGAACCGTTGTTGTTGGTGTATGGGTCGGTGGCGGCATCCAGAAAAATCAGAACGGTGTTGTTGACAATGAGCTGCAGCCGCACGCCTATTTCCTGCTCGTAGATGCCCGTTACGCGGTTTACGGCCGTCGTCATGGCGACCAGCGTGGCGGAGACGGTTGGGGCGGCGGGCTGACACACCCGCGCGGCATATTCGCCGGTGCAGGCCAGCGCCAGGCGGTAGGTCAGCAGCTGGCTACCGAAAGGCTCAGCCTGCGTGCGGCCGGCCGTAGTGGTGGGTTCCAGCTGGCCGGTGGTCAGGCAGCGCCAGGTTGGGTCGGGCTGCTGGTCGGCGGCCGCAAAGGCGGCATAGCGGCCCGGCTCGGCCGGTACGGGGTCCACGAACACCGGTCCCTGGCCGCCTCCGCGCACATAGGCATGGAAGCCCTGCGGCGTAAGGTCAAACCGCCCGGTCACGCCCGGGCGGGTCAGGCTGCGGCCCGCAAACGTGCGGATGGCTGGGTAGCGTGCCGCTAGTGCCGGATGCAGCACCGGCGTCTGCCACACGCTGAAGGTATCAATCCGGCCATCGGGCATCGGCAGCGGCAGTAGTACGCCCCGGCTGGCCTCGGACTCGGCAGGCGCTGCCTGCAACAGGCGCGCCAGGGCTGGCTCATCTAGCAGCAACGGCCGCGCCTGGCGCAAGGTGGCCGGGAGCAGCTGAGTGGCGCTTTCACGCCACGGTCCGGCGCTAAGCGTGCGTGCCGACCCGGTGGGCTGAGCTTGTAAGGCGCTTGTCAGCAGCAGCGCAGGCAGCAGGATGGATAATGCTTTCATATGCAGTGCGGCGTGTATATTGCAAATATACAATTTAATTATACTAATATAAAATATGTTTATATAAAGTGTAATGGATTGTGCATGACAAGTGGAATCAGCGCCAATCTGCCGGTCTGCCTGCCGTCAGGTGTCCTGGATTTGCCCTGGCGCGTAAAATGCCTACATTAGAAGCCCGCCGCCACCCGGCGCTGGCTATTCCGGTTTATCCTCTCTGCCCGCCCATTCCGCTTCCCGATGCCCACGGCTACCACGCCCGCCGCGCTGCCCCAGCCGCCTCCCGCCATCCAAGCCAACCAGCACATCTACTCCGATTATTTTGAGGAAGACTTCGTGCAAACCCTCGACAACAACATTCTGCAGCTGCTGGATGCTGTATGGTTTCGCTCGGAACTGGTAGGATTCGAAGATTTTCCGGAGCGCAACGACCCGGATGTGCCCCTGATCTTTGCCTCCAACCACTCGGGCATGGCTTTCCCCTGGGATGCCATTGTGGCCTTGGCGCACATGTGGCGTACCCTGCCGGGCCAGCGCGGGCTGCCCCGGCCGCTGTCGGCGCCGCTGCTCTCGCAGTCCACGCTCATGAACCCGTTTCAGGTGAAGGACTTCTGGAAGAAGTGCGGCTGCGTGGATGCCACCACGCTCAACTTCGAGACGATGATGTACTACCAGGACCACAACCTGATGCTGTACCCGGAGGGCGTGCCGGGCATCGGGAAGGGGTTCAACAAAAAGTACGAGTTGCAGCGCCTGGCTTCCAGCATGGTGCGCCACAGCATCACGCACCGCACCGATGTGGTACCGTTCTACACCATCAACGGCGAATACCTCAACCCCTACGCCTACAGCTGGCCCTGGCTCAACAACCTGAGCAAGAAAATCGGGATTCCGTTTATTCCGCTGGGCCCCATTGTGCTGCTGGTGCTGCTGCAGCCGTGGTCGTTCTACATGGCCTATCCGGCCAAGCTCACGTTTGTGCTGGGCTCGCGCATCCGGCCCTATGAGATGCTCGACAAGGACCCCGCCGACATGACGCGCGAAGACTACACGGCCCTCTCGGAAAAGGTGCGGCTGCTCATGCAAACCGAGCTGGACGCCGCCGTGGCCAAACACGGGCAGCAGCCCTACCGCTGGCGCGAGTTGTGGCAGCGTATGAAGGCCAACTGGCGCTACTTCCCGTTTTTCCTGCCCGTAGCCTGGCCGGCGCTGTTTCAGGAGTTCGAGCGGCTGTACGTACGCGAAGGCCGCCGCGGCTTCAAGATGCAACTCGACAAGCCGGGCGCCTGGCTCCGGATGGTGTGGCGCAATCCGTTCACTTTGTCCTTTTTTATCCCGATTCTGGGCTGGATTCCGATTGCCATCCGCGGCTACCGTGGCCACCGCATCGGCGAAAAGCCATAACATCGCCGCTGTACGTAGCCGCCTCACAACGCCCGGTTGCCCGATGCGGGAAGCCTGGTTCCACGGCATCAGCGGCATCGGCCACAAGAGTGGCCGTTTCGGGGGCTGCCGGCGGTTGCGTTTTTCGGGTAGAGTTTAAGTAAATCAGTATCTTATCGTTGCCGCAGTGCGTATCTGGCATTGTGGTGGTGGAAGGCCTCGGCATCCCATCGTCCTGCTCCGATTTCCGCCCAATTCCTACGTGCTTTCCTGATGCCTTCTCCTCAGCACCTGCTGCTCAAGCAGTTTCTGGCGGCTGCCACTGGCCCGCTCGCCCGGCAGCGCCCCCGCCTCACCACCATGCGGCTGGCCGTAGAAGCGGCCTCCCTGTTTCAGTTTGTGCCCTGGAATGTGTTTCTGGAAGAAACCGATGTGGAAGGAATGGCGGCCGAATGGTTGCGGCCGGCCGGTGCGCCCGCCGAGCGGGTGCTGCTGTATCTGCACGGCGGTGGCTACGTGCTGGGTTCCCTGAACACGCACCGCTCCCTGGTGGGCGCGCTGGCCCGCAGCTGCCAGCTTAACACACTGGCCATCAACTACCGAAAAGCCCCCGAGTACCCGTTCCCGGCCGCTCTTGAAGATGCCCGGCTGGCTTATGACTGGCTGTTGGCCGAAGGGTACGCCCCGCACAACATCATGGTAGCCGGTGACTCGGCCGGAGGTGGGCTGGCCCTGGCGCTGCTGCTGCACCTGCGCGACGCCGGCCAGCGGCTGCCCGCCGCCGCCATTGGCCTCTCGCCCTGGACCGACTTGGTGCTGCCCACCGCCACGCTCCGGCAGGTGTGCCGCGAAGAAAGCCAGCTGCTTGAGGCCCTCGAAATCCGGGGCTGGGGCGGCATGTACGCCCACGAGACGCCGTTGGCTCACCCGCTGCTCTCGCCGGTGCGCGCCCAGCTGCACGATCTGCCGCCGCTCCTAATTCAGATTTCCGACGCTGAAGTGCTGCACGACGATGTAGTGCATTTCACGCAGAAGGCCCGGGCCGCGGGCGTACCGGTCACGCTGCAGGTGTTTGGCGGGCTGGTGCACTGGTGGCACCTGTTCTGGCGCTTCGTGCCGGAGGCGCGGCAGGCGCTAGCGCAGGTCGGAGACTTTGTGCGAGGCGTATGGGCGGCCCAGGAGGCAGCTAGGGCCGCTGCCGGCCGGGCCCGCCAGCAGGCCCGGCCGGCAGCGTCATACCGCCCACGGCCGCAGATATAGTTGCCGGATGGCTGGTCAGGATCTACCAATACTGCGCATTTTTGATACCTCAGAATCGTTTTTTAGTAGAGTCCGATGTCCATTGGTATAAATTTTCAAACCTCATATCCAACTATATAGCGGCGTTTTCGTAGGTTTGCGTCAAGTAGTCGGCTTGCATACTACTTTTTCCGGCCGGCATTATTGCCGTACCGGATTTCACTTTCTCTCACCTTCATTTTCCAATCCCCCACAGTCTCATGGAAGATCTATTTAAGAAGTTCGTTAACGCCGGCGTAGGCTTTGTTTCGCTCACTACCGATCGGGTGCAGAAAACCATCGACACGCTGGTGAAAGAGAGCAAGCTGTCGGAGAAGGAGGGAGCCAAGATTATGGACGAGCTGAAGAAAAACGGCGAAACCAAGCGCAAGGAGTTGGAAAAGCAGGTGCAGGGTCTGGCTGCCAAAATGATGAAGACGGTAGGTGTAGCGCCCAACGCGGAAGTAGAAGAGCTGAAGCGCACTGTGAAAGGCAGCTCCAAGTCGGCTTCCACGTCGGCGTCGGCAGGCAGCGCGAAAAGCAGCGCTAAGCCCGCCGCCAAGGCTCCGGCCAGCAAAACGGCTTCGGCTGCTAAAGGGGCAGTAGCCAGCGCCACCAGCAAAGCCGCTTCCACGGTGAAGAAGGCAGCTGACAAAACCAGCGCCGCCGCCAACAAAACGCAGAAATCGGCCGCCGGCTCGGCTGGTGCCGCCAAGAAAGAAGAAAACAAAGCAGCCGGTGCGGCTTCGTCGCAGGCTAACTCCTAATACAAAGCGGCTTCGTGCCGTTTAAAAACCCCGTCCGTGCTTTACGGGCGGGGTTTTTTGATCACAGATTTTGCTGATTTCAGGGGATTTCGCGGATTGTGGCTGGTTGGAATAGCTTTGCGGCTGGCGTCCACTGATTTCGCTGCCGCGTGGCTGTTTAGCTGCTGCCTGAACGAGCACTGCCCAATCTGCGAAATCCGTAAAATCTGCAAAATCTGCGATTCATGTTCAAGCAAACGATATCCAACCTGACCCGCATCCGGCAAGTGGCGGAGGTGCTGATCCGCTACGGCTTCGAGGACGTGGTGACGAGCACGCCGCTGCGGCGCCTGGTAACACGGAGCCGGCGCCTCTCGTGGCAGGAAGGCGAGCAGGCCGTGTTTGAAACCACGCGCTGGCAGCGGATCCGGATGATTATCGAGGAGCTGGGGCCCACGTTCATCAAGCTGGCGCAGGCCATGAGCAACCGCGCTGACCTGTTGCCGCAGCCACTGATTGACGAGTTCGAGAAGCTGCAGAGCAACGTGCCGCCCTTCGACGTGCAGGTAGCCAAGGCCATCATCGAGCGGGAAATGGGGCAGCCGCTGGAGGAGGTGTTTGCCGAGTTCGACGACGTGCCGCTGGGCTCGGCCAGTATCGGGCAGGTGCACCGGGCGCGGCTGCTCACGGGCGAAGAAGTGGTGGTGAAAGTGCAGCGCCCCGGCGTGCCGGAAAAGGTACGTTCTGATCTGGCTTTGCTCAACGAGTTGGTGCGCCTCACGGCCGGTTTCCTGCGCAAGCAGGGCCTGAGCAACCCCCAGGACGTAGTAGATGCCTTCGAGCGGAGCATGACCAAGGAGCTGGACTACACCTCCGAGGCCCGCAGCATGGAGCAATTCCGCTCGCTCTATGAGAACTACGAAACCTTCTACATTCCGAAGCCCTACCGCGAGCTGAGCACGGCTAGGATTCTGGTGATTGAGTTTGTGAGCGGCTGCAAAATCACGGACAAGCCGCAGCTGCTGGAGTGGGGCCTGAGCCCGGAAAAAGTGGCCGAAACCGGCATGGATATCTACCTGACGCAGATATTCGAGTTCGGCATCTTCCACGCCGACCCGCACCCCGGCAACGTGCTGGTGCGCCCCGATGGCACGCTGGTGCTCATCGACTTCGGGATGGTGGGCAAGCTCAGCAAGCAGCAGAAATACGCCTTTGCGGGCGTGTTCATTGGCATGGCGCGGCAGGACCCGCGCGGCATGGCCCTGAGCTTCCGGCGCCTGGCCCTCACGTCGGACATTCCGGATATGCGGGCGTTTGAGGCGTCGCTGGGCGAGCTGATTGAGGATTTCGCTTCGCTCGACGTCAAGGACATGAGCATGTCGGACCTAGCCGACGCGCTGCAGAACGTCATCTACAACTACAAGCTGCAAGTACCGGGCGCGGTGTTCCTGATTCTGCGGGCCCTCGTGATTTTGGAAGGCATTGGCAAGGTGCTGCACCCGCGCTTCAATACGTTCGAGTTTGTGCGGCCCTACGGCGCGCGCATCGTGGCCGAGCAGTATTCGGCCGAAAACATCCTCAGCGAAGCCGAATACACCGGCACCCAGCTGCTGGCCTTGATTCAGACGCTGCCGGCCGATATCCGGCAGATTGTGCGCAAAATCTCTCGCGGCGACCTGCGCGTGCGCATCGAGCTGAGCGGCTACCAGCTGCTGCTGCACAAAGCCGACCAGCTGGTGAGCCGCGGCATTCTGGCGGCCGTGTCGGTGGCGCTGATTCTGTTTGCGGGCCTGAGCTTGCTAGGCCGTTACCCGGCCGGCCAGATGCCCTACTACCGCGGCCTGCCCGTGGTGACGTGGTACAGCCTCGGGCTATCGGCGTTTCTGCTGCTGATTCTGTTTATTCTGGGCACCAAGAAGGAGCGGCGGCCGGAGTAGCGGACGTGCTGCAAGGCCGACTCCAGTCAAGTTTCTATTGGAGGCGCGGGCTCGAAATGCGGCGGATTGTAGGCTCGATTGTCAGCCGGATCGGCTTCTTGCACTACTGCCAGCTCGCCGTACCGGTCGCACTCCAGCACGGGCAGGCCCAGCGCCCGGCCCAGCTGGCAGCCCAGCTGCACCGCCTGCTGCTGATTGCGAAGCTGCCCCACCACTAGTCCTTGCGCCGACTCCGGCACCGACAGCAGCAGGATGTAGCGCCGGTCTTTGCTGGACTCGTCGCCGTCGCTGTAGCCGCTGTCGGTCACCGCGAAATCGGAGAAGTAGCGGATTACTACGCGCTGCACGTCGGGCAGGCGGAGCCAGTCGGAACCCATGTGCAGCCCGAACAGGTTGCCGCCGTGCCGGTACTGGCGGGTGCGGGTGTTGAGCTGCCATTGGGTGGAGTAGCCGACCAGGAAAATGGCGAACAGGGCCAGGGCAACGGCCATCACCCACAGGCCGCCATAGGCGAAAACCGCCGCCATCAGCAGCGCCCCGAAGCAGTGCTTTCGGCCCCGGCGTTCCAGTACTATCGTAATCAGAGGAATAGGCATAGCAGCAACATAAATCGGCCCGGCTGCACAGGCAGCCGGGCCGATAAAGATATAGCTGCCGCTGCCAATTGCAGCGGCGGGGTTTTACGCTATTCGGTTACCATAAACTTGGTGGTCTGGTCGGCGATGCGCAGCTCAAACTCACCGGCTTCCAGCACCGGCTTGCCGTCGGGGCCGGCGTAGCTCAGCTCCGAAACGGGCAGCGTGAACGTGACGGTGCGGGTTTCGCCGGGCTTGAGGTTCACTTTCTCGAAGCGGCGCAAGCGGCGCATATCGGGCGCTACCAGGCTGGCATAGAGGTCGGAGGAGTAGAGGTGCACCGCTTCCTGGCCGGCGCGGGCGCCGCTGTTGGTCACCTGCACCGATACCGTGAGCTGGCCGGTTTTGGGCAGCGAGGCCTTGTCGACGGTGAGGTTGGCGTAGCGGAAGGTGGTGTAGCTCAGGCCGTCGCCGAACTTGTACTGCGGGTTGTAGTCGGCTTCGTAGTTGTAAGCACCTTCGGCCTTGCTTTGCTCCTCGGCGTACTTGTGGATGTAGGAAATGAGGGCGTTGGGGTAGCGCGGGTAGGTGTAGGGCAGCTTGCCGGAGGGGTTCACGTCGCCGAACAGGATGTCGGCCAGGGCGTCGCCGCCGAAGTTGCCAGGCAGGTAGGTCTGCACCACGGCCTTCATACCGGGCTCGATGCGGCTGATGACGCGCGGGCGGCCTTCGTTGAGCACCAGCACCACGGGCTTGCCAGTGGCCAGCAGGCGCTGGGCCAGCTGGGTCTGCAGGTCGGAGAGGTAGAGGTCGTTCAGGTCGCCGGGCTTTTCCACGTAGGAGTTTTCGCCGAGGCAGAGCAGCACCACGTCCACGTTGCGGGCGGCGGCTACGGCTTCGTCCAGCTTGTCGGCGTACTCCTCGTAGTACTTGCCGTCCATCTTGTAGCTCACGCCGGGCACGTGCTGCACGTTCTGAGCGCCGATTTCCTTCTGTACCGCCTCCAGAATGGTGTTGTACTGCTGGGCAAATTCCTCGGTTTTCTCGCCCTGCCAGGAGTAGGTCCAGGCGCCGTTCAGGGTGCGCATGGAGTTGGCGTTGGGGCCGGCCAGCAGCACCTTGCTGGTTTTCTTCAGGGGCAGAATGTTGTCGGTGTTCTTGAGCAGCGTAATGGCTTCGGCGGCCATCTGGTAGCTGGCCTGCTCGTGCTCCTTGCTGCCGAACAGCGGGTAGTCCTGGCGGTTGGTGTTGGGCTGCTGAAACAGGTTGAGGGCGTATTTCACGCGCAGCACCCGGCGCACGGCATCATCAATGCGCTCCTGCTTCACCTGGCCTTCCTTCACCAGCGCCACCAGGTTGTCGCAGAACTGCTCGTACTGGTAGGGCACCATCGACATATCGATGCCGGCGTTGATGGCCAGCCGGATGGCGTCCTTCTGGTCTTTGGCGAAATGGTCGCGGGTGTAGAGGTTCTCGATGTCCTGCCAGTCGGTCACGGCCAGGCCCTTGAAGCCCATGTCCTGCTTCAGCAGCTTGGTGAGCAGGGCGTAGTTGGCGTGCATGGGCACCCCGTTGATAAGGCCCGAGTTGATCATGATGGTGTGGGCGCCGGCGGCCACGGCGGCCCGGAACGGCGGCACGTGGTACTCATACAGCGCCTCGTCGGAGATGTAGGCGTTGGTGCGGTCCTTGCCCGACTGCGGCACCTGGTAGCCCAGAAAGTGCTTGATGCTGGAGGCGACTTTGGTCGGGTCGCCGAGGTTGTTGGGTTCGCCTTCGTAGCCGCGCACCATCTGCACGCCCAGCTCGGAAATCAGGTAGGGGTCTTCGCCGAAGGTTTCCCACTGCCGCGGCGAGCGGGCATCGGAGCCCAGATCCAGCACCGGCGAGAAGGCCCACGGGATGTTGCTGGCGCGGGTTTCGTAGGCCGATATTTCGGCACCGCGGCGCACCAGGGCGCGGTTGCGGCTGGCGGCCTGCGCTATTTCCTGCGGAAACATGGTGGCCCCGGCCGTGTAGGTTTCGCCGTGCACGGCATCAATACCGTAGATAATCGGGATTTTGAGGCGGGTTTTCTGGGTGGCCACGTCCTGCATCTGCTTCACGGTGGTGTACCAGAGCTCGGGCGTGCGGGCGCGGTTGTTGGCCGAGTTCAGCACCGAGCCGATTTTGTAGTCCACGAGCACCTTCTGCAGGTCGGCCGGGTCGAGGGCCAGCGGCTCGTCGGAGCTGTAGCGGTTCTTGCCCTGGGTCACGGCGTCGATGGTCACCTGGGTCATCTGGCCCACTTTCTCTTCCAGCGTCATCTGGGCCAGCAGGACATCTACCTGCCGGGCAATGGCATCTTCGGTGAGTGGGGCTGCCGCCGGCCGGGTGGTTTTGGTGGTGCGGGCCGGTTGGCGGGGCCGGGCCTTCTGGGCGTGGGTGGCAGCCGGCGCGGCCAGACTGGCAAACAGCGCAAAGACAACAAAGCGGGAGAAAGACATCAGGGGAGTAGTAAGAATTGGGTAGTGAGTGGTGAGATGCTGACAGTTGATTGAAAAGTGGTTGCACCGGGGTTCTCAATTCCCTGGAACCAACATCTCCCTAGTTGAAAAATCCGCTCAGCTCAGGCGGCCCGCAAGCCGGCTGGAGCAGCCGGCAACAACTGTTGCAGCCGCTGCAGAGCTTTGCCCACCGTCACGGGGCAAATGGATTTGGTGTGGCCTTGGGCCACGAGGTAGGTGGCTAGCTGCCGTAGCGTCCAGCGGCGGGGCGCGTCGGCACTGCGGCGCGAAAGTAGCGCCAGCAGCGCGGCTTCCACAGCAGGCGTAAGCTTGGTGGGCGCGCCGCCCCGGGGTTGGGTGTTGAGGTAAGCCGTGAGGCCCTGGCGTTGGTAGGCCCGCCGCAGAGCATACACCCGGCCTTCCGTCATGGCTAGGTGCTCGGCCGACTCGGCAGCGGACAGGCCGGCGTGCCAGTCGAGCAAGGTGTGGGCGCGGTTGGTCTGGCGGCGCAGCAGCCCGGGCAGCAGCAGGTAGTGCTGCAGCTCCTGCTGCTCGGCAGCCGACAACCGGAAAAACTGTCTTTGGCGGCCCATAGCGTGTGGTAAATGGAGGGCAAAGCGTGGCAACAGACCCTCCGAAAAGGGCCGCTACGCTACAGTGAAACAAGGCAGAGTGAGGCGCTGTCGGTTAGCGCTGGCGCATTTTGTAGAAGCGCACGTAGTCCACGAGCATCCGTTGTGGGAAGGCTGTCTGGTCGATGCCTTTCAGGCCACCCCACTCGCCGCCCACAGCTACGTTCAGCAGAAGATGAAACGGATGGTTCCAGGGCCAGGCTTCCCAGCCGGAGTGCTCGTTGCGGCTGGTGAAATAAGGCTTGTTATCGACGAACACCGTGATGGTTTCGGGCGTCCATTCCATGGCGTAGTCGTGGAAGGCCGTGGTGGCCGTGGGCACGCGCACGGAGTCGGTTTTCTGGTTGTTGAGGCGGAAGTAGTACTTCTTGCTGTGCGTGGACGCCTGCACCACTTCGGGCCGGTAACCCACATACTCCATGATGTCGATTTCGCCGTTGGCGGGCCAGCTTTTGTCGCCGTACTTCCAATCGTCGGGCAGCATCCAGATGGCGGGCCAGGTGCCGCGGGCAGCGGGCAGCTGGGCCCGCACTTCTACGCGGCCATACGTGAGGCTGCCGCCCCCTTTGGCGCGCGACACCAGCCGGGCCGAGGTATAGGCGTTCTTATCGTTGAGGGCTTCCTTGCGAGCCTCGATGATGAGGTGGCCATTTTCGACGCGGGCGTTTTCGCGGCGGGCCTTGGTGTAGAACTGTTCTTCCTGGTTGCCCCAGCCGGTGCCACCCACGTCGTAGGTCCACTTCAGCGAGTCGGGCAAGCCAGGTTTGTCAAATTCGTCGCTCCAGATCAGCTCCTTGAAGCTGTAGCTGGGCGACTTAGCAGGCTTGGCAGGCTTAGTCTGGGCACTGGCAGCACCGCCAAGCAGCAGCAGGCCAGCCGTAGCAGCCGCGGCGGCCAGGCTGTGGAAAGGCATTCGTAAGTTCATAGCCATAGAAAAGACCGTGAGTGCCGGCGCATCCGCGGGCTGCTGGGCATTACTGGTACTGGTAGTGCCGCACGTAGTCGACCTCCATCTGCTGCGGGAAAGTGGTGCTGGCATCCGGATTGCCGTCGAAGTCGCCGCCCACCGCAATGTTCAAAATCATGAAGAACGGATTGTTGAACGGGTAGGGGGCAGAGCCGACGTCGCTTTTGCTGAAGGTCAGGTACTGCTGGCCATCCAGGAACATCCGGATCTGGTCCTGGCCGCGCACCACCGAGTACACGTGGAAGTCGTCCGACAGGTCTGTAGCCTGCACTTTGGTGGTCGTACGGAACTCGCGGGTGCCGGCGCTGTTGGCGAAGTGCATTGTGGAAATGAGCTCCTTAGGCTTGCTGCCGCGCAGCTCCATGATGTCAATTTCGCCGCACTTGGGCCAGTTGTTCTGGTCGATGTCGGCGCCCAGCATCCAGATGGCCGGCCAGATGCCTTTGCCTTTCGGAATCTTGGCCCGCACGTCAATCCGGCCAAACACAAAGGTCTGCTTGCCCTTGGTGAGCAGGCGGGCCGAGGTGTAAGCCGGGCTGTTGGATGCCGGCCGGATGGCCTTGATTACGAGGGTGCCGCTCGCAGTGGTCGTTACGTTTTCCGGGGCGTTGGTGTAGGTCTGCAGCTCGTTGTTGCCCCAGCCGCCGGCACCCAGGTCGAAGCCCCACTTGGTCAGGTCAAGCGAGCCGGTGTCGAACTCGTCGCTCCAGACGAGCTTGGTGTAGGCAGCATAGTCGCGCGATTCGGAGTTGACGGCAGGAGGCGCGGCGGGTGGCAGCACGGGCTTGGGCTGATCGGAGGTGCAGGCTGCCAGCGTGCTCAGCGCCAGGCTAAGCCCCAGGCCGGCCCGCGCCCACGAAGAAGCGGAGAAAGACATAGCGGAAAGGTAAATGGGTGGTGGGGGAGGAGGAATGCGTACGAAAGCCGTCAGCCGCCGACCCCGCATTGATTGGCGGGGCCGGCGGTTGGCGGCGGTGTGCTTACGGCTTAACGCGCAGTTTCATTGTGAATACGACGCCTGCCGTGGGGCGGCCGGCGCGCAGCACCATGCGCTGGTTGTCGATGGACAGCACGCGGTACACCAGGTCGGGCGCATCGGTGATGCCAATGAATGCGCCGGTGCGGGCCAGCACGAACTGCGCCAGGCCGGGGCCCGTGGGCGCCCCAAAGGTGAAGGCCGAGGTGCCGGAGCGCGGCGCCTGGCACCCGCCGCCGCCAGCCACAAAGGTCTGGGCCTTGGCGTCGTAGGTGTACACGTTGGCCGTGCTGAACGTGAATTCATCGTCGGCCTGGCAGGCAGGCAGTGAGCCAGCCGGGCTGCCGGAGAAGTATCCGCCGGGGTCAGCGTCGTTGGGGCCCACGATGATGGGCGCGTTCTGGGTGTCGTCGAGCACCCAGGTGCGCGACGAGCCGCCCGTAAGCACCGTCTTCACCAGCTCGAACACCGGTGGCAGCACAATTTCCTTCTGGGCCGATACGCTGGTGCCGCCCCGGTAGGCCGTAACCAAGCGGGGTTTTACCGGGCCGCTGGCCGAGTAAGTGTGCGTAATCTGCGGGCCCGAGCCCACGGTGCCGTCACCGAACTCCCACTGGTAGAGGAAGGCGTCGGTGTTGGTGGCCGTGAAGGTGACTTCGGTGGTGAAGCCTACGGTACGCGTCGTGAAGGTGAAATCAGAAGCCGGTACCGCGCCGTCGAGGCTGCCGGTGTCGTCTTTCTTGCAGGCGCCCAGCAGCAGGGAGCCGCTCAGCAGTAGCAGGGCTGCTTTATGAAAGTGGGTTTTCATGAACATCAGGCTGAAAATCGTGGAAGGGGGAAAGCAGGCGGCTTAGTAGCCAGGGTTCTGCACCAGCGCCGGGTTGGCGTCCATCTCGCTCTGCGGAATGGGCAGCACCAGGTTTTTGTCGGTGGGCACGCCGCGCTGAATGTTGAGCGTGCGCAGGAAGGCCGACTGCTGGGTCATGCGTGGCACCAGGCCGTTGGGGGTACCGGCGTAGCGCTTCAGGTCAAACCAGCGGTCAAACTCGAAGGCCAGCTCGTACTTCCGCTCCCGCAGCACGGCGTCAGTGAAGTTAGACGTGGCGGCCGTCAGGTCGCGGGCGGTGGAAGGCGTGTTGATGGGCAGGCCGAAGGCGCGGCGGCGCACCTTGTTGATGGCTTCTAGTCCTTCGGGCGTAGGGCCTACGGCCTCGGCCAGAATCAGGTACACATCGGCCAGGCGCAGCACCGGAATGTTGAGGCCCGAGTCCCAGATGTTGGTGTTCACCTTACCAATGAACCACTTCTTGCAGTTGAAGCCGAAGGGCGAGCCGGGGGCCTGCGGCAGCTGCGCAGGTGTAGCGCTGCCGGCCGGATACGGGTCGCCGGGCACCCAGATGGTCACGGCTTTGCGCGTGTCGCCGGTTTCGTAGCCGCTCACGAAGTCGGGCTCCGGAATGTTGAAGCCGTAGCCGCCACCGGCCGGCGTGGTGCCGGAGCCGCGGGGGGCGAAGAATTCGTTGCCGCTGAAGCCCACGTTGTTGCGCTCGTAGCCGTTGCGGCCGCTCACGTACTGCACCTCAAACAGCGACTCCCGGCCGTTCTCGTTTTCAATCTTGAAGTTGTCGCCGTAGTTAGGCCACAGGCTTTTGCCGGAGTTGTTGATAACCTGGCGGGCCCACTGGGCGGCTTCGGTTTTCTTGCCATCGGTCAGGTACACCTTGGCCAGCAGACCGGCGGCGGCCCACTTGGTGGCCCGGCCCAGGTCGGCGCCGCTGTAGGAGGGCGGCAGGTTGTTGAAGGCATCGGTCAGGTCCTGCTCAATCTGGCGGTACACGTCGGCAGCCGGCGTGCGCGGGATGTACACCTGCGCCGGCCCGGAAGGCGGGGTCGTGAACAGCGGCACGTCGCCGAAGGCCCGAACCAGGTCGAAGTAATATTTGGCCCGCAGGAACTGCGCCTCACCCAGGCAGCGCTGCTTGATGGCAGGGTCCATGCCCTGAATGTCCGGCACCTTTTGCAGCACTAGGTTGGCGCGCTGCAGCCCGATGAAGCAGCCACCCCAGAGGCGGTTGGCCACGGTATTGGTGGTCGGGATGTTGTAGTCGTCGAGCTGGGTATACTCGATACCGTCGCTGCCGCCGCCACCGCCGGTGGTAGAAATGTCGGCCATGATGTCCATGGCCCACAGCGCCAGGTTGTACTGGCCTTCCTTGGTCAGCTCGCTGTAGGAGGCCGTTACGGCCTGGATGGCGTCGTCCTGGGTGCGGTAAAAGTTGGCGTCCGTAATCTGGTCGGAAGGGGTTTCTTCCAGGAATTTCTCACCGCAGCCGGTGAGCAAGCCCAGCGACAGCAGGAAAGCGCCGCAAGCGTATTTGGAAATAGTCATTGCAGTAGAGCTGTAGGGAGAAAATTAGAACCCGATATTGAGGCCGCCCATGAACACGCGGGCCTGCGGATACACGCCCAGGTCGATGCCGCTAGGGCTTACTTCGGGGTCGTAGCCGGTGTATTTGGTGAGCGTGGCCAGGTTCTGGGCCGTCACGTAGAAGCGCACCTGCGTGGCCGAAATGCGGCTCAGCAAGCTCTGCGGCAGCGTGTAGCCGAACGTCAGGTTTTTGAGGCGTACGTAGGAGCCGTCTTCCACGAAGTGCGACGATACGCGCAGGTTGGTGTTAGGGTCGCCGTCAATGGCGCGGGGCACGTCGTTGCTGGTACCGGGGCCGGTCCAGCGGTTCAGCACGCGGGTGGTGCCGTTGTTGGACCCGTACAGGGCGCTTTCCGTGATGAAGCGGTTGATGTTGTACACATCGTTGCCTTGCACGCCCTGGATGAAGAAGCTCAGGTCGAAGCCTTTAAAGCCCAGCGTGTTGGTGATGCCGTAAGTGAAATCGGGGTTGGGGTTGCCGATAAACGTCCGGTCGCCGGCCGCCGTGATGACCCCGTCGCCGTTCAGATCCTTAAACCGGATGTCGCCGGGGGCGGTGCCGGTTTCCTGCCGGGGCGCGGCATTTACCTCGTCGGCCGTCTGGAACAGGCCGTCGGCCACGAAGCCGTAGAACGAGCCAAAGGCTTGGTTAACATCGTAGCGAACCACTGCGCTGTTGCTCAGGAAGTTGGGGCCGTTGTATGGTACGCCCGAGCCCAGCGACTCCAGCCGCGTCTTGTAGGCCGAAATGTTGAACAGGGTGGTCCAGGTGAAGGCCTGCCCGCTGCCCTGCACGTTGCGCGAGGTAAACGAGAAGTCGATGCCCCGGTTGTAGGCCGATGCCGCGTTGGTGTTCACGGTCTCAAACGTACCCGACACCAAAGACGGCGGCACCGGCGCAATCAGGTTGGGCGAGTTGCGGTTGTAGAGGTCGAGGCTGGCTTCGAAGCGGTTGTCGAGGAAACCCACATCCACCCCGATGTTCGTTTGGTTGTTGGTTTCCCAGCGCAGCTCGGGGTTGGCGAGGCGGGTAGGCGCGGCTCCAGTGTTGATGGTGCCATCGGGCCCGAGCGGGTAGATGGCGCCGAAGTTGATGGTGTACAGCGAGGCGAAGCGACCCGCGTTCAGGGGGTTGCCCACTTTGCCGTAGCCGGCACGCAGCTTCAGGTTGCTGATGGTGCTGTTGCCGTCCAGGAAACCTTCCTCCGAAATGCGCCAGCCCACCGATACGCCGGGGAAGAAGCCGAACTTCTCACCGGGCGGGAATACCGACGAGCCGTCGTAGCGGGCCACGGCCGAAAGCAGGTACTTGCCGGCAAACTCGTAGTTCACGCGCCCGAAGTAGCTGGCCAGCCGCTGGGGCGGGCTAATGGCACCTTCGTTGCTGAGCTGCGAGTTGATGGGGCCGACGTTGATTACCTGCAGGTCGTTGCGCAAGTAGCCCTGGCGGTTAGCCACTACGTTGCTGAAGTTGAACTCCTGCGCCGACTGGCCCAGCAGTACCGTCAGCTGGTGCTTATCGGCAAACAGGCGGTCGTAAGTGGCCGTGTTTTCAATCAGATACGTGGGAGCGTAGCTGGATCTGGCTTCGGCGCTGGCCGTAGAGTAGCGCTGGGTGTAGCCAGCCAGCTCGGGGCCTTTGGGCGTGAAGCGGTTGAAGTTGTCGAAGATGAAGTCGACGCCCACGTTGGTGCGGAAGCGCAGGCCTTTGAGAGGCTCCAGCTCGGCGAAGAACGTGGTCAGGGCCCGGTTGCGCGTGAACTTCTGGTTGTTGATCAGGGCGCTGGCCAGTGGGTTTTCCTCGATGAAGTTGTCAGCGCCCGAACTGGGCTGGTACCAGTAGCCATCGGGCCGGTAGGGCTGCACGGTGGCCGGGATGCGCAGCATCTGCTGCACCGTGCCGTACTCGCCGCTGTTGGTGGTTACCTGACGGTCTTCCAGGTGCGTGAGCTGGATGTTGTTGCCCAGCTTCAGCATTTTGCCGATCTGCACGTCGCCGTTGGCCCGTATCGTAAACCGCTCGAAGTTGGTGCCGATGATGATACCGTCCTGCTGGAAATACGTGCCCGACACGGCATAGCGCGCCTTTTCGCTGCCGCCGGTGGCCGAGAGGGAGTAGTTCTGAATCTGGGCCCGGCGGAACACCAGGTCCTGCCAGTCGGTGCCTTCGCCCAGCGAGGCCGGGTCGCGCAGCTTGTCTACCACAATGGGCAGGCCCTTGGCCAGGCGGCTTTCGTTGTTGATAACAGCGTACTCCGAGGCACTGAGCAGATCCAGGCGGCGGGCCACGGTCTGCACGCCGCGGTACACGTCGAGGTTGACGTTGGTGCGGCCGGCTTTGCCACGCTTGGTGGTGATGATGACCACGCCGTTGGCGGCGCGCACCCCGTAAATGGCCGTAGCCGAAGCGTCCTTCAGAATGTCAATCGACTCGATGTCGTTGGGGCTGATGGCGTTGAGCTGGTTGTCGCCGCCGTCGGGCAGCGGGAAGCCGTCAACCACGTACAGCGGGTTGTTGTTGCCGGCCGACGTGATGCCGCGCACCCGCACGGCCGTGCCGGAAGCCCCACCGGGCGCCCCGCCGTTCGATATCACCGTTACGCCGGACACTTTGCCCTGGATGGCCTGCGTGGCATCGGCCACCGGCTGGCGCACGATTTCTGCAGCTCCAACCGATGAAATAGCGCCCGTTACGCTGCCACGCTCCTGGGTGCCGTAGCCAACTACTACCACTTCGCTCAGGGCCTTGGCGTCGTCTACCAGTACCACGTTCAGGGAAGGGTTGGCACCGTTGATGCGAACTTCCTGACGTGTGAAGCCGATAGAACTGATGATCAGTGTGCTGCCATCGGGTACCGATAGCGAGAAGTTACCGTTGGCGTCGGAGCTGGTCCCGATAGTGGTTCCCTGAACGATAATCGTCACACCGGGCAGCGCGTCGCCGTTGCGCTGCGTAATCCGCCCCGAAACCGGAACGTCGGCCACGAGGGCCAAGCGGGAGTCGGGCGCCAGAGCGGCTTGGGCCGCCAGCGGCGACGCCAGGCTCAACAGCCCATAGGCTGCGAGAGGCACCACGCGCCGGAACCCGAGATACGAGTATTGATTGCGGTTCATGTGTAGGAAGTGGGGAAGAGTGTGGGAATTTGAAAACGACGGTCGGAATGCCCTGCGGGCAGGCCGGAAAGTCGCACAGGAAAACGAGGTAGACTCCCGCTAGTGAGTGGCAACTCACGGTTAGATGGGTTGCTGGTTGGCCGGCTATCAGGCACCTGCGGAATAGCAGGTGCACCGGGCGCTCAGAAGGAAGTGGGAGCGGGCAGGAGCCCTGCGTAAGAGCTCAAGGCCGGCGCACAGGTGATGCGCGGGCGTGAGCCTTGGTCGGGTGCCGGTCGGCACGGTCTGCCAAGCAAACGAGTGGGTCTTCACTCACCCAAAGCAGGCATGGGAAGGGGACAGAAAGGATCATAAGGGCGGGGGGATGATCAAAGGTATCCGCCATTTTTCTTAAAAATCAAGCAAGAAACCCCGCTGGCAGTGCCGGGAAGGCCGATTTTCGCTTACATCGCACGCATACTTGTACGCTTACAGCACCCACTTTTGGGTGCCATTTCGCCGTTATTATTCCCGAATCCTATATTCCCTATAGGCCCGGCTAACGGGTAAAAAACAAGCAAAAAAAAAGGGCCTTAGCCCACTTTTTTTTGCTTGCTTTTTGCTTTGGCTGGTTCATGCTCTAAACCCAAGCCTGACTCGCCCGCAACCGCCAGTTCCTCGTCGGCAGACTCATCTAGCTCCGTGCCGCTATCATCCAGCAGAAGGCGGGTCCAGCTGTCCTCACCGGAGGGGTCGGCGGGTTGGCGGCGCATGGCTTCCAGCACTTTCTGACTGAAGCTCCAGCAGGTAGCACGCCGCAGATCGAGCACTCGGGACAGCTCCTGCGCCGAGTAGCTGCCGTTATGGGTGTGCAACAAAAACACCGCATAAAATGCCTTCACAATCGAAAACTTGCATTTCTGCAACAGTGTGTAAGCTGTAGCCGACTCCACGTAACGGCAACGGGTGCAGCGGCGCGAAAGCGCCTCGCGGCCCTCGCAATAATTGTCGTGGCCGCACTTGCGGCAGTGGTAGCCGTGGGCCCACTTCAGATCTGCGAGGTAGGTAAGGCAGGCTTCCTTGTCGGGATAGATCTGGCTGAATTCGCCGAAGTCCACTTCCTGCGACAAGACGCGGGCTGTCTGGGCCTTTTGCAGGTCGCGCTGCAGGTCGGTGTTCAGCTTTTCAATAGCCGCCGACTGCAATGCCAGCAGGCCGTTGGCCTGTACCAAGTCGCGGTTCTGGGAGGCAATGGTTTCGCCTTGGCGCTGCAACTCGGCCGTGCGCTGCGCCACCAGGTTTTCCAGTTCCGAGTTCAACTGGTCTTTGAGCTCTTCATTCTGGCGGAGCTGCTCTACCAGCCGGTGCTGTACATCGTGCTTTTTGCGTAGCTGTTTCACCAAGCGGTGCTGGGCCTTGAGGGTGGCGTGCTGGATGGCGCGGATTTTCTCTCCCAGTGCGTAAGACAGCACCACCACCTCCACCACGAAGGCCGCATTCATGCTATACACCGTGTAGGTATTGGTGAAGGTATGAATGCCAAGCTTGCGCAAGATTAGAAACAACACGCTGACAGCTACCAAGGAGTGGGCCAGCAGCACAAAACGGGCCGGCAGGAAGCCACGCTGCCACACGCGTAGAGCCGCGAAAAACAGCATGCCGTAGGGCAGCAGATACAAGCCCATACCCATCCCGGTTTTCCACCAGATGCCGTCGAGCAGCAGGGCTGCCACGCTCAGCAGCACCACGGCCCGCAGCCATTGGTCGTAGCGGGGCAGGCGCTGGGGCGTATCCAGAAACTGGCGCGCATAGTAGCCGAAGGTGAGCAGCAGCAGCGGGGCCGACGCAACATCTACCACCCGATTGAGCCACGGATGACCGGGCCACAGGTATTGGAAGCCCAGACCATCCTCGGACAGAAAGACCAGGCTACAGCTAAGTACGTATAGCACATAGCGCAGGTAGGTCTGCTCGCCGGTGAAACAGAACAGGCAGAAGTTGTAGATAATCATGATGAGCAGCATGCCATAGAAGGCACCCAGCAGCCCATATTCCATCTGAAAGTGCTCGGCAATGCCCTGCTCGGTCCGCATCTTCGACAGGAAGCTGGTGCGCGAATTGGACTGCAGCCGCAGGTAGTAGGTATGCGGCTGATTGTCGGCCACTGGTAGCTGCAGCAGATAGTTTTTGTAGCGATAAGGCCGGGTAGTGAACGGACGGTCGGCACCGGTATGGATGCGGCCTTGTTCGGAGGGAGACTTTGGAAAAAAGAAGATGTCGTTGAGGTGGGAGTCGAACAGCTCCAGGTACCAGTGTTGCGGCTGCGGGCCAATGGCCTGCACCGTCAGGCGCAGCCAGTAGGCTGAGCCAGGGTGCTCCATGTTGGTCGCCACGCGTGCCCCCGACACAAAACGGCCAGCATACCGGGGCTGCTGCACATCGCGCAGTGTGAGCTGCCCCGTAGGGTCTTCGAGGATGCTATAGTTGAGGGGGCTGACGAAAATTTCCGGTTGGCGAGCATCGAGTGGAAGAGGACGCTCGGCCCGGGCCGCGAAGCTGACACCTAGTATAGCCAGCACCCACAGTAGACGGGCGGTGGCTATCAGGTTGAAACGGGAAATAAGGAAGGGCAGAGTTGGCATGGGAATCTCTAAGTTAAAGAAACTCCTGTATTCACGGGAATCAACGAGGCCCGGCCAATGGCACAAACTGCAGCCAACTTACTACGGCTCCCGGCTGCTGCACATAAAGTTGCACCGTATGCGTGCCAGCCGACAGCTGCACATTGCCAACCGGCAGCGTTTGCCAGCCGCTGCCGCTGGGCACAGCTGTGGTTCCAATACTCTGTTGGCCATTGAGTTTGATGAGCAATTGGGCCGTAGTGGCCGCCGGGTTGCGGGTGCGTATCTGCACAGCGCAGGCGGTGGTCTGGGGCACAGTTACGGTGTAATTCAGCCACTCGCCGGCTTCCATGTGGCTCACAGCAAAGCCGCTGGAGGCATCATCCGTCACGGCCTCGATGTCCACGCCGTCGTTGCGGTAGGCGTTGCCAGAGTTGTGGGGAGTGTGGTTGCGGAAGTCGGTTCGGGTGGCGTAGGTATCGGAGTAGGCCTGGCCCAGGCGGCCCAGGTCGTAGTCGGCGGCCTGTATGGTGCCGGGCACCACATGCGGCCCGAAGGCGGCTGGGGCGGCAGTGGGGCGGGTGAGGGCCGCTACCACATCGGTATTTATGGTGCAGTTGCCAAACGCGCTGTTGCGCAATAGAGCCGCACGGCCGGCCGGGGTCAGTACGCTGCCGTAGCGGGGCACGCTCAGCAGGCTGGTGCGGCCATCTACCCGTTTCAGCGTCCAGTGGCACCAGCCAATGTTCTGCTGGTTGAGTTCCTGCACGGCAGCGGCAAACCACTCGTTGGAGTTCTCGCCGGTTTCGCCCACCCACACTGGCACCTGCCATTGGTCACGGAAAGCTACCAAGTTGTGCAGTAGGTTGATTTGTAATGGGTTGGTGTCTGAAGCTGCGGCGTCATTGGTGCACCAGTAGCGGTGCGCGTTGTACATAATGTTGCCTTTGTGCGCAGTGCGCAGCTTGTCGGGCGTCAGGTTGGTGTACTCGTTGCCGTAGCCATTGCCTTCCAGCAGCACCACATGTTGGTCGTTCTGAGCACGCACTACATCTATCAGGCGGCTGTACAATTCGCTCAGTTCCGAATTGTCGCCGGCTAGGCCGTTGGCGGTGGTCATACCGTTGGGCTCATTAATGAAATCGTAGAGTGCTACGCGCGCATCGTTGCGGTAACGTGCTGAAAGCTGCTGCCAGAGCCTCACCGTAAGGTCTTGGTAGAGAAGACGGCCTTTGGCGTCGCGGCGTTTCCACAGGTCCAGCGGCACCAGACAGTCACTGATGTTGCGGTCGGCGCCCTGGCCGCCGGGGGCAGCGTGCAGGTCCAGCACCACGTAGAGGCGGTTGGCAGCACACCAGCGCAGTACGTCATCAATCAGGCGGAAGCCTTCCAGATTTACAGCGTCCGTAAACAGCTGGTTCTGGTCGTACCAGGTGCTGAGCGCCTGTACGTAGGCCTCCACGTGGCGCGGATTCTGAAGGGCGCGGGTGCGGACGCGGCGCTGGGCTGCGGTCAGAAACAGGTCATAGTGCAGCGGCAGCCGCACGCAGTTGAAACCCTGCCGGGCAATGAAGTCGATATCGGCTTTGGTGACGAATCCGGCCCGGTAGCGGCGGTAGAAGTCCTCCATTTCCGCCTCGGGCATGGTGCGTAGCATACCCTGCTGAATGCGCCATTGGGAGTTCAAAGAATCGGTGCGGAGAATGTAACTCTCCTGCAGCAGCCAGCCGCCTACATTGATGCCGCGCAACACCACAGGTTGGTTTTGGGCGTCCAGCAGCGCAGTGCCTTTGGTATGCAGCATGCTTAGGGGCTGGGCGGCTGCAGGGGCAGCCCACAGCCCGCTACCTATTAGCAACAGCAAAAAGTAGTACAGCCGCCGCACGGGAAATCGGCTAGCTCTAACCAATTGATTCATGAAGGGAGATAGTCGAGCAGGAGGCCAGCGAGAAACAGGACAGGGAAGCCCCGTCCTGTTTGCCTCACTTTCTCACTCAAAAAATTGCAAAGGCTGCTCATGGCAGCGGCTATTATTCCGGATGCAGGGGCCGAGCTCAATCTTAGCCCTGAAGCCCTTAGGGATACAACCAAAACTAGCGTCTGAGAAAAGCAAAAGCAAGTCTTATAAATAGCTTAATTGGCTGGAAACAGAGTTTTTATAGGTGCTTTGTACGCTTATCGCACAAGCTGATAGGCTGGTTTTGGTGCCTGCTTTGCTATGAAGGCACCTAGCTTCACATAAGGCCGTCGGCAAAAAAACAATGCAGATTATGTGGTCTTTGAACAATAACTATGCGGCCCACTGCTACCCACCAGCAAAAAGCCCCGACTACACATGTAATCGGGGCTTTTCGCTGGTAGGCAACAGCAGGAAGGCGCAGGATTATTTCAACTGCATGTCTTCGATGATGGCCTGAATCTTCTCTTGGGCCTGACGCTCCGCCAACTCAAAATCGACGTGCGACTTCAGCGGGTGACGCACGCTGAAGTAGAACTTGATTTTGGGCTCGGTGCCCGAAGGCCGCGCCGAAATCTTGCTGCCATCTTCCAGAATGAACTGTAGCACATTGCTGCTTTCCAGGCCGGTGGGCGTTTCCAGGCCGGTGCGCAGGTCGCGGATGAGGCCGGTTTTGTAGTCGCGCAGCTCCACCACGGGCTGGCCGGCAATAGTAGCAGGCGGCATAGCGCGCAGCTCGGCCATCATTTCCTGGATTTCTTCGGCGCCGCGCTGGCCTTTCTTCGTGAGCGAAATCAGGTGCTCTTTGTAGAGGCCGTACTGGGCGTACATGCGCGTCATCTCCTCGTAGAGCGAGTGGCCGTTGTCTTTGGCCACGGCCGCCATTTCGGCCAGCAGGGTGCAGGCCGATACGGCATCCTTGTCGCGCACGAAGTCGCCGAGCATGTAGCCATAGCTTTCCTCGCCACCGCCCACGTAGTTGGCTTCGCCTTCCAGGTCCCGGATCAGGCCGGCAATGTACTTGAAGCCGGTCAGGGTCTGGTAGCTCTGCACGTCGTAGGAGCGGGCAATGTCGCCGAGCACCTCGCTGGTTACGATGGTGTACACGATGAAGTCCTTGTCGGTCTTCTTGCCAGCCTGCTGCCGCGCCGACAGCACGTAGTAGGTTAGCAGGGCGGCTGTCTGGTTGCCGTTCACCAGTACCCACTCACCGCGGGTGTTCTTCACCGCAATGCCCACCCGGTCCGAGTCGGGGTCGGTGGCCAGCACGATGTCGGCATCGAGGGCTTTGGCCTGGTCCAGGGCCATCTGCATGGCTACTTGCTCCTCGGGGTTGGGCGACAGCACCGTCGGGAAATTGCCGTCGGGGGTGGCCTGGGCCTCTACCACCGATACGTTGGTGAAGCCCAGCTGCGCCAGCGCCTGCGGCACCAGCGTGATGCCGGTGCCATGAATCGGCGTAAATACGATTTTCAGGTCGTGCTGGCGCTGGATAGCGGCTGGGTTAATGCTCAGCTCCTTCACCTTGGCCAGGTAGGCGGCATCCACCTCGGCGCCGATGCTGTGAATCCGCGTGGTGTCGGCCTGGAATTTCACCTGCTCGACGCCCTGGATGGCTTCAACTTCGCGGATGATGTTCTTGTCGTGCGGGGCTACCACCTGGGCGCCGTCGTTCCAGTACACCTTGAAGCCGTTGTACTCCTTGGGGTTGTGCGAGGCCGTGATAACGCAGCCGCTTTGGCAGCCCAGGTGTCGGATGGTAAACGACAGTTCCGGCGTGGGCCGCAGCGCCTCAAACAGGTACACTGTAATGCCGTTGGCCGAGAAAACGCCCGCCACCATTTCAGCAAAGGCGCGGCTGTTGTTGCGCGAGTCGTGCGCCACGGCCACCTTGATTTCCTGGCCCGCGAACTGCTGGAGCAGGTAGTTGCTCAAACCCTGCGCCGCCATGCCCAGCGTGTAGCGGTTCATGCGGTTGGAGCCGGGCCCCATAATGCCCCGCAGGCCACCGGTGCCAAATTCCAGGTTGCGGTAGAAGGCATCCGACAGAAAATCATCCTGGTTGTCAGCCTGCAGCTGCCGGATTTCAGTCTGCGTCTCGGCGTCGTAGCCACCGGTGAGCCAGGTATTGATTTTCGCTTGAATGTCGGGGGTAAGGGCCATATTCTGGAGGAAGGAAGAAAAGAAAAAGAACGTCATTCCGAGTGCAGCGAGGAATCTCGCCAGTGTAGTAAATCAATACCAGACACCAGCAAGATTCCTCGCGCTACCCAACATGACTGGATTACTACACTAGCGAGATGCTTCGGCTGCGCCTCTGCATGACGGGCCGGATTATAGGTTGCCGCGCAGGGCCTGCTCGCGCTCAATGGCTTCGAACAGGGCCTTGAAGTTGCCTTTGCCGAAGCTCTTGGCGCCTTTGCGCTGGATGATTTCGAAGAATACGGTCGGACGGTCTTCTACGGGCTTGGTGAAAATCTGGAGGAGGTAGCCTTCCTCGTCGCGGTCTACGAGCAGGTTCAGGTCGCGGATGCTGTCGAGGTCTTCGTCGATGTGGCCGACGCGGTCCAACAGGTCGTCGTAGTAGGTGGCGGGCACCTGCAGAAACTCCACGCCGCGGCGGCGCAGCTCCGTCACGGTCGTGCGGATATCGTTGGTGATGAGGGCCATGTGCTGCACGCCGGGCGAGTGGTAGAAGTCCAGATACTCTTCAATCTGGCTTTTCTTCTTGCCTTCGGCGGGCTCGTTGATGGGGAACTTCACGAAGCCGTTGCCGTTGCTGACCACCTTGCTCATCAAAGCCGAATATTCGGTGCTGATGTCGTCGTCGTCGAAGGTGATGAGCAGTTTGAAGCCCATTACGTCTTCGTAGAACTTCACCCACTGGTTCATCTCGCCCCAGCCCACGTTGCCCACGCAGTGGTCGACCACCTGCAAACCCACGGGCGCGCCCTGCGGCACGCCGCTGGTTCTGGCCACGAAGCCCGGCAGAAACGGCCCGGTGTAGTTACTGCGCTCCACGAAAGTGTGCACGGTTTCGCCGTAGGTGTAAATGCCGGCCATCGTCACAGAGCCGTGCTCGTCCTCGATGGTGTAGGGCTCAAACGCCACTTTGGCGCCGCGCTTGGTGGTTTCTTCGAAGGATTTGCGGGCGTCGTCCACCCACAGGGCCATCACCTTCACGCCGTCGCCGTGCTGGGCCACGTGCCGGGTGATGTCGGAGTCGGGCAGGAGGGAGGTGGTGAGGACGAAGCGGATTTTGTTTTGCTGCAGCACGTAGCTGGCCCGGTCGCGCACGCCGGTTTCGGGGCCGGAGTAGGCCACCAACTCAAAGCCGAACGCAGCCTGGTAGTAGTAGGCCGACTGCTTGGCGTTGCCGACGTAGAATTCCAGGTAGTCGGTGCCGTTGAGGGGTAGGAAGTCGTGGGCAGGGTGGGCCTGTACTTCGGGCGAGGTCATCGTTTGCATGGGCAGAAGGGGTTGGGTGGGATGCGTGGGTAAAAATACGTTTTTGGGGCAAATGATTCCGTTGGGGCGAGGAGCGGCCGCCAGCAGTAGCGCGAACTTTGTAGTTCGCGCCCCGGAACGATAGTCACCCAAACGGCGCGAGGACGCAGGCTGTGCAGTTTGCGCCCCGGAACGATAAGCGCCCAAACGGCGCGGGGGCGCGAACTACAAAGTTCGCGCTACTGCCACACGCGTGGCCACCTCGGGGCGAAAGGAATGCCGCTTTCTTCGTAAAATTGAGCCGGGAGCAGGAACGGCGCATAAAACTGCCGAATCCTCTTCACCTTTGTAGCACAACCCTACGCCTTACCCTTATGAATCTGGAAGAGCTGAACCGCACCCTCGTTACGCTGATCGAGAAAAAGCAGGCCCTGCACGATATGTCGTATGATGATGCCCGCTACGACGACGTAGAAGAGGAGCTGCACGACCTCGAAGACGATTTCAACGAAGAATACGGCGCCTACCTCGAAGCCGCCCTCGACAAGGTGCACACCGAGCTGAGCTCCGATACCGATGTGCTGCTGCCTACGGCCTACCTGCCCTCCAGCACCGGCGGCACGCCTTCGCCTAAGGAAGGCGTGTGGGTGGACTCAGAGAAATACCCCGGCAAAGAGGCCCGCATTACGCTGGTGCCTAACCCCACGCGCATTATGCTCACGGTAGGCAAAGCCGTGCAGCAGGAGCTCTGGAAAGCCAGCTAATCTGCCGCTGAACAGCTTTTAAAGCCACGCTTACCGAAAGGACTTATGCTGCAGCATGAGTCCTTTCTGCTTTCCACCCGACCAGTACACTGCCTCGTCGGCACCCTATACATCACTCCAACTACTCCTCCATAAATTACTCTTCCACATGCTCTACCGAATAGCCGAACCTGCCGACTGGCAGCACGCCCAGCAAACCGGCGCCTTCGCCAGCCCCGACCTTGCGCGGGAAGGATTCATCCATTGCTCGGAGCTGCATCAGGTGCTGGAAACGGCCCGCCGCTACTACGCCCACCGCTCCGACCTGTGGCTGCTGGAGCTGGACGAAGCCGCCCTGGCGGCGGCCGGAGTGCGGATAGAGCGGGAGTGGGTGGAGAGCCGGCAGCAGCATTTTGCCCATGTCTTTGGGCCCATTCCGCTGGCGGCGGTGCGGCGCGTGTGGCAGTTTGGCACAAATGCTGCGGGAGAAGCTGCGCTGCCCGCCGGCCTGTAGAAAACGCGCCGGCCGGGGTGGCTTTTCCTTTCCCTACTATCTATAGTATATGCCAACAACTCGACACTGTATTGCGGCACTAAGCCTATTGCTCACGGCCTGCACGCCCACCGCTTATCTATCCCTGAAGCCCGACCAGGGCAGCGGCTTCTGGAAAGACGGCCACGAACGGTCTGTTATCCGGCAGGACAGCCTGGAGGTGAGCCTGGGATTTGTGCGCTACGAAGGCAATTCGCTGGTCTTCGATCTGGATATCCAGAACCAGTCGGAGAGGGCGGTGCTGGTAGCGCCGGAGCAGTTCAACTACACGCCCGTAGCCACCACACTGCACAAAGGTCAGGAGTACATGCCGTATTTCCCCGGGCCGGTAAGCGCCATCAACCCCGAGCAGAAACTGGATGGCCTGGTGGCGGCAGTGGTTTACAACGTGCGCGAATCGCAGCGGCCTCTGGTACTGGCCGAGGCCGAATACGGGCAGCAGTACCGCATGGAACACAGCGCGGCTGCCCTGCAGGCCCAGACCCAGAAGCAGGACGTGGAAGCCCGCTTGCTGCGCAAGAACACGCTGCTGCCGGGGCAGGGAATCCGGGGCTACGTGTACTTCCCGCGCACCGACGAGGCTGATGTATTGCGCCTTTCGCTGCCGTTGCGCCGCCAGCCGCTGCTGCTCAGCTACCGCCAGCTACGCAGCCGCCAGCCGGCCTACTAACCGCCACCTGCGCCGGTTGGCCTTTTTCGGACATTCTTAATTCTTCTGCATTTATGCGTATTGCTACTCTACTGGCTGCCTCGGGGCTGCTGCTTGCCGGCTGCAGCTCCACCTCTTTCCTGGCTATGCAGCCCGCCAGCCCCAACGGCCCCAGCCTGAACGGCCACCCCACCAGCCGCCTCTACCACCCCGACAGCGTGGAAGTGAAGCTGGGCTTTGTTCGCTATGATAAGAAAGAGCTGGTATTTGAGGTGGAAATCGGGAATGATGCGCGCCGGCCGCTGGAAATCCTGCCCGAGACATTCTACTACGTGCCCGACTACTCCCTGACCGATACGGCCGCCACCACCCAGACCACAGGCTCTGCAACGGCGGTTACGGTCACTGCTCCGGGAGCTCCGGCATTGACGTCCACCCGCGTCATGGCCCTCGACCCTGAAGCGACACTGCAGCAGCTCACGGCCCGCCTCAACAAGGAAGCTTCCAAGGCCGAAAGTGGTAGCTGGCTGGAAATCCTGAGCAGCGTGGCGAATATCACCGAGGATATTGCCTCCATCAAAAAGACTGAAACGCCCGAGCAGATTGCCGAGCGCGACCAGCGCCACGCCGACGACGAAGCCTACTTCGCCGACCAGCGCGCAACCCACGCCCAGCAGGCCGACGAGCTCAGCGGCCGCAAGCAGCACCTGGAATCGGTGATTCTGCGCAAAACGGTGCTCCAGTCCAACGAGTACATAACGGGCCAAATTCACTTCCCGCGTACCGATGCTGCCCGGCGGCTACGGGTGGTACTGTTCGTGAATGCTCGGCCGGTGGTATTCGATTTCACCCAGAAGCCCGGAACCTACTCGGCCGCGCCAAGCAGCAGTACGGCATCCGGCTATTAGGGCTGTTCAGCGGGCGGGCTGAGGCAGAAATGTTACTTCAGCAAACCCAACTGAACCGGAAATAAGGCTTGCGCTTCTGACGGCTACTGAGCAGGTGTAAAACCAGCACGGCCCTTTCTGAACTGGTCAGAAAGGGCCGTGTGGGCTTCAGGCAGCGGAAGGCTAGATGAATTCGGCCAGCTCCAGCCACCGCTCGCCTTTGGCGTCGAGGTCGGCGTCGGTGCGCTTGAGCTGGGCGGCCCAGTCGGCCAGGTCGGTGTGCGAGCCGGAGCCGGCGTTGAGCTTGTCGATGAGCTGCTGTTTCAGGATTTCCAGCTGTGCCAGCTCCTTTTCCAGCGTTTCGTACTCCTTTTTCTCGGCAAAGCTGGCCTTGCGCTTGGCCGGCGCGGGGGCGGCCACGGGAGTCGGGGCTGGGGCCGCTACGGCCGCTTTAGTGGCAGCGCGGGCTGCCTTGGCGGCTTTTTCCTCGGCTTCGAGGGCGGCTTCGGTTTCGCGCTCCGCCAGGTACTCACGGTAGTCGGTGTAGTTGCCGGGGAAATTAAGCACGGCCCCGCCGGGCTCCAGCACAAACAAGTGCTCGGCCAGCTGGTCGAGGAAGTACCGGTCGTGGCTGACGATGAGTAGGCAGCCCGAGAAGTGCAGCAGGAAGTCTTCCAGGATGTTGAGCGTGCCCAGGTCCAGGTCGTTGGTGGGCTCGTCGAGAATCAGGAAGTTGGGGTTCTTGATGAGCACGCGCAGCAACTGCAGCCGGCGCTTTTCGCCCCCGCTCAGCTTGCTTACCAGCGTGTACTGCTGGGCCGGCGGAAACAGGAACAAACTCAGGAACTGGCTGGCCGTCAGCACGTCGCCGTTGGCCAGCTCCACCACCTCGGCCACCTCCTTCACAATGTCGATGACGCGCTGAGAAGGGTCGAATTCCAGCTCGGTCTGGGTGTAATAGCCGAACACGGTGGTCTGGCCCACCTCGATGGTGCCGGAGTCGGGCGCCAGCTTGCCTGTGAGCATGTTCAGCAGCGTAGACTTGCCCGCGCCGTTGGGCCCCACAAGGCCAATCCGGTCTTTCTTCTTGAACACGTAGCTGAAATCGTCCAGCACCACGTTGTCGCCGAAGGCCTTGTTGAGGTGGCTGGCTTCAATGATTTTGCCGCCCTGGCGGGTGGTTTTCACGCTCAGCTCCACCTGCTGCTTGCTCAGGTTGGTGCTGGCTTTTTCCTTGGTTATGTAGAAGGCGTCGATGCGGGCCTTCTGCTTGGTACCGCGGGCCTGCGGCATGCGGCGCATCCATTCCAGCTCCTTCTTGAACAGCTGGCGGGCCTTTTCCACCTCGGTAGCCTGGCGCATTTCGCGGTCGGCTTTTTTCTCCACGAAGTAGGCGTAGTTGCCCTGGTAGCGGTACATCTGGCCCTGGTCCAGCTCCACAATTTCGTTGGCCACCTTGTCGAGAAAGTACCGGTCGTGGGTCACCATGAGCAGCGTTAGGGTCGGCGACGACAAACGGTTTTCCAGCCACTCGATGGTGGCCAGGTCCAGATGGTTGGTTGGTTCGTCGAGCAGCAGCACGTCGGGCTCCTCAATCAGCACGCGGGCCAGGGCCACGCGCTTGCGCTGCCCACCCGAGAGCATGCTCACGTTGCGGGTGAGCAAGTCGCCCAGAATGCCCAGGCGGCTCAGAATCTGCTGCACCTGCGCCTCGTAGTCCCAGGCATTGAGGGCGTCCATGCGCTCCAGTACCCGCTGCAGGTCGTCGGATTTGTGGTTGGGGTCATTCACCACGTGCTCGTACTCCTTAATGGCGCGGAGCGTGTCGTTCTGGCTGGCGAAGATGGTTTCCTCCACCGTCAGGCTCTCATCGAACACAGGCTGCTGGCCCAGATACGTCACCCGGATGCCCTTGCGAGTGCTCACCAGGCCGGTGTCTGGCTGCTCCAGGCCCGCCAGAATGCGCATCAGCGTGGTTTTGCCGGTGCCGTTGATGCCCACAAAGGCCACGCGCTGGCCCTGCAGCAAGCCAAAGTTCAGGTCCCGGAAAAGCCACCGGTCGGCATAGTTCTTCGAAAGGTTCTCAGCGGAAAGCAGATTCATGCCGCAAAGGTAGCCTTTGCAGAAGTGAGTACCGAGTATTGAGTAATTAGTAGTGAGACTTTGCCGGTCAGTTATCGAACGAAGTCTCACTACGCACTACTATGTACTCAATACTTACTTCTGCGCTAAATCACCAGCACCCGGTCGACGTGCAGGTCGTCGCGCAGGATTTCCAGGCCCCGGTAGGCCAGCGGGCGGCCGGTGTTGTGGGTCAGCTCGCCACCATCGGCGTGCAGGTGGGCCACATCCAGAATCAGCTGCGTGTATTTTCTTTCGCCCAGCTCAATGGCAACAGGGCGTCCGCGGGAAGAATCGAAAGAGGCCAGAGCCTGGTCAATTTCAGCCAGAATAGTGCTCATACGCAGGGGCAGAAGGGCGGTACGAAGTCGGAAGATAGGAAATTGGCGGTATTGTGGAAACCGGCAGCTACAACAGTTTGCGTGCTTCCTCGTTACTTGCCGCCGATATGAACCCAGACCTTTCCACCCGTCCCATCGGCGTATTCGACAGCGGTATCGGGGGCCTCACCGTCGCGCGGGCCGTGGCGCGCGTGCTGCCCCACGAGCGGCTCGTGTATTTCGGCGACACAGCCCACCTGCCCTACGGCGACAAAAGCACCGCCGCCATTCAGGCGTACAGCGTCAAAATCTGCGACTTACTGCTCAAGCAGCAGTGCAAGGTCATTCTCATTGCCTGCAACTCAGCTTCCGCCGCGGCCTACGAGCTGGTGCGCGAATACGTGGGGTCCAAGGCGCGTGTGCTCAACGTTATCGACCCGATTGTGGCCCACGTGGGGCAGGCCTACGCCGGCCGCACCATTGGGCTGATTGGCACCAAGCAGACGGTAAACAGCAACGTGTACCGCAAGAAAATAGACGAGCTGGATGCCGGCGTGCAACTGCAGAGCCTGGCCACCCCCTTGCTGGCCCCGATGATAGAAGAAGGCTTTTTTGATAACAGCATCGCCGGCAACATCATCGAAAGCTACCTCACCAACCCTGCTCTGGAAGGCATTGAGGCCCTGGTGCTGGCCTGCACGCACTACCCGCTCATCAAAAAGCAGATCACCGACTTCTACCAGGGCCGCACGGCCGTGCTGGACGCCTCCGACGTGGTGGCGGCGCACGTGCAGCACTACCTGCAGCAGCAGAACCTGGCGGCCCAGCCGGGCAAAGCGGCGCCGGTGCATCACTTCTACGTTTCCGATTTCACCCGTTCGTTCGAGGAAAGCACGCGTATATTTTTTGGCCAGGAAGTGCACCTGGAGCACTATCCGCTCTGGGAGTAGTGTTGTACTAGTTGCCGCTCACGGCCCGTGCCGTTGCTTTCCGTTTCGTAACCCTTCCTTTTCTCACTCCGATGAATAAGCCTTATTACCGCCTCGGCGACCTGCGCCGCAATGTGCTGCTGATGGCTGCCGCTACCAGCCTGGGACTCCTGCTGCCCGCCTGCTCGGGCGGCAGCTCCGACACCGATAGGGCCACCACCCAGGAAGACTGGGGCGGCGGCGAGTCGTACTCGGAAGGCGTCATCACGGAAATGACCGAAGTGAAGCCGGGCGAATGGAAAATCACGGCGGAGCGCCCCGCTGGCAAGGAAGAAGTGGCCGCCGTGCTCAAGCACTTCGATGGCAAGGTAGATACCCTGCAAGGCCAGGCCCTGCAGCGCCAGATGCAGGATTACACGCGCGTGAACCCGGAAAACCGCATGGGCGGCACCAGCATGATGGACATTCTGATGTGGGGCGGTATCGGCTATATGGCCGGGCGCTTCCTCACGCCGAACGTGGGAGCCTACGCCAACCCCGGTATTGTGCAGCAAAACAACGGCTGGCGCGGCCGGGTGGCGCAGGAGCGCGACCAGGGCCGGGGCTTCTTCGGCCGCGGCTTTGGTGGCAGCCGCACCAACAACGGCGTGCGACCCAGCACCAGCGTAGTGCGCAGCACCGGTTTCGGCAGCCGCAGCAGCGTCCGGAGTACCGCGCCCAGCAGCAGCCGGAGTTCCGGTTTCGGTAGCCGCAGCAGCAGCCGGGGCTTCGGCGGCTGACTTTGGCGGCCGGCGCGGCCCATCAGCCTACACGCTTTTTTGATTCTCCTTTCCTAATCTCGCATTCATACCGCTTACCCCCATGCCTGATATTTCGCTTTTGCCGCTTTCCGGTGACGTAACGCCGGCCGTACGTAGCCTGGGCTGGGATTGGGTGGTGGAAGAAGACTGCCAGAACTACGTGGCCCGCGAGGCCGTGCAACTACCCGAAGCCGAGGCCGACGCGCTGCTGGAGGCCGCCGATACGCTCTACGAGCTGCTGCTACAGTCCATTCCCGACCCCATTCCGGACACGCTGCTGCGGCTACTGGCCATTCCGGAGCTGCTGTGGCCTGCCGTGCGCCACTCCTGGAACGACGACCGGCACTGGCACCTCTACGGCCGCTTCGACCTGGCCCAGACCCCGGAAGGCCCCAAGCTGCTCGAATTCAACGCCGACACCGCCACCAGCATCCCCGAAACCGCCGTGGTGCAGTGGGCCAGCCTGGTAGCCGCCGGCCAGGCCTCCGACGACCGGCAGGCCAACGGCCTCTTTGAAGGCCTGCAGGCCCAGCTAACCGAGTGGCTGCAGCGCAACCCCGACCTGCCGCCCACGCTGCTGCTCGTGCACCTGCCCGACAGTGCCGAAGACGCCGCCAACTGCGCCGTAGTGGCCGAGGCGGCTGCGGAAGCCGGCTTCGAGCACGTGCACATCTGCTCCGTCGATGCCATGCAGGTGTCGGTGGCAGGGGAGGAGCGGGGCGTGTGGGCCGAGCAGGCCCCGGAGCAGTGGCGGCAGTACGGGTTTCTGTTCAAGCTGGTGCCCTGGGAAATTCTGGCTGCCGAAGAGCCTGAGCTGACGGCCGACCTGCTGCAACTGCTCCAAAGCCGCGACCTGATCATCGCCAACCCGGCCTACACGCTGCTGTTCCAGAGCAAAGCCATCCTAGCCTGGCTCTGGCAATGCTTCCCGCAGCATCCGCTCCTGCTGGATGCCTCCCTCTCCGAGCTGCCTGGCCACAGTGTGCGCAAGCCGCTGCTGGGCCGCGAGGGCCAAAACGTCACGGAAATGAATGCCGGCCGGCCCGGGCAGGGCGTAGAAGGCGAGTTTGCCGGGCAGACGCAGGTTTATCAGCGTTTCGCCAAACTCCCGCAGGATGCCCAACAACGCTTTTATCAAGCCGGGGTGTTCTGGGCTGGCAGCGGCTGCGCCATCGGCTTCCGCCGGGCCGCCGGCTTCATCACCAACCTGTCGGAGTTCGTGCCGCACGTGCTGGGATAAAGCGCCTGCAAGCTTATTGCTTACATAGATAAGGCCCGCCTTTACGAAAGTAGAGGCGGGCCTTATCTATAAGCTTTGAGCTATGGCGTCTGAGCAATAAGTTGTTACGGAGTGACGTGTGCATGGATTTTTAATTATTTCAATTATTGATAGATTAAAATCGTGAAAAATCATTGTATTATTTTGTTTAATATTTACATTCATGCCGCAAAACTGCTCTGCCTATCTGGTCCTGGTAAAACCGAGTTTTTAACGTCCTGGCTTACTCTGCCTGCGAAGGGCATACTAGGTACTACGTAAGCTCAATCTGGCGACAAACGGACAGTCTATAAATCCATCAATTCTCATTCAACCCAATGCTACGCCAGCTCTCCTTACCTACATTGGTGTACTGGCTTACTTGTAAGCAGCCGCCGTTTAGACAGCTGGCCAGCACCTGTTTTGTTATCTGGTTGGTATTGTTAGTCTGCCCGGCGCTGGCCCAAAATGAGCGACGGATTCCGGTAAGGGAAGGTAGCAATGCCCAGAAAACGCCCGAAGTGCCTGTAAAAGAATCGCAGGCGGCACCGTTGCCGGCCAAGAAACTGGAGGAGGCCCTGCGGCTGCTGTTGCAAGCCGACTCTTCGCAGACACAACGTCGCCAGACGGCTGGAATAGAATCACAAGGTTTGGTTGTCGATCAGACGATAACCAAGATTGGCCGTGACTTCTACAGCGTATTCTATACCGCCTTCGAAGCCCCACCAGGCGTCATCGAATACAACATCACCATCACGGAACTACCGGCTCGTGGCAACAGTGCCTTGGTGTCGCTCGCCGTGAACGACGAGACGCTACTCGAAATACCCTTGCAGCCTAAGTACGACCTGATAGAAGAAGCCGCCATCCAGGCCGTAGGGTTGGCCAGCGACTATCTGGTGGAAGCCCAGCGCGTGAGCAATCAATTAGAGCGCGGCGAACTGAAGGGCCGAGAAACCTACTGACAACTTCCCATTTCTTGCTTCACTACTCCCACCCCTTATGAAAACTCTTTTTACTCTATGCACTGCCCTGCTGCTTATGCTCGCTGGTAGCCAAGCGCATGCACAGGACTTCGTTTACGAACCCAAAAACCCATCTTTTGGTGGGGGGAACAGCTTCAACTACCAATGGCTGCTCAGTTCCGCCACTTCGCAGAACACCATTGAAGAGCCGGCCCGCGATACCGGCACCGGCGTCAACGCCAACGATCCGCTTAATGGCTTTGCTGAAAACCTTAACCGGCAGATTCTGAGCCAGCTGACCAACCGGTTTATTACGTCGCAGTTTGGCTCGGGGCCGGTGCGGGAGGGTAGCTATACAGTGGGTTCTTATCAGATTGAGGTGACACCTGGTGCCAATGGAGTAGTAATCCAGATTACCGATTCCGGCACCGGCAACCAGACCACCGTCACTATTCCAAATATCCCTTAGCCAGTCGCACGGCCACTAGCTTATCTTCTCTCTGTCATTGCCTCACCTCCCCATGCGTACCATCGCCACCTGGAAAGTATACTTAGCCATCACGCTGCTCCTGGCAACTGGTGCCTGCGCGCCTTATTTCCATCAGCCACTCACCACCGAGCCCGCACGTCTGGGGGCCGAGGTCATCCGGCCCCGTCCAATCCAGAATATGCCGCAGCCCCGCGAAAAGGCGGTAGTGGCCGTATATAAGTTCCGCGACCAGACCGGGCAGTACAAGCCTACCGTGAACGGATCAAGCTTCTCAACGGCCATCACGCAGGGTGCTACTACTATTTTGATAAAGGCGCTGGAAGAGTCTAATTGGTTTGAGCCGATTGAGCGCGAAAACCTAGGCAATCTGCTGAATGAGCGCAAAATCATCCGTTCGACTCGGGCTGAATATAGCGAGCAGACTGGGCAACGACAGTCACCATTGCCGCCGCTGCTGTTTGCAGGAGTGCTGCTGGAAGGCGGTATTATCTCCTATGATGCCAACATGCTAACCGGCGGTGCCGGCCTGCGCTACTTTGGAGCCGGGGCCTCGGGCCAGTATCGGCAGGACCGTGTCACGGTGTATCTGCGGGCCATCAGTACATCCAATGGGCGGGTGCTCAAAACAGTTTACGTCAGCAAAACGATTCTTTCGCAGCAAGTGGATGCCAGCCTGTTCCGATTTGTGAACTTCAAGCGGCTGCTGGAAACCGAAACTGGTTTTACCTACAATGAGCCCAGCGAAATGGCAGTGAAGGAGGCCATCGAGAAATCAGTGGAAGCTCTCATCTTCGAGGGCCTGCGCGACCGGCTGTGGGCGCCTAAAAACGTGGAGGACCTGCAGGGGCCGGCTATGGCTGCCTACTTCCAGGAGAAAGAGCAGAATGCTTCTATTGATGTGCTGGGCCGCGAACTGACGGAACGCCGCAGCCGCTTTGGGATAGGGCTTTCGGCCTCGCTACAGCAATATTCCGGCGACTTTGCCAGCCCCCGTAACGATCCGGAAGGCACTGCCACGCTCCGCTACCAATGGGGCACCGGCTTCCTGAGCTCATTCGCCAACGTAGGATGGGGCCAGTTGTCGGCCCGGCGCTACTTCAGCCAGGACTTCAGCTATGCCGAAGCGGGCCTGATGATGCGTCTGCTGCCGCAAGACCGATTCACGCCCTACGCTATGGCAGGGGCAGGTGCTACGTTGCGCAATCAGCCAGCAGTCAGCGGCAGCCAGCGGGTACTGCCGCATACCTTATTGGGCATAGGAGGAGAGTACCTGCTCTCACCACGTATTGGCCTGAATGCCAGCATCGAAAACCGCTACTACCTGAGCGACGACCTCGATTATATGGACTACGGCAAGTATAATGACTATGTCTGGGCAGCTCGTCTGGGCTTTACCTACTACTTAGGTAGCCGTCGTATAAAATAATGTGAAGCCCTTTTAATCGGTCAAATGGCTGATTGAAAGGGTTTTCACTTGTTATATAACTATGTAAATAAAAATTTGAATAAAAAATTTACACACTTGCTTGTATTATGAAAAAAGTGCTTTATATTTGAATTGTCTATCCGGAAGAGACAATTAAAAAGAAGTAAAACAAAATTCTAACCCTCCCCAAAAGTCCCCCTTTTCCCCATGAAAAAGATCCAACTCCTCGCCGCTGCACTCCTGATGGCCGGTGCTGCTTTCGCTCAGTCTACCCCTAATGCCCGCCCAGCAGCACAAGGCCGTGGTGCAGCTGTCCGCGCAATTCCCACTACTACCCAGATTTCTGCTACCAGCCGTAATGCCGGTTCGGTTGACCATGATTCGTATGTGCAGCAGGTAGGTACTGATAACTATGGCGTCGTTCGGCAGGTTGGTTCCAACCAGTCGGCTGATATGTACCAGAACGGCACGGGCAACGATGCCTATCAGACGCAGTCTGGCAGCTCGCCACTTAATGGCCTAAACACTGCTTACTCCAGCCAAACCGGCAACAACAACTATGTTGACCAAGTACAAAGCGGCTGGCGTGGAGAAGCCATCGTAGAGCAAGGTGCTACTGGTGACGCCCAGAACCGCAACTATGCTGTGCAAGAGCAGACCGGTGACCTCAACTACGGCTACATCGACCAGGATAGCGACGACAACTTTGCTCATCAGAAGCAAACCAATGCTACCGGTTTGATCTTTGGAATCCCCGGCAACTTTGCTGACACGCGTCAGGGTGATGGCAGCCTGGGTTCTAACAACCAGTGGAGCCAGGTTGTACAAGATGGTAGTGGCAATGCTGCCATCGTTCGTCAGGACCACCCCTAATCGGTTTTGTGTCTAACGCACAATTGGCCGGGTCTTCTCTTCTTTGTGAAGGGAGGCCCGGCCTCTTGGGCATTAACATGACATGGCTATGAAAAAACTGTTTTTTCTGCTTTGCACAGTTAGCGCCGCAAGCCTCTGGCTGCCAGCTACTGCGCAAAGCCGTACCGACCCGGAAGACCTGCGTGTAGAGCAGCGTCTCGCCGAAACCATTGGCTTGGAGCGACTGCCCAATGCCCCAAGCCAAGCCGATGCGCGCAACGTGTCGTCGTTGCTACAAATGGGCACCGGCAATCGGGGCGCTATTACGCAGAACAATACCGGCGTTTTGGCCAACTCGGCTTTTGTGGAGCAGGCAGGCCTTAGCAACCAACTCAGCTTCACTCAGACAGGAGAAGGCAACAGCGCCCGCATTACGCAGGACGGTGACCGGAACGAGCTAAACGTAAACCTGACCGGCGACAGAAACGAAATGAAGCTGGTGCAGGATGGTGACGACAATAAGATCAACAGCACCGTCGTTGGCGACAGCCGTAAGTACGAAGTCATGCAGATAGGTAACAACCATACTCTCAACCAGCTGGAGTCTACACCTTTGGCGCCACGTGGCTATAGTGTGGAAATGCGCGGCAACGGTATCCAGCTCACCATTGAGCAAGGTAGGGTATTGCCCTAAGCTGCACCATGCATATTGTAAAAGGCTGATGGCAACCTGGTTATGTACGATAACCAGGTTGCCATTTTTTGTGTTAGTGTATTTTTGAATTAAATTCTGAATTTTTAAAATTATTCTTACATTTATGGATCCAATAATGCGGCCATTCTCATAATAGCATATTCTTATGCATTGCATAGATGATTGGTTTGAACAGACCTTGCTATACACCTGCTGTGCCCGTCTGGCACTCTATACATAGGGTTTCTTGATTTATAATACTGAATTTACTGTGTATAGTGGTTTTGCTGCCCGATACCTGAATAAGTTCCCTTGCTACCGCACTGGTTGTACCTACCCTGAACTCTCCCACCTTAGCCTACCTTAAGCCATGAAAACACATGTTACCAACCGAATACCACTCGTGTGGATTATCCAGTGTCTATTACTAGTAAGTGCCCTGTTTGCCGGGGGCTGTAAAGAAGATACAATAGAACCTACGTTGTATGGAGCGGTGGAAGGAGTAGTAATAGATGGGGCAACCAACCTGCCACTTGCAAACGTATCCATTACCACTAACCCTGCCACCAGCTCTTATACTACGGATGCCGCTGGCAAATTTTCCATCCCGGACGTGCCGGTTGGTGCGCTGGCTGTGACGGCCCGCAAGGCGGATTATCGCCAAGAAGTAACAAACGTATACGTTAATGAAAATCAGACCCTGCCCGTTTCGCTAACGCTGAGCAAAGCCACTACCGCTAACAGCCGTCCTTATTTACCTTCTAGGCCTCGTCCGGCTGATGGTGCAACTGCCCAGCCAGTTGAATTGACGCTTCGCTGGAAGGTATCGGACCCCGATAAAGTTGACTCGGTGCTGTATAGCGACGTGACGCTGTTTGAAAGCAATTCTACCGACCGGCGCCAACTGTTGACCAATTCCACTGACAGCAGTGTAGTGGCCAGTGGTTTGAAATTCAATACCACCTATTACTGGCAGGTAACGGTGCGCGACAAAGCCGGTGAGATAGTGCGTGGGGATGTATGGAGCTTCCGCACACGAGAAGTTCCCGATAATGCATTCCTGTACGTGCGGCAGGTAGGGGGCAACACTGACATCTACTCATCGGATGCCACTGGTGGCAATTTGGTTCAGCTTACTAATTCACCCTTTGTGGAAGCCTCGCCCCGGCTTAGCCCCTTACTCGACAAAGTGGCCTATACTTCTAATGCTTCTGGCCAGTACCGGCTCTATACTATGAATCGCGACGGTTCCGATCAGCGTCTGGTTTCGCCGTTGCCAGTGGAAGGCTACAATAACTTTGGTACCGGGTATTGCTGGTCGCCGGATGGCGCGCAACTATTGTTCGCCAACAACGACAAGCTTTGGCGCATCAACCGCGACGGCTCTGGCCTAATGCTACTGGCCACGGCACCCAGCGGCCGCAATTTCCGCGAGTGCGACTGGAATGGTCAGATCAACCGGATTGTAATACAAACGGTAGGAACCAGCATCTATGATTCGGAGATTTATCTGCTCGATGCCAATGGTGGGAATCTTACGCAACTGGTCGGTAACCTACCTGGACGGCTGGATTCACCAACTTTCAATCTGCTAGGTACTAAAGTGATGTATACACGTGATTTAAGCGCCTATATGGATCCGACAGGTCGGCAGTTGGATGCCCATATATTTATTCAGAATCTGGACGGAACAGGAGTAACTTCCCTGTCAGCTACACAAGGTAGCGGCGGGGGAGGAGGCAAGCCTGTTGGTACCAACGATATTGTGCCCCGCTTCAGTGGCAATGGTGCGAAAGTGGTTTTCGTGAACGTAAGTAACGTCAACCAAGCAACACCGGAAGTATGGCAGATGGACCTGACGGGTAATAATCGTGCCCGTTTGTTTCAAAATGCGACGCAGCCTGATGCTCGCTAGCCACAGCTACAGGCTTGCATAATGTGCTCATTTAGTCCACTATCCTCGAAAGGGTAGTGGATTTTTTTGTATCATCTTGTTTGTGTCCAGTTTTTGATGGATAATGGTTTCAAATTGGGACAACAATACTATGAGGTTAATGAGGCTATCTATACTAGCATATCCAGCTTAGTAGGTTGCCTTCGCTATGGCTATATAAGCTACCAATAATGCCTGGTCTTTGGCCAGATGTAGCCACTACAAGTGGGACCTTATTACAAACGGGAAAGGGTAAAAGGAGAGTGAATGAGGTGGCAGGTAGGTTATAATCAGGTAATATCGAAGTATCTGTAGTAGCTAATGCACTGACTTGCAATGGATAAAAAAACTATTATTTGGTGTGTAGCATAACAAACTGACAGGTTATTCAGATTTTTGCCGCAAATTTGCATTTGAAACAAAGAGCATAAAACATTCATTATTTTATATATGATGAGTCCTTTAGGGATAATTATTCTTGTCTGCCCGAAGACCTAAAAAGAGAGGTGTTGGCACGGAATGTGGTCAGGTGGCTTCAAAAAATGAAAAACAAATTACATTCTGCATGCTTAAAATTGTTCAATAAGATGTAAGAAACATGGTAATCTTTAGGGTTACTTCTGCGTACCATCTTCTGTCGCCGGTGCAGTTACTCGCTGCCTTTCCTCTGTTCTTTTCTCACGCTTGAAACGCTTACTTTTTCCTATACTATGAATCACTCTTACCTGCGTAATGTACGCTGGACGTTGAGGCCCTTCCGTCAGCTGCTTCTGCTGATGGCATTGGTATTGCCAGGCTTGTCCCACGCTCAAAACTTCACCGAGACGTTCGGCACTGCTGTGCCTTTCGAAACACCGGCGAATGCAGATGCCAACGGCCGTCTGGATAATTCGGCGACGCTCACGTTCAGCGGGGCCTCCGTAGTTTCGCCAGCCAACGGATTTTCCACTAATCAGTACACATTCACCAATGCGGCTGGGGTAACTCAGTCGGCTTCTGGTGGAGCCAGCATTGCTCTGGCCCGCGAGAATGCTACGAGCCCGGGAACCCTGCAGTCGCCAATAAATACGCAGTTCGATCTGACTATTGGTGGTATCAATACTACCACGCTCAGTAGCCGTCAGCGTATCTCGTTTGGCCTAAGGATTCCGCCGGCTGGCGCTGCCAACGATGTACGGCTACAGTTTCGCGACGCCACTGTTGTGGGTGCCACTTTCACCGAAATTCCGTTTACGTTTCCTACGCTTGGCACTACGGCAGACTGGTATTTTATCAGCACCGTGGCATCGCTGCCCAGCACCACAAACTTGGAAATTCGTTTTCTGAAGCCCGCCGGCATCAGCAACCGTCAGTACCGCATTGATGATGTCACGTTCCGGGCGTTCCAGCCCTCGCTGGCAGTTAGCATCAGCAGCCAGCTGTTTCCAAACACAGCTGTTAATCAGCGTTCGATAGCGCGCACACTGACCGTTACGGGTACTGATCTGGTAGCAGATGCAACGGTAACGGCGCCTGCTGGATACCTGTTGCGCCCTACTGGTTCTTCCGATCCGTATGAGCAGTCTACTACGGTTACGCCCAATGCCAATGGCAATGCCTCGGCACAGTTTGACGTGATTTTCGCGCCTACCTTCGCTTCGGCTCCTGGTCCTTATCCTCAGACCATCCAAAATGACATTACTGTAACCAGCTCGGGGGCTACGGCCGCTGCTATTACTGTATCAGGTACTGCTACAACTCCTCAGCCTCAGCTATCGGCTGCCCCGACTTCTATAGCATTCGGCTCGCAGGTGGTTGGTACTAGCTCCGCTCCGCAGTCGTTCACCTTAACTGGCCAGGATCTTACCGGCAATGTAACCGTAACTGCTCCGGTAGGCTACGAAATCCGGGTTAATGGCCAAGCCTTTTCGCCGAATCCCATCTCGCTGGTTCCTGCTAATGGTGCCATCAACCAGTTGATAGATGTACGCTTTGTGCCAGGTGCCACTGGCGCTATCACTGGCAATATAGTAGCTACCGGCAACGGCAGTGCTACAGCTTCGGTGGCCGTAAGCGGCTCGGGTGCTCCGGCTCCGGTTACGCCCACGATCAATGCTTCGCCTCTGGCTCTGGATTTCGGTACCGTTACTAACAGTGGTTCGGCCCAGACCCAGACCTTCACGGTAAGTGCCACCAACCTGAGCGGCCCGCTGACGCTGGCTGCCTCGAACGGCAACATTCAGTTCCGCGACATTACGAACGGTATTAGTGATTACACCAGCGGCCCGCTGAACATTCAGCCGAATGCTTCCGGCAACATCACCAACCGGACAATTGAAGTACGGTTGGTGCCCACGGTAGCGCAGGGTAGCTTCTCGGGTACCATCGCCCTTACTAGCACGGGAGCCACTCAGGTGAATGTTGCAGTTACTGCTAACAACCCTAGCGGTAGCATCTCCGACATTTCGCTCACCGATGCTATTTTGCGCGAGTTCAGCACGTCGCCCGGCGTACCTTCTTCGATTCAGTCGTACAAAGTTTCGGCTGATAACCTGCTGCGGGACCTAACGATTCTGGCGCCGCAGTTCTTCCAGATTTCGCTGTCGGCTGATCCGGCTGCTGCTGGTGGCTTCAATTCCCTGGGCACGACTACCGGCAACTCGCTGACGCTGCCCCGCATCCAGAATTCGCCAACGGCGTCGCTGAATGGCGACGTTGACCAGACGACCATCTATGTGCGTTACTTCCCGGCAGCAGCGCAGACCAACCGCGGCCAGGTAATTTCCAACGAGAGTGCTCCGGCCCGGCCGCAATATGTATCGGTGAACGGCTCGAGCGAGCCGGAACTGAACGTGCGTGGCTCGTTTACGCCGGTAGTAAACCAAGTGAAGGGCACGCAGTCAGCTATCCAGACTCTGACGCTGGAAGGCGCCCGCCTGAACAGCCCAGTAGTTGTGCGGGTACCGAACGATCCTGAAGCTCCAACTACGGCTTCGCCGCTGAACCCCAGCCGTACGCCACAGTTCCAGATTTCGTTGACGGCTGACTTCTCGGACTTGGGCACTGCTGCCAACCCAACTGGTTTCCAGCTTACGCTCACGCCAGACGCTCAGGATAGCTTGGCCCTGGTGCCATTGTATGTTCGCTATGCACCAACCCGCGTAGGCTCGGCGCTGGCCGACCTGCTGTTCCGTACGCCGGACATCAATGGCAACGTAGAGTTCAACCGCGTACCAAATGCTCGTCTGCAGGGCCGCTCCATCGATGTGGAGCCTACGCGTCAGTCGTCGGCTACGGTAGTGCGCTCGACGGATGGCACTACGGTAACCATCAACTTCACGCAGGAAGATGGCTCGACTTTCCCCGGCAACCCTGAGGGTGCTGGTTTCGGTGAGAACCGCCTGATTGTGGCCAGCCTCAGCCCAACGCTGACTCCCGGCTTCTTCCCGCAGGATGCTACGCCATACGATCCAGGCAACAACATCTATGGTAACGGTTCCAACCTGAACGGCAACTTTGTAGTATTCGCCAGCTCGGCTACTACGGCCGTAATTACGGGCCTCAACCCAGGCACGCAGTACTACTTCTTTGGCTTCGAATACAACAACGACCAGGTAGGTGGTGCTGAAAACTACAAGACGCCAAACCTGCCCATCACGGTGCAGCTGCCGCTGCCAGTGGAGCTGAAGAGCTTCACGGCTCAGCTTCGCAACGGCCAGGTGAACCTGAACTGGGTAACGGCTTCGGAGCGTAACAACCAGGGCTTTGAAGTACAGCGCAGCCAGGACGGCCGCGAGTTCTCGACCATCCTGTTCAAGAAAGGCAACGGCACCACCAGCGCCCGCAGCAACTACGACGCCGTAGATGCCCGCCCACTGGCCGGCCTGAGCTACTACCGCCTCAAGCAGATTGACACCGATGGCAAGTTTGCGTACTCGCCGGTAGTGACGGTGAAGAACGCCGGCCTCACCGAGGCTAGCTTCTACCCCAACCCAACCTCGGGCAAACTGACTGTGGCTCTGCCCCAGGCCACGACTGCTGAAGGCCTGCGCGTTCGTATCGCCGACCTGACCGGCCGTGTGCTGCGCGAGCAGACGCTGCCCGTAACCGGCGAGCTGGACCTGACCTCGATGCCCGCTGGCACCTACATGGTGACGGTAGGCACCGGCGACCAGCAGGTGACCCGCAAAGTGGTAAAGAACTAAGCTAACGGCGCGGCGCTTGCCGCTCTGCCCCAGGAAAAAGCCTCCCGCAGATGCGGGAGGCTTTTTTTATGGCCCGATTTGTAATGATTCCTTAATATGTAGTATGTTGTACTACGCCTTGAATAACTTGTACCTTTGGGGTTGCACTACCTCGTCTACTACACCTCTTACCCTTGTTGCACATGGTCACACCAGTTACTCGCTTATCCGCAACCCGTTCTGGCCCTGTCTGGCGGGCGTTGTTTGTCTTGCTGCTTTTGCTGAGCCCAATAGTAGGATGGGGGCAGACGACGATTGCAATTCAGGATTTTGAAACTACGCCAGCAACACCAACTGCGGCTGTATCATTTACTGGTGCCGCTGGTGCTTTTAGAACAGGCAATGGTACAGCTCCTAATGCTCCGCTTTTTGTAAGTGGCACGAGAGGGTACGGCGCAAGCAATGGTACTACTACGATTCAGTCGTCGGCTGATATAGATGCTAGCTCTTACAGTGATATATCAGTTGAATTCAGGCTAGCATCTTTCTCTTTAAGTTCTACCATGAATGGAGCCGATACGGGAGACATTGTTACGTTCGCAGTAAGTACTAACGGAGGAAGTAGTTACTCCAACGAAATAACAGTCAACGGAAACTCCAATGCTCGTTGGAGCTTCTCAAGTGGGACAGGGACAGCCACTACTGTATATGATGGTAATAATATAGCATCAGCAAATACAGGATCCAATACTCTCGGTTATAGCACGGTTCGAGTAACTGGTGTAAGTACTACTTCTCAACTACGCTTCCGGATAACGCTACTTAATAATGATGCTAATGAGTTATGGGTCGTTGATGATGTGGTTGTAAAAGGAACACCAACTACTGCTACTCCTACCATCACTACTGGCACAGTTACGCCGAACCCAGTAACGGCTGGCAGCAACCTAACGGTGAACTTCAGTACTACCGGTACCTTCAACAGCGGCAACACGTTCAGCGCAGTATTGTCGGATGCGGCTGGCACTTCCTTCCCAACACCCCTTACTACCGTCTCTTCTACGGCCACTAGCCTGACCGTAACTATTCCGGCCGGTACCGTAGCCGGCACCACCTACAAAGTGCGTGTTGATGGTTCCAGTCCGGCTACGACAGGCACACCTTCAGGTAATTTTGAGGTTACGGCGCCTGCCACCACTCCCACACTTACCGCTAACCCTACCGCACTGACGGGCTTCACCTACGTAGAAGGGTTCGGGCCTTCGCAGATTCAGAGCTACCGCCTCACCGGCAACAACCTGCCCGCTAACTCCACCGTGACTGTTACGGCTCCTACCAACTACGAGGTGTCGCAGGACAATGCCACGTTCGGGAGCGGCTTTACCGTGAGCAACTTTTCGACGACCGACGTGTACGTGCGCCTGAAGGGCGGGCTGCCGGTGGGCACCTACAACAACGAACTGGTAGTGAATACCGGCGGCGGGGCCGCCCAGCTGGATGTGCCGCTAAGTGGCAGCGTCGCGCCTCCGAATTCGGTGCCGGCTATCAGCAGCCTGTCGCCGAATACGGCCGTGGCCGGGAGCGGCAACTTCACGCTCACTATAGATGGTACGGGTTTCATTAGTGGATCTACGGTCAGCTTCAACGGCACAGACCGTGCTACTACGTTTGTGTCGGCCACACGCTTGACGGTCGCCATTCTGGCTGCTGACATTGCCACGCCCGGCACCTTCGATGTGGTGGTGACTAATGCCGCGCCGGGCGGCGGGGCCTCGGCTGCCGCGCCATTTACGGTTACGGCGCCAGTCGCCACCCTTACGGCCACACAGTCTTCGCTGAGCTTCAGCGCACAGGTTGGCACCACTTCCATCTCTCAATCCTACACCCTCAACGGTAGTAATCTGCCTGCTTCAAGTACGGTAACCATCACGGCTCCGGCTGCCTTCGAAGTATCTGTAACATCGGCTACGACCGGTTTTGCTGAGACCCAGACAGCCACCACTACGGCTGCTGGTTCCTTGAGCCGGCAGGTATGGGTACGGTTTGTAGCCCCAGCCACACCCGGTACCACCGGCCCGGCCGATGTCACCAACGTCATTGGCAGCACAAGCGTGGCCGTAGCTGTAACAGGCAATGCCACGGCCCCGCCCTCTGCGTTGAAATGGGACGGTGGAGGTGATGGCACTAGCTTTGCCGACGCGCAAAACTGGGCGCCGGACGTAGTGCCTGCCACAGGTGATGATGTACTGTTGGATCATTCACTGGTTACAACTGCTTACACGGTAACGCTGCCTGCGGTTAGCTCTGGCACGCTAAGCTTGGGTTCTTTGGTAATTAATCCGGATGGAGGGGCTGCCATCACGGCAATATTGCCCAATACCAATACTGCCAACGACTATCTACGCTTTACCAAGGCTGCCGACGCCTTGGTGATATACAGCGGTGGTACATTCATCAACAGTTCTGCAAGCGGAAGCGGTACGCCTGTTGATGTGCAGCCTGCCGGCGAGAACTTTATCATCTATAATGGGGGCACCTACGTGCATAACACCATCCGTTCTGCATCCACCCTAATTGATAATCTGTCGGCCGCAAGCGGCACTGAGAACGGCAATTTCCAATACGATGTTCCCAGCGGCACGAGCCAGACGTTGTCGTTGTCAGGCCGTAGCTACGGGAACTTGGTATTGCGTGCTACGGCACAAGCCTTCTTCACATATTCCGGAGCTGGTGGCAGCGGATTAATTATCCGCGGCAACCTAGACATTGCTCCCAATGTAACCTTTAACCCGGCGCTTACCAGCAATCTGGAAATCAGGGGTGATTTACTCAATGCCGGCCGTTTCCGGTTTGTGCCTTCTAATAGCACTACCCGCCGCTTTTTGGTTATGAACGGGACGGCAGCACAAACCATTAGCGGTTCACCACTTACACTCAGTAATACCGGTACTTCTTATCTGGGCTTCAACGTGATGCTTCGCATTGATAATCCTGCCGGGGTGACGTTGGCTACCAGTGTTGTACTGAACTCGACCAGCAACACTGCCACTACCGGTGGTTTGGACTTGGTATCCGGTCTGCTGACCACGTCTGCTACCAATCTGCTGACCTTTGCCAGCGGAACTGAAGTACTCGGCGGCAGCAACACCAGCTTCGTGAACGGCCCGGTAGCCCGTCAAGCCGATGCAGCCGGCAGCCTGCTGTTCCCGGTAGGCAAGGGCACGGCCTACCGCCCGCTTACCGTAAACGTGGCCTCGCAGGCCGCCGGCACCGTAACGTACACGGCCGAGCAGAAGGAGAGAGCTAACCCGCAGACCTTCGACAACGCCGCCAGCACCCTGGACCCGCTCACGCGCGTGTCCAACATCCGCCGCTACACCGTTACGTCGTCCGACAACACGGGCTTCAACGGCAACATCCAACTCAGCTTCGGCGCCGATGATGACGTGAACAACCCCGCGTCGCCGTCGCTGGTGATTGGCAAGAACAACGGCAATGGCTGGTTCAACATCGGCAGCGTCACGTCTGATGCCAGCACGGTTACCTCCGGCAACTTCACTTCGTTCAGCGACTTCGCCCTGGCCAGCACCGACCCCGACGTGACCAACAACCCGCTGCCCGTGGAGCTGATCCGCTTCACAGCCCAGCGGCAGGCCGACGCCGTGCGCCTGGACTGGGCTACGGCTTCCGAGCAGAACAACGCCCGCTTCGAGGTGCAGCGCTCCGCCGACGGGGTGCAGTTCCGCACCCTGAGCACCGTAGCCGGCCAGGGCACCACCACCCAGCGCCATACCTACTCCGCCCTCGACCGGCAGCCGCTGCCCGCCACGGCCTATTACCGCCTGCGCCAGGTGGACACCAACGGCCAGGCGTCGTTCTCGCCGGTGGTGGCCGTAGCCGCCGGCAAGGAGTTGGCCCTTTATCCTAATCCCGCCCACACAGAACTGCAGGTGGTAGCGCCCGCGCCGGAGGCTACCTACCGCGTGCTGAGCACCATCGGAGCCGTACTGCTGGAAGGCCGCACCAGCACCGGCAGTGCCACGCTGAACGTAGCGTCGCTGCCCGCCGGCCTCTACCACCTGGAGGTTACGACGGCCACCGGCCGCGTGGTGCGCAAGTTCACCAAGCAGGAGTAGCAACTCAGAATACGTAGCAACAAAGGTTGCTACGTATTCAAGAGCATCAACAAAAAGCCTCTTCTACTGCAGTAGAAGAGGCTTTTTGTTGATGCTCTTGGGGCATTGCAGTACAACCGATACAGGATATATGGCTGGGCTTAATTGTATGGATTTGTTCACTGGTTGTCAGCACTATCGGGGCACTCCAGCTGTGAAAGCAGTAGTTTATTCATAATAGGAATGTAGGATATGTAGAAATGTATGTACAATTAAGGTACATTTATCTAAAATAACTTGCAAAAGGATACTAACATGCAACTCTCTACGACTAATTTCTTCGCTTCGGCCGCTCTCCGCACCGCCGTGTTGCTTGGTGCTCTTCTAAGCTTGGGACAAACAGAATTGTACGCGCAGGCATCCTATCTACAGCAGGGATTCGAGCCAAGTGGTAACACGCCGGCTACAGGTCCTGGAGCCAATGCTAGCGGAGGTGCGGGTGGACAATACATATACAGCGTTACTGGCGCTGGTGCAACCTATATAGGGACATTCTCTCAGGCTACATCTGCCAATAACGCTAACACAGGTCCACTTACCGCTAACGTATTTTCAGAGGGTACGACGGGGTTTGGTGTGGTGAATAACAACGGCAACGGAGATGTTTCATCTACCCTGACGTTTAATAACGTGTCATTTCCTCTGTCATCAACAGGCAATTATATCTCTTTTAGGTTAGCCTCTTATCGTACTAACAATAATGGAGGAATAGATAATGGTACTAGTGGGAACCCAGCCATAACCAATAATGGAGTAGCTGTCAGGATAGCATATAATGGCTCAAGCACTTTTACTAGGCTGTGTCTGAAAAGGGGTGTTATGTATCTTAGGGTATGGCAGCACGGTATGAGTTAACAGATGCCCAATGGGCCGCGGTGGAAAGCGAATTGCCCCCACAACGTCTGGGGCGCCCCCGGCGCGATGACCGCCAGCAATGGAATGCCTTACTCTGGATCCTATGCACCGGAGCGCCCTGGCGGGATTTACCAGCACGCTACGGCCCCTGGCAAACGGCGTACGAACGATTTCGCCGGTGGGCCGCTGATGGCACCTTCGAGCGGGTGTTGCACCGCTTACGCCTGCGCCTGGATGCGGCCGGCTTGTTAGACCTGGACACGTGGCTGGTGGATTCGACCACGGTGCGGGCCACCAAAAGTGCGGCGGGCGGCACGAAAAAAAAGCCCAGTGCCTCGGGCGCAGCCGCGGCGGGCTGACCAGCAAGCTGCATGTAGTCTGTGATGGCGCGGGTACGCCGCTGGCCCTGCATCTGTCGGCCGGCCAGCGGCATGATGGGCCCCAGTTTGAACCGCTTTGTGAACAGGTGCGGGTGCGTCGACGCCCACGTCAACTCCTGGCCGACCGCGGCTACGACGCGGTCCACATTCGCCACTGGCTCCGTCGTCGTCGCATCCGGGCCGTCATTCCACGTCGGCAACCAGCCGCAGGCCGTCGCTGTCGGCGGCGAGGACGGCCACCCCGAATCGAGCCAACTCGCTATGCGCGGCGCAATGTGGTGGAACGCTTCTTTGGCTCGCTCAAAGAACATCGCCGCGTGGCCACGCGCTATGAGAAACACGACGCCCATTTCCTCAGCATGGCCTCGCTGGCCTGTATCCGCCGTATTTTGCAGCATCACTTTTCAGACACAGCCTAATACACTGGAAGTGAGAGGAGACCGTAATGGCTCTGTTTTTGGATTTAATGCTGCCGGGGTTGCATCACCAACTGGTGTAATCAATGCAGCTCCACTAACCCCAACTATAGTTACTTCACCATCAGATTTAGACAATAGTGGAAACGTTCCTGCTTCAGGCGGAAGTGGTACGTCTACAGTTAGAATAGATTTTGGAAGTGCCATTAGTAGTGTTCGATTGGAAATTTTTCTAACGGCAACCAATAAAACGGCTGTATTCATCGACGACGTGCGCATTGGTAGCAACCGCCCGCTTCCGGTGGAACTGAAAAGCTTCACGGCGGAGCCAACGGCCAAAGGCACCCAGCTCAAGTGGGCAACGGCTTCCGAGAAAAACAACGTCGGGTTTGATGTGCAACGCGGCACTGACACCAATGAATTCACCACCATTGCCCGGGTAGCCGGGCAGGGCACCACCGCCCGCAGCCACAGTTACGAGTGGCTGGACACCCGGCCGCTGGCAGGCCTGAGCTACTACCGCCTCCGCCAGCTGGACACCGATGGCACCGAAGCCTTTTCGCCGGTGGTAGCCGTGAAGGCGGGAGCTGCCCAGACAACTTTCTTCCCCAATCCCACCACCGGCCAGATCATGTTGTCGGCGGCCCCCGGACCGGTTCACTACCGGGTGCTCAACCCGCTGGGCCAAGCACTGCTGGCGGGCGAAGCGGCAGGCGGTGGGATAGTCGACGTACAGGCGTTGCGGCCGGGTTCCTACTTCTTGGAACTGCAGACTGCTGCCGGCCGCCAGGTGCAACGTTTCGTGCGGGAGTAACCGCCGTAATTGGGCTGCCTGACAACAGCACCAATACAAAGGGCCTCATCCGAGTGGATGAGGCCCTTTGTATTGGTGCTATGCAAAGGCTGAAAACCGGCTGGCTATACCGAGAAACTCTCGCCACAGCCGCAGGTACGCGAGGCATTCGGGTTATCGAAATAGAAGCCTTTGCCATTGAGGCCGTCGGAGAAGTCCAGCTCGGTGCCGGCCAGGTAGAGGAAGCTTTTCATATCCACCACTACCCGCACACCTTTGTCCTCAAACTCCTGGTCCATGTGCTTCACTTCGTTGTCGAAGTCAAGCTTGTAGCTCAGGCCCGAGCAGCCACCGCCGGCCACAGAGGCCCGCAGGCGGTAGGTAGAATCCAGCTCTGCATCGCGCATGAGGCTTTCTACTTTCGCTTTAGCTTTTTCAGAAACGGTAATCATGGCGTTGGTACTTGGTATGGAGTGCTTGTGCAACTGGAAAGGCAGCCAGAATAGTCCGGCACTGCGCTATGCCAGCCGCGTATTGCTACGACGATGGATTCAATACAACACTGAACACGGTGATTGTGTTCAGGTCGCGGCCGAAGTACAGCTTGTCCAGCGCTTCATAGGCGTTGTGGGCCCGGAAGTAGGACGTCTGTAATTCCTTGTCGCCGCGGGCGCGCCACTGCAGCGTGAAGGAGCTTTCCTCGTCGCGGTAGCGCTGCACGTAGGCCAGCATCCGGCGCAGGGCGTCCAGTTTGTCGTATCCGGTTTCGTAGCGAAACAGGAAGCTCTGCTGGTGCCGTGGGTTCACGGTAATCAGGTCCAGGCGGGTCTGCCCGTCCAGTTGCCGAAACTCAAACAGCAGGTTGCCCGGGCCCAGCCCCAGATAGTCCTCTATCTGTCGCTGAATCCGGGCACTTTCTACGTGTACGTCAGAAGAAGTAACGTCCATTTATTAAATAGCTGAATGGCCGAATTATTAAATGGTTAGTTGCCTTCCAACTTTTCGTAAAGCAGACAGCCATTTAACAATTCAGCTATTCAACAATCAACTTAGTGGTGCGACTTGGCCATTTCCAGCTCCGGCATCCCGTTTTTCACGCGGTAGTCGTTGATGGCGGATTTTATGGCGTCTTCGGCCAGCACCGAGCAGTGGATCTTCACGGGCGGCAGCGCCAGCTCTTCCACAATCTCCATGTTGTCGATGGCCAAGGCCTCGTCCACGGTCTTGCCTTTCAGCCACTCCGTCGCCAGCGACGACGAAGCAATGGCCGAACCGCAGCCGAAGGTTTTGAATTTGGCGTCGGTGATGGTGTTAGTGGTTTCGTCAACCTCGATCTGCAGACGCATTACGTCGCCGCACTCAGGCGCGCCTACCAGGCCGGTGCCTACGTTTTTCTTGCTCTTGTCCAGCGTGCCCACGTTGCGGGGGTTGCTGTAATGGTCGATTACTTTATCGGAGTAAGCCATGGCTTTTGTTGTTTGTGCTTAGTTGTTTGTGCTTAGTGCTTAGGACAAAACTTGACTGTTGATGCGGAGTGCAAACTACGCCCTGACAACCAAGAAATAAGCACTATTAATGTTCAGCCCACTCGATTTTGTCGAGGTCGATGCCTTCCTTGAACATCTCCCACAAAGGCGACATTTCGCGGAGCTTGGTGACGGCCTCCTTTACGTGGTTGATGGCGTAATCGATTTGCTCATCGGTGGTAAAGCGGCTCAGGCCGAAGCGCAGCGAGCTGTGGGCGAGGTCGTCGCTCAGGCCCAGGGCCTTCAGCACGTAGGAGGGCTCCAGCGAAGCCGAGGTGCAGGCCGAACCCGACGATACAGCCAGGTCTTTCACGCCCATCATCAGGCCTTCGCCTTCCACATACTTGAAGCTGATGTTGGCTACATGGGGCAGGCGGTGTTTTACCGAGCCGTTCACGTAGCTTTCTTCCAGTGTCAGCAGTTCTTTCTCCAGCCGGTCGCGCAGAGTGCTCAAGCGGGCCGTGTCGGCCGCCATTTCCTGCTTGGCCAACTCACAGGCTTTGCCCAAGCCTACAATGCCGGGTACGTTGAGCGTACCGGAGCGCATACCACGCTCGTGGCCGCCACCGTCCATCTGGGCCGTCACTTTCACGCGTGGGTTCTTGCGGCGCACGTACAGGGCACCTACACCTTTCGGGCCGTACATCTTGTGGGCCGTGAAGGCCATCAGGTCGATGCCGTCGGCAATCACGTCTACCGGAATCTTACCTACAGCCTGGGTGCCGTCGGTCATGAACAGGGCGCCGTGCTTGTGGGCAATGGCGGCAATCTCGCGGATAGGCTGGATGGTACCAGTCTCGTTGTTGCCGTACATGATGGTCACCAAGATGGTTTCCGGCGTCATGGCAGCTTCCAGCTCAGCGAGGCTGATGAGGCCTTCGGAGTCGACGGGCAGGTAGGTTACCTTGCCGCCCAGCTTCTCGATGTGCTTGCAGGTATCGAGTACGGCTTTGTGCTCGGTGGTGGTGGTGATGATGTGGTTGCCTTTCTGGGCATACATCTCAAACACGCCCTTGATGCCCAGGTTATCGGACTCGGTAGCACCTGAGGTGAAGATAATCTCCTTGGGGTCGCAGTTGATCAGGCCGGAAATCTGTTCGCGGGCGTAATCCACGGCTTCCTCGGCAGCCCAGCCGAAGGGGTGGTTGCGGGAAGCCGCATTGCCGAATACCTCTGTCAGGTACGGCATCATCGCCTCCAAAACGCGCGGATCGAGAGGCGTGGTGGCGTTGTTGTCGAGGTAAATAGGTAGCTTGAGCATGGCTCGGGGTCTGGTTTCAGCGGAGAATCTTTCGCAGGTAGAACACAAAAACCGCTAAACAGGTTTTCATTTCTTCCCACATTTGCACCTGCAAAAGTAGAACAAATCCAAACAAGCCGCGCTATCCGGCGGCGGCACTTTTACAACCCCACCATGCTCCTCAACCTCGAACACTTAGGCTTAGCCGTACCTGATCTGGAAGCCGCCACGGCGCTCTACACCACGCTGCTGGGCCAGGAGCCCTACAAGCGCGAGCATGTAGCGTCTGAGGCGGTAGATACGGTGTTTTTTCAGGTGGGAGGCTCCAAGATAGAGCTGCTGGCCGGCACCTCGCCCGACAGCGCCATTACGCGGTTTCTGGAGAAGAAGCCGGCCGGGATTCACCACGTTGCGTTTGAGGTAGACGACATCCGGGCCGAAATGGCGCGCTTACGGGCCGAGGGGTTCCAACTGCTCAATGAAGAACCCAAGCCGGGAGCCGACAACAAGCTGGTATGCTTCGTACATCCCAAATCAGCCGGCGGTGTGCTGGTGGAACTGTGCCAGACCATTAAGTAGTATAAGGCTTTAGGGCATAGGAATCAGGGCCTATGGATTAGGTATTCCTGAACTCCTGACGCATATTCTAATCCCTAATCCCTAATCCCTAATCCCTATGAGCCCCCGATTCCTCCGTGAAGAAGTAGATGCCGCTGTGGATGCACTGCTGATGCAGCAGGTCATTCTGTATCCGACCGATACGGTGTGGGGTTTGGGGTGTGATGCCGAGCTGCCGCGGGCTGTGGAGAAAATCTATCAGCTCAAGAACCGCCCTGCCAACAAGGCCTGCATTGTGCTGGTGGCCGATGAGCAGATGTTTGCCCGCTACGCCGCCGTGGTGCCGCCCAATCTGCCGGAGCTGCTGGCCACCCAGCAGCGGCCTACCACCTACGTGGTGCCCGGCAGCCCGCACCTGGCGCCTAACCTGCTGGCCCCGGATGGCACCATCGGCCTGCGCGTTGTGCTCAACGACGAGTTCTGCCGGCTGGTGGTGCGGCGGCTGGGCCACGGACTGGTGTCGACGTCGGCCAACCTGAGCGGCGAACCAACGCCCGCCCTGTACACGGAAATCAACCCGGCCCTGGTGCGCAAAGCCGACTACGTAGCCTACTGGCGCCAGGACGATACCACGCGCGCCGCCCCTTCGCGGGTGGTGCGCGTGCTGCCTGATGGTAGCCTGGAAGTGCTCCGCGACTAAGCTGTCAGCCCCAGTTCCGCTCTTATGGGCGGGCAGAATGACGTAGCCGGGCCCGATAATGGCGCACGGTGCGCGCAATCAGCAGGCTGCCTACCAGCGTGGGAACAATCCAGACGGCCGTGCCCAGCCAGGCGGGCGCATCAGCAGGCAGCACCCGGCCCGTATTCACAACCAGAAAAGCCGTGAAGGCCGCTATATACGAGCCACCGAGGCGCGCAAGGTGCCGCAGCATCCAGGGCTCGGCTTGCTCGGCCGGCCTTGGAAACAAACTCTGGCGAGTGTCGAGGCCGGCAAACAGGCAGATCAGGCCGCCAAAAAACGCGAACAATACCGCCTGCAACCACAACCCAGTTCCTACCATCAGCACCCCGACCAGCAAGGCCACAACAGCCAGCAACTGGTCTGGGCGGGCCAGGCTGGCACTGCGGCGGCGGGCGGCGCGCCAGCCGCTGAAGCTGAGGTAGAAGCTCAGCATGGCCACGCCCGTCAGGAAAAGCCGGCTCAGTGTCAGGGGCTGCAGCAGGCATAGCCCGACGGCGGTGAGGGCGACGGCCAGCATGCAGTAGACATAGAGGCGGCCAGCCCGCACGTGCCAGACGCCGCCTTTGCGGCCCAGCATTGGCACCAGCCCGGCCAGTAGGGCCGTGGTACCGGCCGCAATGTGTGTGGCCAGCAGCAGCCGGACGGGCAGAGCCGAAGCAGACAGAGCGAAAAACAGGGAAGAGGCCATGGCTTAGGTGCAGATCAGGAAGACAGTTAGAACACCCCAAACGTCTGGTTTTCCGGCTAAGACTTCAATATAAACCTCCTCGAACGCCGCATTTCAGGGACAGAGCGTCATAAAATCGGTACAAGCTGATTGCCGCTATATAGCAACCGGCAACGCCTATTTCGGGGATGGGAGGGTGAAAGCAGGTTACGTTTAATCGATTGGGCTATAAACCGTACATCCATCACCAACTCTGTTTGTACTTATGAAAACGACCTTCAAATCCCTGCTCGTTCTGGCTGCATTCGCTCCATTCGCTCTGGCTTCGTGCTCGGAGAAAACCCAGGAAAACGCTGAAGCCACTGCCGAAAGCGCTGCCACCGATGCTGCCAATGCTACCGAAAATGCCGGCGACGCTGTAGAAAATGCTACCGATAATGCCGCCGCTGACGTGAAAGCCGATATGGCTACCGAGGCTGGCGACACGGCCGTTGTGGTAGACAAAGAAGCCAACAAAATGGTAGAAGAAGTGCCTGCCAAGCAGTAATCGGCAGCTCACATCATCTTGCGAAAGCGCCTTCCGACTAGTTGGAAGGCGCTTTTTTATTTTGGCGGACGCCCGCGGTGGCAGGAGCCTGCAACTCTGGCTGGAAACCTGCCGGCAAGAATCCTGCACCGCCGGCGTAGGCTGATGCAGCCGGGGCCGTACCTTTGCGCTTCACTCTGACCAGCATGAAAAACCCACAGCTCCCCAGCCTGCCCTTGTTTCAGACCATTGCCGAAGCCGCCGGCGAGCTGGGGTTTCCGGCTTATGTGATTGGGGGCTACGTGCGGGATCTGGCGCTGGAGCGCGGCAGCAAAGACGTGGACGTGGTGTGCGTCGGCGACGGGATTGCGCTAGCCCAGGCCGTGGGGCGCAAGCTGCCCGGCCGGCCCCGCGTGACGGTGTTCAAGAACTTCGGCACGGCCATGCTGCCCACGCCCGAGATTGAAGTGGAGTTTGTGGGCGCCCGCAAGGAAAGCTACCGCGCCGAAAGCCGCAAGCCCGAAGTGGAGGCCGGCACCCTGGAAGAAGACCTGGCCCGGCGCGACTTCACCATCAACGCCCTGGGATTGAGCCTCAACCCTGACACCTACGGCGAGCTGGTAGACCGCTACGACGGCATGGGCGACCTGCAGCGCCGCATCATCCGTACGCCGCTGGACCCCGACGTGACTTTCTCCGACGACCCGCTGCGGATGCTGCGCGCCATCCGGTTTGCCACCCAGCTGGACTTCGACATCGACCCCGACACGTTTGACGCCCTGGCCCGCAACAAGGAGCGCATCAAGATCATCTCACAGGAGCGCATCACCACCGAGCTGAACAAGATCATCATGGCCCCGAAGCCCAGCTACGGCTTCAAGCTGCTGTTCAGCTGCGGGCTGCTGCAACTCATCTTCCCCAAGATGGCCCAATTGCAGGGGGTGGAGAAAGTGGGCAAACACGCCCATAAGGACAATTTCTACCACACCCTGCAGGTGCTCGACAACGTGGTGGCGGCCGGCGGCGACCTGTGGCTGCGCTGGTCGGCCATCCTGCACGACATCGCCAAGCCCGCCACCAAGCGCTTTGATGCACGCGTGGGCTGGACCTTCCACGGCCACGAAGACAAGGGCGCCCGCTGGGTGCCGGGCATCTTCACGGACCTGAAGCTGCCGCTGGGCGAGGAGATGCGCCAAGTGCAGAAGCTGGTGCGCCTGCACTTGCGCCCCATTGCCCTGAGCAAGGAAATCGTGACCGACTCGGCGGTGCGCCGCCTGCTGTTCGAGGCCGGCGACGACATCGACCGCCTGATGCTGCTGTGCCGCGCCGACATCACCAGCAAAGACTACGACCGCAAGAACCGCTACCTGCGCAACTTCGACGTGGTGGAGCAGAAGCTGAAGGAGGTGGAGGAAAAAGACCACCTGCGCAACTTCAAGCCCGTCATCACCGGCGAAATCATCATGGCCACCTTCAGCCTGAAGCCGTCCCGCGACGTGGGCGAGCTGAAGGAAGCGCTGCTGGAAGCCATCCTGGAAGGCAAGATTCGCAACGAGCATGACGAGGCGTTTGCGCTACTCCTGGAGCTGGGGGCGCGCAAAGGCCTGACGCCGGTACCCGCTGCAGAATAGGCACAGCCGGCCAGCCAGCTTGGGAGGCCAGCTGTGCTGTCAGCCAGATTCTATTTAGCGCCAGCGCGGCCTAGCGTTTGGGCGGCTGGGCGCACAGCGTGGCCAGCGTTTGCCGGAGCAGCGCCGGGCCCTCGGGGCGGTAGAGGAAGCCGTGGCCGCCGCTGGGCAGGGTCTGCAGAAACCATTGCGCCGCCTGCGACGGGCGGGCGTCGTAGGTGGCCTTCACGGCCGAGTACTTATACAACGAGTCATCCTGGGCGCTGAGCTGGTAGCAAGGCTTGTCCTGGCCTAAGCGGCCGTAGCTGGCCTGCAGCGGCAGCACCGGCGCAGGCGACAACGCGTAGAACCCGCTGAAAGAAGCGGGGCGCTGGCTGGCAAACCACAGGGCGGCACTGCCACCGTTGCTCATGCCGCCGAGTACCGTGTGGCGGCCGTCGGTGCGGTAGCGGGCCTGCACTTCGGCCAGGATTCGCTCGATCTGGGCGAAGGCGGCCGGTTGCGTGACCCAGCCAAAGCTGGCCCGTCCGAACGGATACACCACCAGCGCATTGGCGGGCGCCACCTCGAAAATCGTTTCTTCTGCCACGTCCCGGTCGGCATAGCCAAACTGCTTGGTGTTCACCACGCCGCCGTGCAGATACACCACCACCGGGGCTGGCTTGGCCGGATCGTAGCCGGCCGGCACGCGCACCAGATAAGGCATCCGAACGGTATCGGCCGGTACCGGACTGAAGTAGAGAGCGAAACCGGGCGTGGCGGCCGTTCGGGCTTTACCGTTGTAGGCGGGCAGCGTGCGGGCCTGGGTTTCGGCTATCCAGCGGGTACTGGCGGCTCGGGCGTCAGCGGTTTGCTGGGCTAGGGCCTGGCGCATGGCGGCCAGCCAGCGCGGCCAAGCGGCCTCGGTGCGCAACGGGGCCAGCATCGGGTCGTTGGCGACGTTGTCAAGGTCGCGGGGCTGCATGCTCAGGGGGCGGTGGCGGCTCAGCTGCCCTAGCCAGCGCCAGGCCAGCGGGCGGCGCGCCGGGCAGTTGGCGGCTGCTATGGCCCCGCTAAACAGCTCAAACTCATTGGCGCGGGTGCTATCGGGCCGGAAAGCCTGCTCGAAGGTGGCAGCAGCCGCGCAGAAGTCTTTGGTTTGCATCTGGGCGCCGCTCTGGTTTATCAGCTGGTCATAGGTAGGCGTGGCAGATTGCGCAAACGAAACGGCTGGAGCCAGCGCCAGCGCGAAAATAAGAGGCTTCATAGATGGGAGGATAACAGGAGGGAAGGAACCTAATCGGGCGCCCGGTTAGGCGAATAGAACCACTATTTGTTCAGGCCCAAACATGAGAAAGCCCCTTATCTACTGGTTGCAGCACAGTAGGTAAGAGGACTTTCTCGACCAGTCTTTCACTCACCAGAAAAAGACACTTTGGGTCACTCAGGCAGATAGATGCACGTTGGAACAGCAAGGTTGCCTGCCTGAAAACAATTGTGGGTCCCGGTAGCAAAAGTGTTGCCAGCCGGGTGAGGACCGCATGAAGTAGCAGTTATTTACACACGGCACTGACGCAGGAAGCCCCAACGATATCTTTTCCCTCGTTGTGCGGGCTGCCGTTGTTGTACCATGCCGGGCCCGATGGCGTCGGCTTTCAGGTTATCTGCCACGTGAAGGCACACTTTGCTGAGGCCGGCCAGATCCACGCCAGCGGTGCGAGCCAATGTAGGCTGGCCCGCACCGGGCGCGGCTACTCCACGCTGCGGACGGAGGCAGCCCCCAGCGCTTCGCGGCGGATGGTAGTAGGCTTGCCGCTGTACTCGATGAGGCTGGCGCCGATGGCCTCGGCCCGCAGCTCATCCGTCACGTGCAGGCGCACCTTGGTGGCACCTACCGCGTCGATGTCGGCGCGGCGGGCGGTGAACTCGGCGGCGGCCACTTCGCAGGCGCCGGCGCCGTCTACTTTCAGCTCGTCGGCGCTGCCCTGCAGGGCGGCCTGGCAGCCGCCGGCCAGCTCCAGCTGCAGCTGCTGCAGCGTGCCGGTCAGGCGCAGCTTGCTGCCCCCAGCCTGCGTGACGCGAAGGTCTCCGGAATTGAAGCCGCTAACCTCGGCGTGGGTGCCGCCAACCAAACTCAGGTTGTTCAGCTCGGGCAGCTCAATGATGAGCAGCACTTGGTCCTGGTCGCCGCTGCGGGAATCGAACAGGTCGCGGTTGCGGGGGCTGATGGTCAGCTCGCGGCCGTCGCGGGTGACTTTCAGGTCGCGCAGGGTGCGGTCGTCGCCGGCGGCGCGCACGGTGTAGGTGCTGCCCTGCCGGATGATGGCCCGGTAGCCGCCCACGATGTTGACCTCGTTGAAGTCGGTTTCGTTGAAGCTCTCCCGCCCGGAGCCGTAGGCGTCCTCGTCGGCGTTGATGGACCGCACGCGGTCAAAGCTCAGTTTCACGTCGGAGTCGTCGCGGCCGTCGTTGTAGTCTTCGTCGTCGGAGTTGGAGGCGTCCTGCTCGCGCAGGTCATCGGCGGAGCAGCTGAGGCACTCCACCTTGTTGCCCTGCATGCGGAATACCTCGTTTTCGGGGCGCTGGGGCTCGCGGCCGTTCACGTAGTTGTCGGAATCAAGCCAGTCGGCAAACGTCTCGCTCATGCGGAAGGTGCGGCCGCGGGGCATTAGCAGGCGCAGGCGCATCTGCTGGTCGCGGAAGCGGGCGTTGGGCTGGTAGGTGAAGTGGTCGTCCACGCTCAGGGTCGAGTCGTTGAGGACGCGCACATTGTGGCTGGTGGAGGTGGCTGCCGTGCGGCGGGCCAGCGAATCGGTAGCGCCCTTGGCGGCGATGATGCGCTCCAGGCGCGGGGCCTGGGCACTGTCGATGCCTACTAGGTCGAGGTCCACCCACTTGTCGTTGTTGAGCTGCCGGCGCTCCAGCACCAGGCGAGGGCTGCTGAGGCGGTCGAGCGTGGTGGTCTGGGTGATTTCCTCTTCGCGCTGAAACTCGCGGCCCACCCGGATGCCGGCCACCGAGCTACCCACGATGCCCAGCAGCCACAAGCCCAGCAGCGTGAGCGACGCCGTGCGGCTCAGCACGGAGCGGCGCAGCAGCAGCCCCAGGCCCGACAGCATCAGGGCCAGCGCCGGAATGGCCGTGAGCAGGAAGAAGGAAAGCACGGCCCACACTGAAATGTCATTGAAGAGCAGGAAGGGCTGCAGCGGGCCGAAATCCAGGTTGTCGGAAGAGGAAATCAGCCCCAGGCCGATGCCCAGCGCAATAACCACGCTCAGCAGGATGGCAAAGCCGGTGAGGGCCATGATGCCGCCGGCCACCACCCGGATCAGCGAGCCAATGCCATTGATGACGGGCCGCACGTTGCTGAACGAGTCTTCCAGGAACGTGCCCACGGGCCGGTTGTTGACGGGGCTAGTCTCCGAACCGGCGGCGTAGGGGTTGTTGCGCAGGTTTTCATCCAGGGCCGAGAGCGTGACGGCGTCGCCGCGCATGCGGAGCTTGTCGGAGGCGGTTTTCGCCTCCGGCAAGAGAATCCACAGGATGATGTAGAGCCAGAAGCCCAGGCTGCCGGCAATGAGCAGCAGCAGGAAGGCAATGCGCACCACCACCACATCTACCCGCAGGTAAGCCGCCAGCCCGGCCGAAACCCCGCCGACCTTGCCGTTGTCGGTGTCGCGGTAGAGCTTCTTAAACGCCGGGTCGGTGTCGGGGTCGGTGGTGTCGTAGCGTTTGGGCAGCACCACCCACAGAATGATGTAGGCCAGCACCGTGATACCCGCTACCCGCTCGCCAAACTGGTTGAGGGGCGTATCGTCGAACGCTGCGGGCACGGCCAGCAGCAACACCAGCAGGGCAATCCGAATCCAGAGCGGGTTGGTGCCGAAGTAGTGCGCCAGCCCGGCTGCCACCCCAGCCACCTTGCGGTGAGCCATGTCGCGGTACATCTGCCGGGGCGCGGCCTGGGCGGTATCGGCGGTTTCGGGGCCGGACTTGGCGCGGCGGCCGGCACCGGCAGTGCCGTCGGCGTAGGTGCCCTGGGCCGAGCCGCTAGCTACGGCCTCGGCCAGCAGTTCTTCCTCTTCTTCGGCGTCGTCGGCGCTCTGAAAGTCGCTCACCCGGCCCATTTTGGCCGTCATGGCCTCCACGTCGTCCAGCGTGATGACCTGCTTGAGGCCGGAGAGGCGGGCGGCGAAGAGCTCGGCAATGCGGCCTTCGATGTCGGCCACAATTTCCTCGTGGCCGCGGTAGCCGCTGAAGTGGGCTTTCACTTCCGCCAGGTAGCGGCTAAGCACTTCGTAGCCATCCTCCTCAATGTGGAAGATCATGCCCTGAAGGTTGATGCTGATGTTCTTTTTCATCTCAGTGCTGCAACTAGTCAAGAAAAACGGGTTGGGGGCGGTGCGTTAGAGCAGCGCGTCAGGAGGAGAGGGCGCGTCCGGCGGGGCTACCGTGAGCGGGGCCGGCGTGGCGGCGGCCGGGGCGTGCGGTTTCTGACGGATGATGCGGATGGAGTCCTGGACTTCCTCCCAGGTCAGGCGCAGCTGGTGCAGAAACTCCTGGCCGTCGGGCGTGAGGGTGTAGTACTTGCGGGGTGGGCCGGAGGTGGATTCCTTCCAGGTGTAGTCCAGCAGGCCCGCGTTTTTGAGGCGCGTCAGCAGCGGGTAGAGCGTGCCTTCCACCACAATCATGCGGGCAGCAGTGAGCTCTTCGAGCATATCAGACGCATACACCTCCCCGCGGGCAATGATTTCCAGAATGCAGAACTCCAGGATGCCCTTCCGCATCTGCACTTGGGTGTTCTCGACTTTCATGGGCTGAGGCAGATATCGGTGAAGAATGAGACAAATATAACGGAAGGTACTATGCAACGCAAGGTACTGGTAGAAAATATTTTTCAGCAGCAGATTTCGGCCGAAAAAAAACGGTTTGACCGTCCGACGGGCGCCTGGCCGGGCTGGTGGCAGAGTCAGTGAAGGATCCCATATAATGGGCTATTGGCTGGCAGGGCGCTATTTGCCGCCAGCCGGGCCATTTGGGGAGGGCTGCGCCGACGGCCACGCCCGGAATCCGGGAAGGGTAGGGGTGCGTAAGTGCCGGAGAATCCGGCTGGTTGCGGGCAGTAGCCACGCGGAGCGGGGGCGGGTTTATCGAGCCCCCGAAGTCACGGCGCACTATTAGTTAGTAACTTGCGTTGTGAATCGGATTAGCCGTTTTTAGCTTGTTTTCTATGTCGCACATTTTCCGTATTGCTCCTGTAGTGCTGGGGGTTGGTGGGTTGCTGGCGCTGTCTTCGCAGCGGGCCGTTGCCCAGGACACCACGCCCAAGTACAGCAACGAATTCCTCAACATCGGTGTCGGGGGCCGCGCCCTGGGCATGGGCAAAGTGCAGGTCAGCCTGGCCAACGATGCCACCGCCGGCTACTGGAACCCAGCCGGCCTGCTCGACCAGAAAGCCAAGTACGATGCCGTGCTCATGCACTCCGAGCTGTTTTCGGGCATCGTGAAAAACGACTACGGCGCCTTCTCCATGCCCCTCGACGACAAAAGCGCCATCGGCGTGAGCGTCGTGCGTCTGGGCGTCGACGACATTGCCGACACCCGGGACCTGATCAACGAGTACGGCTACATCCAGTACGACCGGATCCGGTACTTCTCGGTGGCCGACTACGCCCTGATGCTGTCGTATGCGCGGCGCCTCGGCAACATTGAGGGCCTGAAAGTGGGGGCCAACGCCAAGGTCATCTACCGCAACATCGGCGAGTTTGCCAACGCCTGGGGCTTCGGCATCGACGCGGGCGTGCAGTACGACAAAGGCAACTGGCGCCTCGGCCTTATGGCCCGCGACATCACCACCACCGTCAACGCCTGGTCCATCAACTCCGACAAGCTGCGCCCCATTGCCGGCGACTCTACCGGCAGCAGCGTGCCCAAGGGCAGTACCGAAGTCACGCTGCCCCGCTTTGTGCTGGGCGTAGGCCGCTTGGTGAAGCTGCCCGGCGAATTCACAGCCCTGGCTGCCGTGGATCTGGACCTGACCACCGACGGGCAGCGCAACACGCTGGTATCGGGCAAGCTGGTGAGCATCGATCCGCGCGCCGGCCTGGAAATCGGCTACAAAAACCTGGTATTCCTGCGCGGTGGCGTGAGCAACGTGCAGAAGATCCAGGCCTTCTCGGGCTCCGAGGAGTGGAAGGTGCAGCCCAGCCTGGGCGTAGGCGTGGCCCTGAGCGGCCTGCGGCTGGATGTGGCCCTGTCGCAGCTGGCCATTGAGAAGCTGGCCGGCCGCACCCAAACCAACAACATTATTGTTTCGCTGGGTTACGGCATCAAATAAGACTGCCAGTGGAACCTATTGCCGCGCCAAGCGAGTTGGCGCGGCACTTCTCTCTCACTACGTTTCTACGTTACTATATGACACAACCTTACCGACTTCGCTATCTGCTGAGCTGGTGTCTGGTGTTGCTAGGCCTGCTGACTGCCGGCTCCGCCTCCGCCCAGACGCTCTACGGCAACGAGTGGATTGTGCCCAGCCAGCAGTACTATAAGATCAAGATTCTCAAAGACGGCCTCTACCGCCTCGACCAGCAGTACTTGGCGCAGGCGGGCATCAGCGGCGTAAACCCGCAGCGGGTGCAGCTCTGGCGGCGCGGCCGCGAGGTGGCCATCTTCGGCGGCGGCAACCAAACCACACTCGACGCCACCACCTATTTCGAGTTCTACGGCCAGCGCAACGACGGCAAGCTCGATCAGGCTATTTATAAAGGTGGCGCCGCCACCCAACCCAATCAATTTTATAGCCTCTATACCGACACCGCCGCTTATTTTCTTACTTGGTCGGCGACAAGTAATGGTAAGCGGATGGCACAGCCAGCGGTGCCTGCCACTGTTACGCCCCATCCACATCGTATCAGTCGCGAGCTAGAACAATTTACATATGCTAATGCCTATGTAGATGATGAATCCAACGTTTACTTCCCTTGGGGCGAGGCCGGTGAAGGCTTTCTATCACTTGCCTTTGGTGGCAATAGTAATAACCCTACTGCTGGAGCACTTACCGATTCGCTTTGGAGCCGTAGTAGCAGTGGCCCATCCCCAGCAGTAGAGGTGATGATGGTGGGCGGCTGGAACGGACAGCGTTCAGTTGACATTTCGGTTTCCTTACCGGGTTCTACAGCAAAGCGTCTATTGGGACGTGTGGTACTCAATAATTATAATAAACAGCTAGTAAAATTACCTCTACAGCGAAGTGATATTGATGCAGCAGGCCGAATAGATTTGTTCTTTAACGTAACAGGCAACCCACCAGCGGCTAATAGCAACCGATTTAGAGTAGCTTATGCGCATTATAGCTACGCCCAGAACAGTCGTTGGTTTGCTGGGCGCAAGCATGTAGCCTTTCATAATGATTCTACCTTGGCTGGGCCGGCTTATTATGCACTGGATTCTATTCCGGCTACAGTCGTTGGCTTTGATATCACGGACCCTTACAATGTGCAGCGGATTGCCGGAGCTACCTTAGGGGGCCAGCGCAAAGGTTACGTGTTTCCTGACGCCTCTAGCCGCACACGTAACCTTTTGCTCGCTGATGAGGCCGTAGCATCTGTGCCCCGCCCCGCTATGCGTGTGCGCTTCCGTACGCTGAATGCTGCTGCCAGCAACTTTCTTATCATTAGTCATCCGTTACTAATGCGGCCAGTTGGTGGTGTTGATGCAGTGCGTGCTTATGCTACTTACCGTGCTTCTACAACTGGCGGCCGCTACGATACGGTTGTAGTTACTTCGCAGCAGCTTTATGACCAGTTCCATTATGGAGAAAAGTCAGTAGGAGCCATGCGTAATTATGTGCGCTGGGAACTAGCTAATTCTCCAACTGCGCAGACCAACTATCTACTGCTACTCGGCAAAGGGCTGATAGTTGGGGAATACCGGCGTGACCGGCTTGCACCAGCTCTTGACTTAGTACCTGCTACAACTCGCAGCGGATCCGACAACTTTCTTTCGGCCGACTGGGAAAACAACAGCTACATTGCTCGGATGCCCACCGGTAGGCTCTCGGCAACCAACCCAACAGATATTATAAACTATCTGAACAAGCTTAAGGCACACGAAGCGCTGGGTGCTGAACCTTGGCGCAAAAATATTGTGCACATGGTAGGTGGGCAGAAAACAGAGGAGTACCCTATTTTCGAAGGGTACATGGAAAAATATCGCCAACTGGCAGCTAAGCCTCTATTTGGTGGTACCGTGCTGAAAACATACAGACGCTCCGATGCTGGTGCTGCTAGCCCCTTCCCGGTAAGTATTACGATTGCACCGGAGGTGAATGCTGGCGTGTCGTTGGTAACCTATTTTGGGCATGGCTCCACTTCCGCTTATGACCTGAATTTTGGGGATCCCAGCGACGCGGGAAAAGGGTACAACAATCCAGGCAAGTACCCGGTATTTCTGCTGAACGGCTGCGCGGCCAACGCCGTGGATCGGAATGTAATAGGAAAGACAGTTTCTGAGAACTGGATTTTCTCTGAAAACAAAGGTGCCGTAGGATTTATGGCCGCTTCAGATGAGGCATTTGCCTTTGATTTGGATCTGTTTACCACCAATTTTTATAAAGTAGCCTTCAACGAGCCGGCTTGGTACGGTAAGCCTATAACTGTGCTACAGGCAGAGGCATCCCGGCGCATGCTAGCCCAATCTGGTGGTGGTGCTTCAGCTTTGGCTTTGTCATTTATCAATGTGTGGCTCGGTGATCCGGCCTTGCGCTTCTACGCTCCCGACAAGCCCGACTTCATTGCCAACCAGCCCGGCGACGTGCAGATCCAGCCCATCGGGGCCGGGCCACTGCAGGCGTCGGCTACTAGCTTGAAGGTGGTGGTGAACGTGAAGAACCCCGGCAAAATCACGACGGATCCGCTGGACGTGCGCATCACGCGGCGTTACCCCACCACCAGCGCCGGCACCCGCGCCCCCGACGTGTATACTTTTACTGTACGTCAGGCCTGGCGCGATACTACGTACGCATTCGTGCTGCCCAACGCCGGCAACGTGTTCGGCGAAAACTGCTTCCAGGTAGAGCTGGATTACCAGCAGCGCATTGCGGAACTGTCGGAAACCAACAACAGCGGCCAGGCCTGCTTCAACTTCCTGCAGGGCGGCGTCACGACGCTCTGGCCGCCGGAATTTGCCATTGTGCCCGCTGCCGGCCTGCGCCTGGTAGGCCAGACCAATGACCCCCGCGGCACCTCGCGGTCCTATGAAATGGAGCTCGATACCGTGCCCACGTTCAACAGCGGCCTCAAGCAGACCCGCACCGTCACGACCACGCTGGTGCCCGATTGGCGCCCCACGCTGCCCACCCTTGCGGGCCGCGACAGTGTGGTATGGTACTGGCGCCTGCGCTTCCAGACGCCCGACCCTACGCTCAACGAAAATCCGGAGTGGGCCACCAGCTCGTTCCGTGTGATTCCAGGCACCCCGGGCGGGTGGTCGCAGAGTCACCACGGCCAGTTCAAGCGCAATCAGCTTGGTCGCGTGATGGTAGCCGCGCCTTCCGGCCGCTGGGATTTCGCCGAAATCAACCAAGCCATAACAATGGTGACGCGCGGTGGCGGCACCGGTGCCGGAGCTACATTCAACGAAATAACCGACGGCATTACGGCAGCTACCTCTCCGTTTACTGGTAACTGCGCGGTGTCACGACCCAATATCATGGTGGCCGTGTTCAACGGCCGCACGCTGCGGCCCGTGCGCAATGTGGGGGGCGGCCTCTACGACTCCTGCGGACAAGGTGATTTGCGCTTCTACCATTTTGCTGCACAAGGAGGTGCCGGCGGTACCGACAACATCAATACACCCGCCCGGCAGGCGCAGCTGCAGGCGCTGCTCACCAACGTGCAACCCGGCGACTACATAGCCCTGCTGTCGATGAACAAGGTGAACTTCTCCGCCTTCCCGGCTTCGCTGAAAACGGTGCTGGCTGGCTTGGGTGCCACGCGCATCAACAGCTTGCAGGATGGCGACCCGTACGCGCTGCTGGTGCAGAAAGGCCCCAACGCCCGCCCGGCCCAGGAAGTAACCGCCGACCCTACCAGCTCAACACCGCGCAGCAGCCAGGTGGTAACGCTGAACGGCCAAATCGGAACCCGCGTGGGCAGCGGCACGGTGTCGTCTACCCGCATAGGGCCCGCCCGGCAGTGGGAAACGCTCTACCACACCGTGCGCCTGCCCGACGCCTCCGACAGCTACACGCTGCAGCTGGTGGGAATCAATGCCCAGGACGTGGAGAGCGTGCTCAACGCTAACGTCATGAGCCGTAGCCTGTCGCTGGCGGGCATCTCGGCGCAGCAGTACCCGTACTTGAAGCTGGTGCTGACCCTGCGCGACACTGTGAATCGCACGGCGCCGCAGCTGGAGCAGTGGCTGGTAACCTACCAGGGCGTACCCGAAGGCATCGTGCGCCGCGACCTGGCCACGCCCGCCACGGCCTACGACGCCGCCACTCTGGCCCGGCAGGCTGCCGCAACCGGCAGCGTAACGGTGCCGGTAGTGTTTGAAAACGTATCGTCCATCAATTTCAGCGGAGCGTTGAAGGCGCGTATCACGCTCAGCAACGGCGGGGCCACCCGCACGACGCTGGTAGATGTGCCCGGTGGGCCGCTGGCAGCCAACTCGCAAGTGAGCTTCAACGCCAGCGTGAACGTGGTGGGCCTCGATGGCTCCATCAGCGGCAACGTGGTGGTGAACCCGCGGCCAGCCACGGCGGCCGAGCCACAGGCCCTGCCCGAGCTGTACTTCTTCAACAACGAACTGCTGCTGCCGGCCTTCCAGGTGGACGACCGCAACACGCCGCCGGTGCTGGATGTGGCCTTCGATGGCCGCCGGATTCTGAACGGCGAAATTGTGTCGCCGACGCCCATCATCCGCGTGCAGCTCAAGGACGACGACCGGCTGCGCCGCATCAAAGACGTGAACAACTTCGACGTGCTGCTGACTGCGCCCGGCCAGACCACTGCCACCCGCCTCAACCTGAACGGCTCCAACGTCATCTTCGAATCGGACTCGACCAGAGGCCTGGCGGTGCTGACGCTGGACATCGGCAAAACCCAGGCACTGGCCGACGGTATCTACACGCTGGAGGTGCAGGGCCGCGACGCTACCAACAAGCCTGCCGGCTCCGAGCCGTACCGCGTGACGTTTGAGGTGGTGAATGCCTCCACTATCACCAACGTTTTCCCGTATCCGAACCCCGTCACCAGCAAAGCCCAGTTCGTGTTTACGCTCACGGGCGCCGAGCTACCGCGGGACATGAAAATCCAGATCCTGACCCTCACGGGCCGGGTGGTGAAGGAAATCATGATGGAAGACATTACGGCCAAGGGTCCGCTGCGCATCGGCAACAACATTACGGGCTACGCCTGGGATGGCACCGACACCTACGGCGACCGGCTGGCCAACGGCACCTACCTGTACCGCGTCATCCTCGACGACCCGACCAGCAAGTTCAGCCGCCGCGCCACCAGCGCCGAGGCCGACCGCCGGGCCTTCAAAAACGACTGGGGCAAGATCGTCCTGATTCGCTAAGCGGGTAACGCTAGGTAATACCCAATAAAAAGGGCCGCCAATTTTGGCGGCCCTTTTTATATGTACAGAATGTTGCTGACAACTGCCTACCGCCGCCGCAGCGTCACGAAGCTAAAGGCGTAGGTGTGCCGCTCGTCGGCTTCGTGCCGCTCGCGCGACTCTTCGCGCCACTCGGTGTGGTTGAGCTCCGGAAACACGGTGTCGCCCTCGAAGCTATGGTGTACTTCGGTGAGGTAGATGGTGTCGGCGGCCGGCATGGCCTGGCGGTAGATTTCGGCGCCCCCAATCACGAATACTTCCTCATCGAGCTGGGCGGCCTGCTCCAGCGCGGCGGGCACCGAATACGCCACTTCGCAGCCCGGCGCTTGCCAGTCCTGCTGCCGGGTAATGACGATGTTGGCGCGGTTAGGTAGGGCGCGCCCGATGCTGTCGTAGGTGCGGCGGCCCATGATGACGGGGTGGCCCTGGGTGAGGCGCTTGAAATGCTTGAGGTCGTCGGGTAGGTGCCAGAGCAGCTGGTTATCATGCCCGATGACGTTGTTTTCGGCCGTAGCTACTACAAAGGATACCATGCGTTTTGATTAGTGAGTTGCTGTGGTCAGAAGCACATTTCAGTCGGACTCAGACTGACAGACGACGAATTCAGACTGACAGAGAAGCCGCGTTGAACCCGCGCAGAAACTCCTGCACGGGCATGCGCTTTTTGCCTTCCAGCTGCACGTCGAGCAGGCTGAGCAGGCCGCTGCCGGTTTGCACGCGCAGGTAAGTGCGGCCGTCGGTGTGCCAAGTGCCGATGCCGCCCGTATCGGGGCCGCTGGCTTCCTCGTCGTCGAAGGGCTGGGCGCGGAACACCTTGAGCGTGCGGCCGTCAGGCAGCTGGGTGAAGGCCGTGGGGATGGGGGAGAGGCCCCGCACGCGGTTGGCCAGCGCCGGCGCCGACTCGTTGAAATCCAGTCGGCCGGTTTCCTTCTGGATTTTGGGGGCGGCGCGCAGCTCCGCGCTTTCCTGCTGGGGCAGGCTGGGTGCCGTGCCGGCCGCAATGGCCTGCACCGAGCGTAGCGCCAGGGCTGCGCCGGCCAACTTCAGCTTCTCGTAGAGCGAGCCGAAGTCGTCCTCGTCGGCAATTGGTACCACGTCCTGGAAAATCAGGTCGCCGGTATCTATTTCGTGGCGCAGGAAAAAGGACGTGACGCCGGTCTGGGTTTCGCCGTGGATGAGGGCCCAGTTGATGGGCGCCGCCCCGCGGTACTGCGGCAGCAGCGAGGCGTGAATGTTGATGCTGCCCCGCGGCGGCATGTTCCAGACAGCCTCGGGCAGCATCCGGAAAGCCACCACCACCTGCAAATCGGCCGCGTAGCCCTTCAGCTCCGCCTGAAACTCCGGCGACTTCAGGTTGGTGGGCTGCAGCACGGGCAGGTTATGCGCTTCGGCGGCCTGCTTCACGGCCGAGCCCTGCAGCTGCCGGCCGCGCCCGGCCGGCTTGTCGGGCGCCGTCACGACGGCTACCACTTGGCAGCCGTCCCAGGTTAGCAGGCTTTCCAGCGTCGGAACGGCAAATTCCGGCGTGCCCATGAAGATGATGCGGAGGGGAGTCATAGAAAAGCGTAACGCGAAGCTTCACTTCGCGGAGTAGTGAACAATTGGCTTCCGAAAGCCGGCCAGTTGGGGCGCTGGGGCGCGAAGTGGAACTTCGCGTTACCTCTCCGGATACAACAGATACTTCTGCCGCATGGCTTTGTACTGTCCCAGCGCCGGCTCCCACGAAGCCCGGATTTCCGGCTCCGTCTTGCCGGCCACAATCATCTGGCGAATGGTGGAAGTGCCGGTCAGCTGCTCGAAGTACTTGCCGAAGAACTTGTCTTTGGCGGTGCTTTGCTGGTAGAAATCGAGCAGATACTTCACCGTGAAGCCCACCTCGTTGTCGGAGCTGCGCAGGTCGAGGCCGTAGCACTGCTTGCCGTTCTGGGGCGGCGTGGGCGAGCCGGTGTTGGGCTTGGGCGTGAAGCGGAACGGGCGCGTGGCGGGCTGGGTAGGCGCTCCAATCACCTCAAACGGCATATCGGTGCCCCGGCCCACGCTCACGTCGGTGCCCTCAAACAGGCAGACGGTGGGGTAGAGGCTCACGGAATGAGCGTTGGGCAGGTTAGGGGAGGGGCGCACCGGCAGCTCGTAGCGGGTGGCGTGGGTGTAGCCCTGCACGGGCACCACCGTCAGGCGGCATTGCTTGCCGCCGGCCAGCCACTTTTCGCCGTTGATCATCTTGGCCAGCTCGCCCACCGTAAGGCCGTGCACCACCGGAATGGGGTGCATGCCCACAAACGACCTGTGTTGCGGCTCCAGCACCGGCCCGTCTACGTACCAGCCGTTGGGGTTGGGGCGGTCCAGCACAATCACCTCTTTACCCTGCTCGGCGGCCGCCTCCATTACATAGTGCATGGTGCTGATGAAGGTGTAGAACCGCACGCCCACGTCCTGAATGTCGAATACCAGCACGTCCACGTCGGCCAGCATTTCGGGCGTGGGCTTTTTGGTGGCGCCGTAGAGGCTGCGTACCGGCAGGCCGGTTCGGGCGTCTTTGCCGTCCTTGATGGTGGCGCCGTCGGCGGCCTCGCCCCGGAAGCCGTGCTCGGGCCCGAATACGGCCTTGACCGCTACGCCCTGGGTGAGCAGTGTGTCGAGTAGGAAGGCGCGGCCCACCAGCGCCGTTTGGTTCACCACCAAACCCACACGCTTGCCCTTCAGCAGCGGCAGATACCGCTCAAACTGGGCGGCACCCATGCGCAGGCCGGCGGCCGGCTCGGTGAGCACCTGCGGCGCCGAAACCACTGTGGCAGAAGGGGAAGCAACTGGCGCAGTAGCGACAGGCTGGGTGGGCGCGGTGGCGCTGCAGTTGGCGAGCAGGAGCGCAGTGCTCAGCAGCCCGGAGAAATTGGATATCGGCATCAGGAAACGAAGCTAGGAAACTGACCGTAGACGCGTAGCTTTACGGCAGTGAACGTCTCGCGGTACATATCCCACAAGATTGACGGAGCCGACTCGGGGTCTTTTACCTCGTCGGTGACAAAGATAGCCATCATCAGCATTGCCATGGGCGTTGCGGTGATGATCGTGTCTTTTGCTATCCTCGAAGGATTTCGCAACGAAATCCAAAGCAAGATCTTTTCCTTTGGCGCGCACCTGCAGATCAGCAAGTACGACACCAACAATTCGCTGGAAGTGGAGCCCATCGGCGGGCCCCGCCTGGTGCGCGACCTGCACCGCTTTCCGCAGGTGCAGACCATTCAGCCTTTCGCCCGCAAAACGGCCATCATCAAAACCAAGGATGAGGTGCTGGGCGTGGTGCTGAAAGGCATTTCGGAGGAAGACGGCAAATCGCCGATGCGCGAAAACCTGCAGTCGGGCAAGTTTCTGACCTTCCCCGACTCAACGGCTTCCAACGACATTCTGCTTTCGCGCAAGGTGGCCGACAAGCTGCGCCTCAAGGTCGGCGACGACGCTCTGTTCTACTTCATCCAGAATCCGCCGCGGGTGCGCAAGTTCACCGTGAAGGGGATCTACCAGACCGGCCTCGACGAGTTCGACGATGTGTACGTCATCGGCGACATTCGCCAGATCCGGGAGCTGAACGCTTGGCCCGACTCCCTGGTAGGCGGCGTGGAAGTGGTGCTCAAGGACTTCAACCGCCTCGACCCCGTAGCCGAAAACCTCTACGAAAACCTGCGCTACGACCTCAAACTGGACAAAATCACGGACCAGTACGCGCAGCTCTTCGACTGGCTGCAGCTGCTCAACCGCAACGTCATCATCTTCCTGATTCTGATCATTTTTGTGGCCACGTTCAACATGGTGGCCACCATCTTCATCATGATTCTTGAGCGCACCAATATGATTGGGGTACTGAAGGCCGTGGGTGCCACCGACCGCCAGATCCGGAGCATGTTCTTCTTCCGGGGCCTGAGTCTGACGCTGCGCGGCATGCTCTACGGCAACCTGGTGGGGCTGGGCTTCTGCGCCCTGCAGTACTACACCCACCTCATCCCGCTCGACCCCGAGAACTATTACATGGACCGGGTGCCGATTTTCTGGGACCCTAAAATCATCGTCATCCTCAACGCCGCCGTGTTTGCCACCTCGTTGCTGGCCGTGCTGATTCCTACTTACCTAATCTCCCGCATCAAGCCTGTCACGGCTATCAAGTTCGACTAAACAAAGAGGCCCCGCAGCACTGCTGCGGGGCCTCTTTGTTTGAATATAGCTTACAACCAGCGGCTCTGCAGAATCAGGTTTGGGTTGGGGCATAGGGCAGCCCACTGCTCGCGCTCCTCGGGCAAGGCCACGCCGGGGAAGTCGCCGGAGCGGCCCTGCAGGTCGGCTATCACCTGGAAGTGCAGGTGCGGCGGCCAGTCGCCGTTTTCGGGCGCGGGGCCGACTTCGGTGAAGGTCTGGCCTTTTTCGATGGCCATGCCGGGGCGGAGCAGCGCGGTTTCGCGGCGGCTCAGGTGGCCGTAGAGCGTGTAGAACGTGGTGTCTTCGAGGGTGTGCTGCAGGATGACGGTGGGGCCATAGTCGCCGAAGTTGTCGTTGTCCTGCACGCTGTGCACGGTGGCATCCAGCGGGGCCAGCACGGGCGTGCCGGCGCGCAGCCATACATCTACGCCCAGATGCAGGGAGCGGGCAGGCACGGCCGGGTCGCCGAACAGGCCGGGGCTGCGGCGGTAGATGACGCGGTTTTCGAGGTAGCCACCCACGCCGATATGCGCGTTCTGGTCGGCCAGCAGCTGCGTTACCAGCGTCTCGAAGGCAGTCGTATCGCGCAGGTCGGCGTCGCGCACCACGGGGTTGTGGGCCGTGAAGTCGAGGCGGGCTACGTCGGCAGCATTCAGGTCGACGGGCAGAACGGGGTGGAATTCGTGTTGGTGGCGTTCGAGCAGATCAGCAAGCATACTTCTGAACAAGATGAAAATGAAAGGAGTTACCCAGGTGCCCCGGCCTACGGCCGTGGGGCAAGGCCGGCCGGTCATACGGCATAGCCGCAAGGCAATATTTTATACGCCGGGCAGTGGGGCCGCAAGCTAAAGCATCCGCTATAGAATCCCGTACTTTGCAGCCCTTATTCCACGTCTGCACGCGGCTACCGCCAACTTGCGCAGGCTTTCCGGTCAAGTTCCCAAGTCCCCAAGCCCCTAAGTCTCTAATGAGCAGTACGTACCTCACGCTTACCGTTGTTGAGCTCACCCAGGAAACCAACGACGCCGTTACCATTCACCTCGAAGCCCCCGGTCGTCAGCCCATTGCCAGCGCCCCCGGCCAGTTCCTGACCCTGATTCTGCCCTGCGGGCCGGGCGGCAAAAAGGAGCGCCGCGCCTACTCGCTCAGCAGCACGCCCAGCGAGGCGCCGCGCCTGTCCGTGACGGTGAAGCGCGTAACGGGCGGCCTCGTCAGCAACTACCTGCTCGACACGGTGCGCGTGGGCCAGCAGCTGGAGGCCATGGCCCCGCTCGGCAACTTCACGCTCACGCCCAACCCCGCTGCCGCCCGCTCGCTGGTGCTGGTAGGGGCCGGCTCGGGCATCACCCCGCTCATGAGCATGCTGAAAGCCGTGCTGCGCGACGAGCCCCGCAGCCAGGTGCTGCTGGTGTACGGCAACCGCAACGAGGCCTCGGTGATATTCGGAGAGCAGCTGCGCCAGCTGGAAGCCCAGAGCGGCGGCCGCCTGCAGGTGGAGCACGTGTACAGCCAGCCCACCGGCCCGGTGGCCGCCCACCAGCATACCGGCCGCCTCAACCGCACCATGCTGTTGCGCATTCTGGAGCAGCGCCACCAGGCCCCGCCCGCCCAGGCCGACTACTACCTCTGCGGCCCCGACGGCATGATGGCCGAAGCTAAATCGGCGCTGGAGCTGCTGGGCGTGCCCCAGGCCCAGATCCGGCGCGAGAGTTTCGTGGCCGCCGCAGACACGCAGGAAACCGCCGCCGCCCAGCCTGGCGGCCATGGCGACGTGTCGGACGCCGACGACGACGGCCAGCTCGTGACCCGCAACGTGACCGTGAACTACGAAGGCACCGAGTACCAGTTTGAGGTGAAGCCCAGCCAGACCATTCTGGAAGCCGCCCTCGACCTGGACATCGACCTGCCGTATTCGTGCCAGGCCGGCCTGTGCACGGCCTGCCGCGGTAAGTGTCTCTCGGGCAAAGTCCACCTGGATGAGCGCGAGGGCCTGTCGGACTCGGAGATGAAGCAGGGCTACGTGCTGGTGTGCGTGGCGCACCCGCTCACCCGCGACGTGGTTATCGAAATCGACTAGTGCCTGTAGCCACCGCTGTGGTGCCACGAGTTGCCCGTAGGGCCTCGTGGTACCACTACCGTTGAACGGCCTTCGTTGCAGTCATCCGCAACAATAGGGATGCCCCGACTGTGAAAATGTCGGGGTGCCACCCCCGCCGCCCATTTCCCCGTATCCGAGCTTCTATGTCTACTTCCTCTGAATTGCCGACTGCTTCGGCTACTGATACCCAGCGCCCGCCCCGCCACTACCTGCCCGAAGACTACCTGGTGACGGATTGGGCGGCGCTGGAGCCCTTTTTTGTGGAGCTACGCGACCGGGCCATTGGTTCCGGCGCGGAGCTGGAGCGCTGGCTGCTCGACCGCTCGGAACTGGAGTCGGCGCTGAGCGAAGACTTGGCCTGGCGCTACATCCGCATGACCTGCGACACCCAGGACGAGGCCCGCAGCACGGCGTTTCAGTACTTCGTGAGCGAGATTGAGCCCAACGTGGCGCCCTACGACCACGCCCTCAACGAGAAGATGCTGGCCTCGGAATTTCTGCCGGAGCTGGATCCGCAGAAGTACCGCGTGTTTCTGCGCTCGGTGCGGCAGGCGCTGGAAATCTACCGCGCCGAGAACATTCCGCTCAAAACCGACATCAGCACCAAGCAGCAGCAGTACGCTGCCATTGCCGGCGCCATGACCGTCACGCTCGACGGCGAGGAGGTAACGCTGCCCCGCGCCGCCGACCGCCTCAAGAGCACCGACCGTACCGTGCGCGAAGACGCCTACCGCGCCATTCAGGCCCGCCGCCTCCGCGACTCGGAGCCGCTCGACGCGCTGTTTACCGAGCTGATTGGGCTGCGCCACCAGGTGGCGCTGAACGCCGGCTTCGCCAACTTCCGCGACTACATGTTTGCCGCGCTGGGCCGCTTCGACTACACCCCGCAGGATTGCTTCAACTTCCATAAGGCCATCCGCGAAACCGTGGTGCCGCTCATCGACGACCTCGATCTGGAGCGCCGCCAGGATCTGGGCCTGCCTGAGCTGCGCCCCTGGGACCTGGACGTGGACGTAAGCGGCAAAGCCCCGCTGCGGCCCTTCGAAACGGGCGCCGAGCTGCTGGAAAAGACTATCGACGTGTTCCAGCGCCTCGACCCGTACCTGGGCGAATGCCTGCGCACCATGCGCCAGATGGGCCACCTCGACTTGGAAAGCCGCAAGGGCAAAGCCCCCGGCGGCTACAACTACCCGCTCGACGAAACCGGCGTGCCGTTCATCTTCATGAACGCCACCAGCTCGCTGCGCGACGTGGTAACGATGCTGCACGAGGGCGGCCACGCCGTGCATTCGTTCCTGACCCGCAACCTGCCGCTGGGCGCCGACAAGCACCCGCCATCCGAAGTGGCCGAGCTGGCCTCCATGAGCATGGAGCTGATGAGCATGGACCACTGGGACGTGTTCTTCACCGACCCCGACGAGCTGCGCCGCGCCAAGAAAACGCACCTGGAAGGCGTGCTTGAAACCTTCCCCTGGGTGGCCACCATCGACAAGTTTCAGCACTGGATCTACGAAAACCCTACGCACACCGAAGAGCAGCGCCACCAGCAGTGGCAGCAGGTATTCGACGAGTTCAACCAGCGCACCGTGAGCTGGAAGGGCCTGGAAGGCATCAAGCCCTACCTGTGGCAGAAGCAGCTGCACCTCTACGAAGTGCCGTTCTATTACATCGAGTACGCCATGGCGCAGCTCGGGGCCATTGCCGTGTGGCGCAACTTCCGCCAGAATCCGCAGCAGGGTTTGGCGGCCTACAAGCGCGCTTTGGCGCTGGGCTACACCGCGCCCATCGGCGAGATTTATGCCGCTGCCGGCATCCGCTTCGACTTCAGCACCGAGTACCTGCGCACCCTGGCCGACTTTGTGCGCGACGAAATGGCGAAGCTGTAAATCTGCAAGGCTTCCCTTTAAAAGATCAAGGCCCCGCTTTCCAAAGAAAGCGGGGCCTTGATCTTTTAAAGGCTCATTTACCTGTCGATCAGCAATAGAAGAGAAGCTATTCAAACACAACCCCTTGAAACGTAAAAAAGCGGCCGGAAACTTCCGGTCGCCTTTTCCACAACCAACTCAACCAGCATGGCCGGGCGCAAAGCGCGCCAGCCAGCGGTTTGATCAAGGAGTCACGGTCAGGGCAATTGGTTGCATGGCCTGCTGCCTTTTTTTGCCGCGCTGCCCGCGCCCGGCGGTCTGGGCCGGCGCGGCGCGGAAGCCGCGGCTTATTCCTGCAGCTCAAACAGCGGAAGCGGGGCCAGGGTGCTATTGGCCTTCTGGCCCCGCAGCTGGCTTTCGTGCAGCTTCAGATAGTTGTTAAACTGCTTGGCCGCCCGGTCGTACTGCACGCGGTAGCCGACCACCTGCCCATCGTACTGGCCAATGGTTTCGAGCGTGTTCTGGACAGTAGTGCTGGCGCCGGGCGCCTTCGCGAGGCCACGCAAAGCCGTCAGCAGCGAGTCCTGGGCGGAATCGTAGCGGTCAATCTGGGCCGACTGCATGCTGAGCTGCTGGTAGCGCAGCGCCTTGAGGCGGTCGTTGGCGCGGCTCAGTTGTTGCAGCTGCGGCTGGCTGGCGCCGGGGGCGCGTTCCAGCTCGTTCAGAATCTGGGCGGTGGCCACCAGCTTGGCGTCGTCGCTGGCCATCATCTGCGTCCAGCGTATATCCACGGAGTCGCGCAGTACACTCAGCTGGGCTTTAGCGGCCGATGCCGAAGCCGGGTCAACAGCTTTAGGGGTGCGGTTACACGCGGTGAAGGCAGCCAGCAGCAGCGCCAGCCAAACGGTGTTTTTCATAAACAAAGAAGGGCGGTTCGGATCAGCGAAGAAAGTACGCAATGGTGGGCAAATGCCAAGCAATGATAATAGGCTCAGGATAATTTGGTGCTGTAAGCTACTGCTGGCAAGCAGGCGCAGGCGCATCAGGCTCGTGGAAACGTGCAAAAATACGACCTGAAACCCACGTGGCTATTTAGTCTACCGGCTGATAATCAGAAGATTCAACTATATAGCTGATGCGCGTTTTACACATTGGTAACGTATAAACCCCAGGCAAAGTGCCTATCTTTGATTTCAGATTAGTGACCCTTTCACCAACCTTCTTCATGAAAAAACATTACGTATTAGTGTCGGCGCTGCTGCTGGCAGCGGCTACTTCCCGCGGCCAGGGCACCGAACTGTTCCTGTCGGAATACACCGAGGGTGCTCACCAGTCGGGCATCAGCTACAACGGCGGCGTTTCCAACTCCACCGGCAACGAGCGGGCCCTGGAGATTTTCAACCCCACGTCTTCGTCGGTCAGCCTGAACGCCTACTCCATCCGGCGCTATTCCAACGGCAGCGCTACCGTAACTGAAGAAGAGAAGCTGCAGCGCACCACCGGGGCCAATACCCTGAACTCTGCTGCTGCCTTCGTGTACGCCAACGGCGAAGCAACTATTACGGCCATCGTGAGCAAAGCCAACCAGCTGGCGGCTTCCCCCGTGGCTACTGTCGGCCCCAACACGCTGGTGCGTGGCGGCGTGGCCTACCATAACGGCGACGACGCCCTGGCCCTTGTTCGCTGGACCAGCGGCACGGCTGGTGTCGGTACGCCAGTATTGGTTGACATCTTCGGCGTTATTGGCTTCCAGCCTCGGCCAGCCGGCGGTGGCACGGGCACCGGCCAATGGAGCGGCACCAATGCCGCCGACCCGCCCGTGAACGGCCAGACGACTCCGCCGCTGGTAGCCTCGGCCAACCAGTCGCTGATTCGCCGCGCTACGGTTTCGAGCGGCACGCGCGTGAATCCGGCTTCGGCCACCTACAACATTGCCGATCAGTGGCAGGCGTACAGCTACGCTTTCCCTCCCGGAGGCACTTCTGACCCGGCTGCCCAGAGCTACTCCCGCCTCGGCGAGCACAACGACTACACCGGCCCGTTCGGTACCTACGGCCCGCTGAAGGTGCTGGAGAAATTCAACAACGGCATCAGCGTGTATCCTAACCCCGCCAGCGGCACGGCGTTCGTCGAGCTGAAGGATGTGAAGGTGGGCTCCATCGTGGTGATGAACAACCTCGGCCAGTCCATTTCGGCGCAGCCACAGGGCCTGTCGACGGAGAAAATTACGCTGGATATTTCCGGCCTGAAAGCCGGTTTGTACTTCGTGCAGTTTATCTCAAAAGACGGCCAGACCAAGCTCTACAAAGAGCTGATGGTGAAGTAAATTGCTGATTCGCGCTGATTTCATTGATTGCGCTGATCTTTTTAAGAGCAACGAGGCCCACGACTTATCGTGGGCCTCGTTGTTTTATGGGCTCTTGCAAGGACGCGCTGGCGGTCTGGCCGAAATACGGGCCGCCGACTTCCTGTCGTACCTTTGCTCTTGGCGCCCATGGTAGCCGGGCCGCCGGGCATTACTTGGTGAACAGGCCAGCCAATCAGCGAAATCAACACAATCAGCGCAAATCAGCGATTCTAATGAGCGACGTAACCCCCCTTGATAAAGTAGGCGAATTCGGGTTGATTCGCCGGATTCAGGAAACCGTACACCTGCAGCAGCCCAGCACCATCCTCGGCATCGGCGACGACGCGGCCATCCTCGCGCCCCCGGCCGGGCAGGAAGTGGTTATCAGCACCGACCTGCTGGTGGAGGGTGTGCATTTTGACCTCACGTTCTGCCCCCTCAAGCACCTGGGCTACAAAGCCGTGGCCGTAAACGTATCGGACGTGGCGGCCATGAACGCCCTGCCCACCCAGATTGTGGTGGCCTTGAGCGTGCCCTCTCGCTTCTCCGTAGAAGCCGTGGAGGAACTCTACGAAGGCATCCGGCTGGCCTGCGAGGCCTACAACGTGGACGTAGTGGGCGGCGACACCACCGGCAGTCGCTCGGGCCTGACCATCGGCATCACGGCCCTGGGCTTGGCTGAAGCCGGCAAAGCCGTGCGCCGCAGCGGGGCCGGCCCCAACGACCTGCTCTGCGTGACGGGCGACCTGGGCGGGGCCTACCTGGGCCTGCAGGTGCTGGAGCGCGAAAAGCAAGCCTGGCAGGCCGACCCCGAAACCCAGCCCGAGCTCGGCAAGTACCCCTACGTGCTCCAGCGCCAGCTCCGCCCCGAAGCCCGCATGGACGTGGTGCACGAGCTGCGCGACCTGGGCGTGGTGCCCACCAGCATGATTGACATTTCCGACGGGCTGGCCTCCGAGGTGCTGCACCTGTGCGCCGCCAGCGGCACCGGGGCCCGCGTGTTCACCGAAAACCTGCCCATTGCCAACCCCACGCTGGAAGTAGCCGAGGAGTTCAACCTCGACCCCATCATGTGCATGCTCAACGGCGGCGAGGACTACGAGCTGCTCTTCACCGTGCCCTTGTCGGCCCACGACAAAATCAAGAACCACCCCGATATCACCATCATCGGCCACATGGTAGACAAGAGCGAAGGCGCGAACCTCATCACCAAAGCCGGCCAGCCCATCCCGCTGCGGGCCCAGGGGTTCAACCACTTTGATCACTGATTAGCACGGATTTTAGCAGATTTCACGGATTTTGTGGACGGCGCTGCTCTGTTGAACATGCCCCACATAACGCAAAGAGGCTTGCCGATCGGCAAGCCTCTTCTGTTTCTCAGTCGTTCACAAAATCCGTGAAATCCGCTAAAATCCGTGCTAATCCGTGATCAGTCTTCCGGGTAGGGGATGTAGACGAAGTTGGTGAACTCCTCGTCGAGCACGAACAGGCAGCAGTACTCATCGGCGTCGCGGTAGGTGTTTTGGAAGGCTTCGATGCCGTCCTGGCCCACGATGCCCTGCTGCACGAACAGCTCCAGGTAGCTGGCAAACACGTGCCACTCCAGGTTCAGCTCGTCGGCGTTGATGAGCAGGCCGCCCAGCGGCACCTCCTGACGGGCAAACACGAAGATGGGATACTTGGAAATATCCCGCTTGCGGATCTGTGAGGAAGCCTCGCTCAGCGTATCGGAAACGGTAGCAAAGTCCTTGGTGATAGTGCCGAGGTACTTGCCATTCAGTTCGGGGTCGTTGGTATAGTCCATATTTAGTAGGCTGAAGGTATTAGGCAAACAATCGAAACACCCAATCAACAAATCGTTTTGGCAAAGATTGTCCCGGCGAGATTTTTTGGTCCCAAAGACCATACTGGGAGGGAACCAGTTCTCGCAGCCTTTGCACAACTGTGGAATCCTCACAAAAGGCCGATAAGTTGGCCTCAAGTTCCTTTACATAGGAACTTGAGGCCAGTCCGTTTTGAATAAGGTACAAGTCCTGTACGCTCCTGTCGATTAAAGACCAATCTTCCTCCCTCAATATGCTGGGCTTACCTGCTTGCAAACTATGGATTCCTTCTGAGCTACGTAGCCAGTTTTCCCAGTTGCCCTTATAGCGCGCATAAATATCCAGCTTTTCGTGGGTCAGCATGGCGCTCAGGATGATAGTTACCGCAACTCCAGCAACACCACATTCTCCACATGGTGGGTGTGGGGGAACATGTCTACGGGCTGCACTTTCACTACTTTATACGCTTCGTCCAGCAACTCCAGGTCGCGGGCCTGGGTGCCGGGGTTGCAGCTGACGTACACGATGCGGGGGGCGCGCATTTCGAGGAGGCGGGCCACTACGTCGGGGTGCATGCCGGCGCGGGGCGGGTCGGTGATGACGACGTCGGGACGGCCGTGCTTCTGGATGAACTCGGCGTTGAGCACGTCCTTCATGTCGCCGGCGTAGAACTCGGTGTTGGTGGTGCCGTTGATTTCGGAGTTGATGTAGGCGTCCTTCACGGCCGATTCCACATACTCCACGCCCACTACGTGTTTCGCCTGCCGGGCCACGAAGTTGGCGATGGTGCCGGCCCCGGTGTAGAGGTCATACACCAGCTCCGAGCCGGTGAGCTGGGCGAAGTCGCGGGTGATTTTGTAGAGGTTGAAGGCCCCGTCGGAGTTGGTCTGGTAGAAGGATTTCGGGCCGACGCGGAAGCGCAGGCCTTCCATTTCCTCGTGAATGTGCGGCTCGCCCTTGTAGCACACCACCTCCAGGTCGTGGAAGGTTTCGTTGCCCTTGTCGTTGAGCACGTAGTTGAGGGAGGTGATTTGCGGGAACCGCTCGTGCAGGAAATCCAGCAGGGGAAATAGCGCGTCGTGGGCATAGTAGCACTGCAGAATCACCATCAGGTCGCCGGTGTTGGCCGTGCGGATGATGAGGTTGCGCAGGAAGCCTTCCTGGGTCACGAGGTTGTTGAAGGGCAGGTCGTGCTCCAGGGCGTAGTCGCGCACAGCCAGCCGGATCTGGTTGCTGGGGTCGGGCTGCAGCCAGCAGTGGTTGATGTCGAGAATCTTATCGAAGCGGCCGGGGGTGTGGAAGCCCAGCACGCGCCGCTCGTAGTTGTGGCCGCTGGCAATCTGCTCGTTGGTGAGCCAGCCGTTGTGGCTGAAGGTGTACTCCAGCTTGTTGCGGTAGTAGGTCTGGTCGGGGGAAGGCTGAATCGGCAGAATTTCGGGCAGGGCCACCTTGCCGATGCGCTGCAGGGTGTCGGCCACCTGCTGGTGCTTGAACTGCAGCTGGGTTTCGTAGCCCAAATGCTGCCACTTGCAGCCCCCGCAGGTGCCGAAATGCTCGCAAAACGGCTGCACGCGCAACTCCGAATACTTGTGGAAGTGCGTGGGCACGGCTTCCAGGAAGTTCTTTTTGGCCTTGGTCACGCGCAGGTCCACCACGTCGCCGGGGGCCACTTGCGTCACAAAGATGACCAGGTTCTCGCGGCGCACCAGGCATTTGCCCTCGGCCACCATGTCGGTAATTTCGACTTCGCGGAGCAGCTCCGCCGGGATGTTTTTAACGGATTTTCTCACCCGACAAAGGTAATCACGGATTACAGCGGATTTGACGGATTCATCGGATTTTGTGGACGGCGCACGTTTGGGCTCTTTGCTTTGGATGGGGCACGTTTGGGGGCTTTGCTCGTAGCCGACACCTGTTCGATTTCTTCAAGTAGACCACAAAAAAGAGGCTTGCCGCTTGGCAAGCCTCTTTTGCTTTAGCAAACCCCGAATTTGAATCGACTACAAAATCCGATAAATCCGTCAAATCCGCTGTAATCCGTGATTCTATTTCACCACGTCGAACCAGCCTTTGAAGGAGCGGCCGTCGGGCAGCTTCAGCAAGTAGTAGTAGACGCCGGCCGAGGTGGTGCTGGCGTCAAAGGTGTTGCGGTAGCTGCTGGCTTTGTAGACTTCCTTGCCCCAGCGGTTGAAGATGGCCAGCGAGTTGCCGGGGTAGAGCTCCACGTTTTTGATGATGAACTGGTCGTTGAGGTTGTCGCCGTTGGGCGTCACCACGTTGTAGAACACCAGGTCGTTGGCGAACTGCACGCAGGCCTCGTTGGACGTGGACGTGAGCGTGCCCGGGCCAACGGCTTCAATCCGGAAGCATTGGTCGAAGCCAGCGCTGCCCGTGGTGAGCTGCACGCTGGTGGCGGTGCCGGCCACGGTCTGCACCAGCTCGGCGGTGCCGTTGGCGGCCCGGCGGTAGAGTCGGTACTGCTGCACGGCAAAGCCCTGGTAGGCGTTCCAGCTCACCGTCACCTTGCCTTCGTCGCGGCCCGCACCGCCCTCTGCGGCCAGCGCCTGGGTCCGGATGGTGGTATGCTGGGTGCTGGCCAGCAGGTCGCCGCAGGCATTGGTCAGCTCCACGCGGTACTCGTAGGCGGCGGCATCGGCATCCACGCCGGTATCGATGAAGGTGGTGGCGGTGTTGGGCACGTTGCCCACGGTGGCGAAGGCCGAGGTGCTGCCCGCCACGCGGCGCAGAATCTGCACGCGGTTGGCGTTGCCGGTGTTGTTGGGCACGTTGAGCGCGAGGTTGATTTTGCGGTCATCCTGCAAATCCACCGAGGCCACGTTCAGTGCCACGGTGGCGTTGTCGGGGCGGATGGTGAAGGTGGCGGCGCAGGCGGTGCTGGTAGTTTCCGAGACGCTGAGCGTAGCGTTGGCCGCGCCGGCCGGCACGTCAACCGTTATGGTGGGCGTGCCCTGGCCGCTGGTGATGGTGCCGCCCGTTATCGTCCATTGGTACTGGCCTCCGCTGAGGGCCGCGGTGCTGTAGCGCAGGCCGGTGCGGCTGGCTGGGCAGTAGCTAGCCGGACCGGCAATAGCCAGCGGCGGCACGACCACGAAGGTTTTGGTGAACACTGGCCCGGCGCACAGGCTGGTGTTGGTTTCGCGGGCCGTGATGTTGTAGGTGCCCACGGCGGTCGGTACGCTCAGGGTGCTGGCCGTAACCGTCTGGGGCGCGCCGTTCACGGTCCAGGCGTAGGTGGAGCCGGCGGTGCCGGCCAGTGCAAACTGCGCTGCCGTCTGGCTGGCGCAGGCCCGGGCCGGGCCGCTGATGGCCAGGTTAGCGGCCGGCGACGGCAGTACCGTCACGTAAAGCGTGTCGCTCTGGCCCAGGCAGCGGCCGCCGGCCGGGTTGCTGGATTCCGTCACGACCAGCTTGGCAATGCCGGGCCGGGTGAAGTTCACCTGCACCGTGTTCTGGCTGGTGCTCAGCTGGGTGCCGCCCACAATCTGCCAGCCGTAGGTGGAGCCGTTGGTGAGCTGGGTCTGGTAGGTGAAGGGGCCATCGGCGAGGCACACACGCAGCGGACCGGTGGGCCGCTGCGTCACGAGCTGCTGATTGATGCGTACCGGGAACCGTACGGTATCCGACGAGCAGCCTTCAGCATTCAGCCGGAACGCCTGCACGCTGGCCGTGGCGGAAGCCCCGCCCCAGTTCACGGTGATGGCCGCCGTGCCCTGGCCGCTGGCAATGGTGCCGCCAGTCACAAGCCACTGGTACGCCGTGGAGCGCGGCGCCCGGATGCTGTAGGCAATGCCCTGCACCGTGGGGCACACCGAAGCCGAGCCCTGGATGCTGTCGGGCAGCGGCCGCGGGTTGACGAGGATGCGCACCGTGTCGCGGGCCACGCAGTTCTGCGCGCTGGTAGCCGTGAGGATGTAGGTGAGCGTGAGCGGCGTTTGGGTGGTGTTCACGCCCGTGAATACCGGGCGGGCCGTGGTGGCGCTGCTCAGGTTGGCGGCCGGGCTCCACTGGTAGCGGTAGCCGGTGAGGGCCGCGCTGCCCAGCGTTGTCGACTGCCGGTCGCAGAGCGTGGCGTCGGGGCCGGCGTTGGCAATGGCGGCCGGGTTGAGCGTGATGCGCACCGTGCTTTGGGCCACGCAGCCCTCAGCCGTAGTAGCCATGACCGTGTAGGTGAGCACCTGCGCCGTAGTGCCAGTGTTGGTCAGGCTGAAAGTCGGGTTGGCAGCCGTAGCGCTGCTCAGGCCGGTGGCCGGGCTCCACTGGTAGGTGTAGCCCACCAATGAGGCGGCGCCCAGCGTGGTGGTTTCGCCCGAGCATACGGCCCGGTCGGTGCCGGCCGTGGCCACGGCGGCCGGGTTGATGGTGACGCGCACCGTGTCGCGGCTCACGCAGCTGTTGGCGGTAGTGGCCGTGACGATGTAGGTGAACGTCTGCGGCGCGCTGCCGGTGTTGGTGAGCGTAACCGTCGGGTTGGCGGCGGTGGCGCTGCTCAGGCCGGTGGCCGGGCTCCACTGATAGGTGTAGCCCACGAGCGAGGCCGAGCCAATCGAAGTAGGCGTACCGGAGCACACGGCGCGGTCGGCGCCGGCATTAGCCACAGCGGCGGGATTCAGCGTGATGCGCACCGAGTCGCGGGCCACACAGCCCTGGGCCGTGGTGGCCGTTACGGTGTAGGCGAAGGTCTGCGCCGTGTTGGTGGTGTTGCTCAGCACGAAGGTGGGCTGCGCGGCGCTGGTGTTGCTCAGGCCGGTAGCGGGGCTCCACTGATAGGTGTAGCCGGCCAGGGCAGCCGTGCCAATCGACGCAGACACGCCGGAGCAGGTAGCCACATCGGTGCCGGCATTGGCCACGGCCGCCGGGTTGACGGTCACGGTGGCCTGGCGCGTAGTGGTGCAGATGCCGTCGAACGTCGATACCGTGTAAGTGGTCGTTACGGCCGGCGAGACGGTGATGGTGCTGCCCGTGAACGTCTGGCCGGTGCTGGAAGTCCACTGGTAGGTGGTGCTGCCGGTAGCCGTGAGGGAAGTGGAGCCGCCCGGGCAGATGGCGGTGGCGGTTGGCGTCACGGCCAGCGCACCGGCCGGCCGCACATCGATGATGCGCACCACCGAATCAGTAGGGCAGCCGAACGCCGATACGCCGCGCAAAACCAGGCGGCCAGCGCCGGTGCCGGTCCAGAGCACCTGCACGGTGTTGTTGGTGGCCGGGCCCTGAATGGTGCCGCCCTGCACCGTCCAGCGGTAGGAGCTGGCCGTGGGGCCGCCCGCCGTATACTGCTGGGCTACAGTTCGGTCGCAGATAACGTCGTTGCCGCTGATGCTGGTTGGCCCCAGGGCCTTCGTCACCTGAATCTGGAACACGTCGGCCACGCTTTTCGCGCCGCAGGCTACGTCGGTGGCGGTTACTACCACGTCGTAGGGTGTGGCGCGGCCGTTGCCGCACTGGGTGTTGAACACAAACTGCCCGTTGACGGCACCCGCCCCCTGGATGGTGGCGCTGCCGGTCACGGCGCCCGGCAGCACGGTGCCCTGGCTGCCGGCGAAGGTGGCATTGAACGGGCCGCTGCCATCAAGCAGCACGCTGTTGACACGCAGGTTGATGGGGTTGCCATCGGCATCAGTGGCGCCCAGGTTGAAGCTGACCGGCTGGCCTTCCTCCACGGTAAACAGCCGCGGCTGCGCGGTGGTGGCGGCCGTAAACTGCGGCGAGTTGTTGGGCGAGCAGGTGCGCGACACCAGCTGAATTTCGCGCCTCGTCGAGCCAATCAAAACCTCCGCGCCGTTGATGGTGCGGTATTCCTTGACTTCCACGGCCACCACATAGCGGCCCACGCGTGAGGTGGCGTAGCGGCTGATGCCGTTGCTGGCATTTAGAAAGGCGTAGTTGCCGGCGCCGGTGCCAAACGGTGTGGTGGCCGAGAAGCCGCCGGTGTTGGCATACGTGACGCTGGGCGGCGCCACAAAGGTGGCTGCTGAGCCCTGGTTGCCGTTGTAGGGGGTGCTGAACGAGTAAATCAGCCGGTCACCGTCGGGGTCGACGGCGTTGTTGACCAGAATGCTGGTGTCGCCCTGGCAGATAACGACGACGGCCGTATCGGAGAAGGTAGGCGAGGAGTTGGGCAGCAGCGGCGGCGCCATTTCCACAAACAGCGTCTGGTTCTGGTTGCTGGGGTTCTGCAGGTTGTCGATGTTGAAGTTGCGCGTGCCGTCGGTGTACACGGCGTAGTAGCCATCAAACGACACGGGCAGGTTCACGATGGCCTCGTAGCGGGCCAGGCGCACGGGCGGTACCGAGCCGGGCGGGATGCTGCAGCCGCCGGGCTGCGGCGGCGTGATGCTGGGGTTGGAAATGCGCGGCAGCCGGAACGTGCCCGCCTGCTGCTGGTCGTTCTGGATGGGGTTCTGCAGCGTCGAGCAGCTGACCTGCGTGCAGGGGAAGGTGTTGGCCCCTTCGTTGCTGGCAATGCGCTGCCGGGTGGCTTTGTCGTAGATGTTGAGGAAGATGTTGCAACGCCCGTCGGGCACGTTGGACTGCGTGCTGGACGAGCCGCCAGCCGGCGGGCATTCCCAGTTCAGATACACAAGCACCGTAACGCGGTACCGGTAGCGGGCGTTGGCCGGGCCGTTGGCATCCAGATACTGATAGCGCATCTCGCCGCCCAATAGGTGAGAGGCAACGGCCCACCCGGGGCTCAGCCCTGCCAGCAGCAACAGGAAGCATATGGCGCGGAGTACAGTTTGGCGCATATAAAGTAATGAGGTAATGAGGGAGAGAGGAGACAGGGAATAGGTGATAGGAGTGATGTGTGACAGGAAAGAACGTCATTCCGAGCCTGCGAGGAATGACGTTCGGCTTCTCACCTCATCACCAAAAATCACTCAACTTATTGCAGTTGCACGCGGCGCACGGCGGTCTGGCCGTCGGCATTTTGCAGGCGCAGTACATACAGGCCGCGGGGCAGGCCGGCCAAGTTCAGCTCGGCATCCTGGCTGGGGCTCAGGCGCAGGGTGGTTTCCTGAACCAGGGCTCCAAGCAGGTTCTCCACCCGCACGGCGTAGGTGCCGGCCGCCGTGGGGTCAGGCAGGCGCAGGTGCAGGCGGCCATCGGTAGTGGGGTTCGGGAACACGCTCAGGGCGGGCAGCGTGCGGGCCTCCATCGACGACTGCGGCTGGCTGACCAGCACCGAGTAGTCCTCGGTTTCCGAGTTGTTCTGGTTTACCTGGCAGGGGTTGGGCGTGGGCAGGTTGTTGAGGCGCACCATCACCCGCATGCGCGTCAGGCCCCGGAAAGCCGGGTTAGTAGGCACTGTGAAGCCCGCCGTGAGGGTCGTGGCCGACGTGGCCGTGTTGGCCAGCAGCTCCGAGGCCTCAAACGTGCCGTTGCGGTTCCAGTCAACCCAGGCCCAGAGCAGGTGCTGGAAGTTGGCATTCACGCTCATGTCCAGGAAGGTGTTGGTGCCCTGGTACAGCGGAATCACCTTGTCCACGAAGTTGCCGTAGCCGTTGGCGTTGGCGCCCGAAGTGTTGGTGAAGTCGATGGCCGTGCCGCGGCGCGTGGCCACGGTGGTCAGCCATATATTGGGGGTGGTGCCGGTGGCCTCACAGTAGCGCACGCAGGGCACCATCAGCACCACGGCGTTGGTTTTGCTGATTGTGTTGGAGCCGAAGGCATTGGTGGTGGTGAGCGTGACAGTGAAGGCCCCGCCGGTGGCATACTGGTGGCTGGGGTTCTGCAGGGTGCTGGTGGTGTTGTCGCCGAAGTTCCAGAGCCAGCTGGTGGGCGCGTTCTGGCTCTGGTCGGTGAACTGCACCGGGTTCTGGCAGTTGCCGGGCACGTGGTTGGAGCTGAACGCCGCCACCGGTGGGGTTGTGTTGGCGCGCACTGTCACGGTATAGTCCTCAATCTGGCCCAGCTGCGGCGTGGCGCAGGCCGTGGCGGCCCCGCCCACGAAGTCGGCCAGCACCCGCAGGCGCAGCGGCACATTCTTGAGCGCCGTGGCCGGAATCAGCACTGTACCGGCCGGATTGGTGCGGTTAAGGGCTGTGTACAGCAGCTCGTTGCTCGTGAAGATGCCGTCATTATTAAGGTCCAGCCACACCCGGATATCCTGCGGATTGGTGGCGGTGCCAAAGCTGATGGGGTAGGAGTTGCCTTCGGTCAGCTGCGCCCGGCTGGTGCAGGTGAAGTCCTCGTAGCTGGCCTGCCCATCTTGGGAAGTCTTGCTAAGCGGGCCCAGCGTAAACTGCGTGATGCCGTAGCCGCAGCAATAGGCCGCCGTGGTGGGGGTGCAGGAAGCGGCCACCGGCACGGCGTTGTCATACACGATGTAGCTGGCGCGGGTGCGCACGTTGCTACCGGCCGCGTTGGTAGCCGTGAGCGTGACGGTGTAGGTGCCCGGCGTAGAGTAGCAGTGGTTGGGGCTTTGCTGAGTGCTGGTGGTGTTGTCGCCGAAGTTCCAGAGCCAGCTGGTAGGCGCGTTCTGGCTCTGGTCGGTGAACTGCACGCAGCCCGAGCAGGTCAGGGTCTGGTTTGCCACGAACTCGGCTACGGGCGCCGCCGTGTTGGCCTGCACCGTCACAGCGTAATCTTCGGTCTGCGAATATTGGGACGTGCTGCACGGGCCCGGAATGGGCGCATTTACGTAGTCGGCGGCCACACGCAGGCGCAGGCGGGTGCCCAGCACCGCCGAGGCGGGCAGCGAGATGGTGCCGGTGTGTACCCGGGCCGAAATGGAGCTGAACACCATTTCGGTGGTGGGGTTGAGGGTGCCGTCGTTGTTGAGGTCCAGCCACACGCGCACGTTCTCGTTGGCATTAGCGTTGGTGCGGATGCTGATAGGGTAGCTCTGGCCCGCCGTAAGCGTGGTGCCCACCGTGCAGGAGTAGTCCTGAAAGCCTTCCTGAACACCGCCGGTGGTGCTGTTGATGGTGCCCAGCGTCACGTTGAGAATGCCCATCCCAAAGGGTATGTTGGAGGCTGGTGCCGCGCCGGGCGTGCAGGCACTGGCCGTTGCCGGGCATTGTGCCCACGCCGTGCTGCCCAGCGGCAGCAACCCCAACAGACTGCACAGAAGAAAAGGCGCACTGCGCCGGATACGTAGAGTTGTAATCATAAAAAGCAGCTGGAAAAGGCTAAGGAAGAGGTAGGTAAATGTAGGTACATTGCGGAGACAAAATACAATTTCTCACACCGACAATCCAATATAGCAGAGGATTAATTCAGGCCGGGCCGGCGGCTAACCGAAAGCCGGTTTATTCCGGCGAATAGGCGCGAAAATCGGTAGTTTTGCCCGCCGCCTGCCCCGGCAGATTTCACCGCGGCGCTTCCAGATGAAAGACAAAGTAGTATTGATTACCGGCGGTACTTCCGGCATCGGCCGGGCCTGTGCCGTGGCCTTCGGGCAGGCCGGCGCGCAGGTGGTCGTCACGGGCCGCGACGAAGCCCGCCTGCAGGAAACCGCGCAGGAGCTGGCCCGCCTGGGCATCCGCCACCACACCGTGCGCGCCGACGTGGGCGTGGCCGCCGACGCCTTGCGCGCCGTCGCCGAAACCATCAGCGCCTTCGGCCGCCTCGACGTGCTGCTCAACAACGCTGGCATCAGCATGCGCGCCCGGTTTCAGGACGTAGACCTGGCCGTGATTGAGCGCCTGATGCAGACCAATTTCTTCGGGACGGTGTACACCACAAAAGGCGCTTTGCCGCACCTGCTGGCCAGCAAAGGCTCGGTGGTGGGCATCAGCAGCATTGCCGGCTACCGCGGGCTGCCAGGCCGCACCGGCTACTCGGCCTCCAAGTTTGCCATGCACGGTTTCCTGGAAGCCCTGCGCACCGAGCTGCTGCCGCAGGGCGTACACGTGCTGCTGGCCTGCCCGGGCTTCACGGCTTCCAACATCCGACAAGTAGCGCTGGCCGCCGACGGCTCGCAGCAAGGCGAGTCGCCGCGCGACGAGCAGAAGATGATGAGCAGCGAGGAAGTGGCCCAGCACATCCTGTACGCCGTGCAGCACCGCCGCCGCGACCTAGTGCTCACCAGCCAGGGCAAACTCACCGTCTTCCTCAACAAGTGGCTCCCCGCCCTCACCGATAAACTGGTGCTAAGCCACTTCCGCAAAGAGGAAGAAGGGGAGATGAAGTGAGTTTTTGGTGATGAGGTGACAGGTGACAGGTGAAAAAAGAACGTCATTCCGAGCGGAGCGAGGAATCTCGCGTGCTGATGTTGACCTGTCACCTGTCACCTGTCACCTCATCACCAAAAAAACTCACTGCACCAGCAGCAAATCCTGGGTGCGGATGTAGGCATCCTGGCCCTGCCACTGCACGCGGTACCAGGTGTCCTGGCGGCCTTGCACGAGGAGCCGGTCGCCAGCGGCGGCGGTGGTAAGCCAGGAGGCGCCGGCGCTGGGGCCGCTCATCAGCGCGGCGCGGGGGCGGGCCACCAGTGCCGCCCGCTCGGGCGCCAGCCGCAGCAGGTACACGCCCGCCAGCAGCAGATACGTCCCGTACGATACCCACCAGCCACGGCTAAGCCGGCGGCGGCGCAGAATCAGCAGCATGCCTCCCGCCACGGCCCCAATCAGCAGCACCTGCAAACCCGGGTAATAGTAGCGCTGCACCAGCAGGCGCAGGTCCTGGCGCCAGGTGTCGGGGTAGCCGGTCAGGCGCCGGTCGCGGGCCAGGGCGGCCATCTTGCGCCACGTGGCCAGGCTGGGCTGGCGCTTGTAGGCCATGCTCAGGTAGTAAAGGGCAGCCGGATAGTGGCCCAGGCCATCCTGCACGTAGGCCATGCGCAGCAGCATCTGGGGCGAGGCTACCTTGTGTTGGCGCAGTACTTGTCGATATAATTGATAAGCAGGTGTATAAGCACCGGCTACAAAGGCCGAATCGGCTTTCTGAAGCTCCTGCGCCCCCGGTTGCGCCATGACCGAGCCGGCAGTCAGCAGCGAGGCGGTAAAAAAAGGAAGAGTTTTTTCAGCAAAACATTTGGAGGGTAAAAGGCGGCCGACTACTTTTGTGCCACAATCAGCAAATAAGCCACGATTTGCGTGCAAAGTAACTGATTCTGTAGCTCAGCTGGTAGAGCAATACACTTTTAATGTATGGGTCCTGGGTTCGAATCCCAGCGGGATCACCAAAGCCCTCATCTGCACTGCGCAGGTGAGGGCTTTTTTGTGCTCCGGAATGGAGGTATGGCGGGGGAGACGTTGGCGCGAAACGGATACCATAGCACAATGCTCGGGTTGGTACCCAGGCAGTAGCACGAAGCCTTTTCTTCGCGCTTGCGGTTTCCGGCCAGCCGTACACCAACCTGGCATCTGATATACATGCCTGTTTTCAGGCCTGTGAGGGACGCAGCAAAAAGCCCCGCAACGCTGGAGTAGCTGTGCGGGGCTTTTTGCTGGGTAAGGAATCAGAAGGAAATCAGGCTGGAAGCGGGGTGGCGGCTACCACCTCGTCCACGTGCTGCTCGAAGAACTCGTCGCACCAGCGGCACACGTTCTGCAGGTCCTCGGTGCGGGCCAGGGCATGTGCTTCCGACACGCCGATGGATTCGCCCATCTTCCAGGGCTCGCCCTGGTTGAGGCGCTGCATGATTTCAGACTGAGAGGCGCGCAGCAGTACGTCGGCTACCTTTTCGCGGCGGGCGTCGCCGAGCGGGAACTTGGTGCCAGGGCAGCAAGGGTTGATTTTCCAGAGTTGAATGCTGATTTCCTGCGGCAGATCGGTGCCGCCCAGGAAGCCCTTGGCCCCCGACAGGATGGCGCAGAAGTTGTGGCTGGGGTCGCGCAGCCAGATGTTTTTCTCCATGGCCCGGCCGCGGGCCCAGTTGCCGCCCAGCCACATTTCCTCGGTGGCGCCCCAATAGCCCCAGCTCAGGCGGTGGCCTTCTACCAGCAGGTGCTCTTTGTCGATGAGCGGGTCGTGGTCGTCGCCGTTGACGCCGCGGCTCTCAAACAGGTCGGCCAGCGTCATCAGGCGGGCTCCGGCGGCTTTGTGGTAGCGGTCGATGCTGGCAATATCGAAGCGGGTGACGCCTTTGGCAATCAGCAGATCCAGGATTTCGGGCGTGAGCAGGTCGCCGTTGGTCTGGAGCATAATCTGGGTGCGGCCCTGGTACTTGGCCTGCAGCGCCTCCAGAATCGAATACAGCTTCACCCGGTCGGCCAGCGGCTCCCCGCCCGACAGAATCAGGCGGTCGACCCGCTCCGGCAGGTTATCGATGATGCGGAAGCAGTCCTGCACGCTGATGCGCGTACCCTGCGGGCCAGAGTCGTTGTAGCAATGGTCGCACTTGTCGTTGCAGAGCTGGGTGAACACCCAATAAATGGATTCGCAGTGCGTGAAGTCGGTTTTCATGTAGGGCTTAGTTGTTAGCGCCAAGTTGTTCGTGCTTGGTGCCTAGGTCGTTTGACCTAAGCACTAAGCACCAGCTACTAGGCACTAAATGCGGTGCGCTGGATAGTGTCCCAGAAAGACAGTTCGGCGGCAATATTGGTGCGTGGGTCCTGGATAAAGTCGGCGACGGAGGCGAAGCTGCTCAGCGTGCCGCGGTCGAGGTAGGCGAAGCGGGTACCGACGGTGAGGGCCTCGCGGCTGTCGTGCGTGACGAAGAGCGAGGTAATCTGGTGTTGCTCACTGACGCGCCGAAACAGCTCCTGCATGGCGGCGCGGGTCTGGGCATCGAGGTTGCCGAAGGGCTCATCGAGCAACAGCAGGCGCGGCCGGATGATGAGGGCCCGCCCAAACGACACGCGCTGCCGCTGCCCGCCCGACAGCTGGTGCGGTGCCTTACGGGCGTGCTCACTCAGCTCCAGCTCAGCCAGCAGGGCCGTTACCTGGGCGTTGATTTCGGCCTCTTTCACGTGGCGGATGCGCAGCCCGAACGCCACGTTCTCGAACACCGTGAGGTGTGGAAACAGCAGGGGCTCCTGGTAGAGGTACACCATCTGCCGCTCGTTGGGCGGCACCGGGCGCAGGTCGTGGCCGTGCAGGGTGAGCGTGCCGGTTTCGGGCGTTTCGAGGCCAGCCAGGATCTTGAGGAGCGTGGTTTTGCCACAGCCCGAGCGGCCCAGCACCGCCAGCACCTCGCCCTCGCGCAGCTCCAGGGAAATGTCGCGCAAGACGGGCTGGCCGTTGAACTGTTTGGATAGCTTAGAAACGCTGAGCATGGAGTTGGTAGTGGGAGAGGTTGGTGCGGAAAACCCGCCGCAAGCAGTCAGAGGAGATGTAGGGGGCGGGCTAAGCCGGACACTGATTGATCATACTGGTCGTCGTGAAGCAATCCAGGCACACGAATACGTGGATCACGCAACAATCCATCAGGTCGTACGCATCCCCGATGGAATCCACCTGCGCGTAAAATGTCATGGTGTCCGAGCACTCCGGGCAAGTCGGATACACCACCTCACCTGCCGAATCAGGCTTACCTCCCAGCTTGTGTCTGGTCCCCGCAACGTCGTTCCACTGGTAGCCAACCGCTTGTTTCGCTGCCTCAGACTCGGGCTGCGGCACCATCTTTATTTCCGGTATTTCCTCCATTTTTTCACTGTAATCTGAGAGTTGAAAGCAGGTTGATTCAGTGCGGAGAAGTTGCCGCGCAATGGCTAATCGTGCTTTGCTGATGGTTGAAACCTGCCTTCCGGCCTTAAGCTACGGCTTCCGGAGCAGGGCAGATTTGTTGGCCAGCAGCAGCAGGGCCGGCGGCAGCAGCAGCAGCAGCGAGGCCACGGCCGCCAGCGGGGCGTTGGCCTCGCCCACGTAGGTGAACACCTGCACCGTGAGCGTACGCACTTTGCCCACGCTCAGCAGGTTGGTCAGGCCGAAGTCAAACCAGCTCAGCAGAAACGTCTGGACCAGGGTGGTGCGCAGCAGCGGCCAGGCCAGCGGCAGCAGCACCAGCCGCAACGCCTGCCGGGGCGTGCAGCCCAGGGTGCGGGCCAGCTGCTCGTACTCGGTGGCCTGGCGGGTCCAGAAGCTGCCTAGCAGCAACGTGGCAAACGGCAGCGCCACCAGCAGCAGCCCCAGCAGCACGCCGCCCACCGAGCCCGAAAGGTGCATCCGGATGATAAACGGCTGCACCAGCACCGCCAGCAGCACCGGCGGCAGGGCGTAGGGCAGGTAGCTGAGCAGCAGCCAGCGTTGCCCGCCGCCAGTGCGGGCCACAGCACGCGCCACCCCGAAGCCCCCGGCCGTAGCTACCACCGCCACCGAGCCCGCCAGCAGCAGACTGCGGCCCAGGCCGGCCAGCAGGTCGTTGTCGGCGGAGAGCAGGCTACGTATAGCAGCCAGCGAGTAGGCGGGCGGCAGCGCGTCGGGAAACCGCCAGCCTTCTCCTACGGCCAGCAGCCCCAGCAGCCCAAACGGCAGCAGGAACAGGGCGGCAAGCAGGAAAACGAGCAGTCTGGAGCGCATTTTTTTATTTGGTGATGAGGTGATGAGGTGATGAAGGGAGCGTGCTAGCTGGTTAGCTGTGTCAGTTTTTTTCGGCCTGGGTTACCCGCAGCACCCGGAGCAGCAGGGCAATCAGCAACAGCAGGCCCACCGCCACCAGGAAGCCTGCCAGGTAGGCGGCGGGCAGCTCGCTCAGGTCGAAGCGTTGGAGGCGGGTGGCGATGTATACGCTCAGCATTTGGGGGTAGGGGCGGCCCAGCAGCAGCGGGATGTCGTAGGCGCCAAGCGTGGCAATGATGCTGAGCAGCAGCGTGGGCGCCGCCCGGCGCAGCAGTACCGGCACCGCCACCCGCCACCGGAACTGCCCGGGCCTAGCGCCCAGCGTCAGGGTGAGCTGGCGGTAGTCGTCGAGGCGACTTTCGTGGTAGATTGTTTGGAGCAGCAGCGTCAGGAACGGGAACAGCAGCAGCACGTGGGCCAGAATGATGCCCAGGCCAGCGGCGTCCTGCACCAGCTCCGGAAACGCCTCGGGGCTGCCGGTCAGGCCCAGCCGGAAGCTAATCCGGGAAAGCCAGCCGGCCCCGCTTAGCAGCTGAAACAGGTAAAACGCCACCACCAGCGCCGGCATGATCAGGGGCACGTAGAGCAGGCCCGGCAGCGGCCACCGCCGCAGCGCGGGTTGCGCGTGCAGCACCAGCCCTAGCGCCAGCGCCACCGAAACGCCCACCGCCGCCGTGGCAATCCACAGGCTATAGAGCGCCGCGTAGAGCAGGCCGGTATCGTGAAGGAGGGCCTGCCAGTGCTGGCCGGTGAAGCCCGTAGCCAGCGGCCCCACCACGCCCACGCTGCCCAGGGCCGCGTAGCCGAGCCCGGCCAGCGGCAGGCCGGCCACCAGCAGGGCATACAGCAGCAGGATCCAGGAACGGTTAGCGGGTTTCAAAAAAGAGGAGAGTTTCAGATTTAAGAGAGGGTCATTCCGAGCGTAGCCGAGGAATCTCGCGTGCTGACGTTGTCGGAGCAGCTCGCCCGCTTCGGAGCAACGAATGCGCCTCACCCCCGGCCCCCTCTCCGGAAAGGAGATGGGGAGCCTGACGAATAGGGTAATTTGGCGAGCGAGATGCTTCGCTTCGCTCAGCATGACATTCGGCAGTCGTTCTATCCGGCCGGAACGGGCTGCTTTTCGATAACGTAGGTGCGGAAGTCCTTGAACAGGCGGGTCATGTACTCCGGGTCGGGCTCCATGATGGCCTGACCCTGGATGTTCTGGCGGCGGGGCGCGTAGCGGCGCGAAGGTAGCTGCTCAAACTGCTGCCGCTGCGCCGCGGGCAGCGCCTGCAGATTCAGCACGGTATGGTCGCCCCACACGTTGGGGTCCATTTTGCGCAGTTGGGCTTCCGGCGAAAGCAGGAAGTTGATGGCCACCAGCGCCGCCTCGGGGTGGCGGGCGCCGCGCACCACGCCCAGGTAGTGCGAGTTCTGGATGGTGCCCGGCAGCGGCACGTAGGCACGGGCCGTGGCCGGAAACACCTTCTGGTTGACCTTGTTGTCCACCTCGGCGTCGTTGTTGGAAAACGTGAAGGCTACCTCGCCGTTGGCAAACAGCTGGTGCAGCGGCGCCAGCTGCTCCGGAAACGTCTGGCCCTGCTTCCAGAAATACGGCCGGCTGGCGTTGATCTGCCGCCACAGCGCGCCCGACCACTTCCGGTACACACCCTCATCAAACTTGCCCCGGAACAGCTCCGGCTTGCCCGACAGCGCTATCATCCACGACTTGAGCAGCGTCATGCCCGTGAATTCGTTCGGGATGGTGAACTGGCCGGGGTGGGCCTGCACGAAGGCTGGCAGCTCGGCAAACGAGCGGGGCGGCCGCGCCACCCGCGCCGAGTCGTAGATGAAGTTGAACTGCACGTTGCCCCAGGGCGCTTCCATGCCCGCCACCGGCTGCTGAAAATCGGTGTTGATGAACGGGTTCTGCATATCCAGCAGCCGGGCGTTCGGCAGCTTGTCCACGAAGGGCCCCAGCAGGGCATCCACCTGCCGCAGCTGGTAAAACGTCTCGCCGTTGATCCAGACCATATCGGCCTCACTGGGCTGCCCGGCCTGCAGCTCGGCGGCCAGCGTCTGAACCAGTTGCGCACCCTGGCCGGCCGCAATTTCCAGCTCGATGCCGTAGCGCCGCTGCAGCTCGGGCTTCACGTAGGTGCTCATGTAGCGGTTGATGAGCGGGTCGCCCATCCACATCAGCATGCTCACGGTCTGGCCTTTGGCGGCCGCCTCTATCTGCGGCCAGGTTTGGGTGAGCACCTGCTGTGGCTCCCGCGCCTTGTCGGTGGGGTTGCAGGCGGAGAGCAGGGCGAGGATAGGGAAAAGGTATTTTTTCATTCGTTGGGAAGGTAATGTCAAAGAACGTGTCATGCTGAGCTTGCCGAAGCATCTCTACCGCTTCGTTGAATTCATGCAGGCGAAGCGGTAGAGATGCTTCGGCAAGCTCAGCATGACACGCACATCCGTTTTGCCTGACTACAGCGCGTAGCGCAGCCCGAACTGGAACTGGCGCGGGGCGCTGGCGTTGCGGCGCACGATGCCCGAGCCAGCCGCGCCCACCTGAATCTGGTTGCTTTGGGTGGCGTTGTTGGCGTAGCCGCTCAGGTTCTGGGTGTTGAGCACGTTGAACACGTCGGCGGTCAGCTCCAGGCGGCTGGTTTTCTCGCCGAAGTGCAGCGAGTACTGCGCGCCCACGTCAAACGTCTTCGACCAGGGCAGACGGTCGGAGTTGCGGCCTTCGCCGGGGAAACGGTCGGCGTTGCCCTGGTAGGCAGTGCTGAACGAGCTGCCGTCGCCGTTCAGGTCGTTGGTGAGCACCACCGGGTTGCTGCCCGGCACCGGGTAGCCGCCCGTCACGCGGTTTACGGGCTGGCCGCTTTGCAGCAGCGAGGCCACCGTGAGGCGCAGCGCCCGCACCGGGTAGTAGCTGCCGATGGCGTTGATGACGTGCGTACGGTCATTGATGGAGTTGGCGAATTCCTGGCCGTAGTTGTTGGCGTCGGCGGCGCGGAAGTTCACGTCCTCGGTGTCGTTTTTCAGGTTCGACAGCGTGTAGGACACGCGGTAGCCGTACTTGTCTTCGGCGGCATCCTTCTGCAGGTTGAAGCTGGCGCCCATGTAGCGCGAGCGGCCTTCCGACTCGGTCATCACCACGTTGCGGGCCACGCCCGTTACGCGCTGGCCGCCAATCAGGGCGCTGCCGTCGGCCAGAATAGGCACGGGACGGGTGGCGTTGGCCTGGGTTTCGGTGCGCACGGTCACGTTGTTGGGGTCGGTCTGCGGGTACTCCGATACGCTGTTGACGTTGCGCAGGCGGAACAGGTCGTAGCTGCGGTTGTACACCAGATCCACGAAAAACAGGGTCTTGGTGTTCACCTGATACTGGTAGCCCAGCGTGCTCTGGTGCGAATACGGGTTCTGGTAGCCGTTGGGGTTGAGAATGCGCCGCTCCCCGCTCGAAACGCCGGCCCGCTGGCCTTGTAGCGTAGAGCCCGAAGGGCCCTGCAGATACGTTACGCCGGCCACGCTGCCGCTCTGGTTGCCATCGAACGTAATCCGGTCGAAGTTGGTGCTGGCAGGCAGCGCGCCCACCCGCACCAACTCGCGCAGCTGGGTTTTGTAGTCGGCGGAGGTGGTGTTTTGCTGCAGCGCGTCGCTGTACACGGTGTACAGGATCTTGTCGTAGAACAGGCCGTAGCCGCCGCGCAGGCTGCTGCGGTCCGTGAGCTGCAGGTTGAAGTTAGCGCGCGGGGCCACGTTGTTCCGGTCGCCGTTGGCGGCGCCGCCCTTCGAGAGGTTGTCGTAGTCGTAGCGCACGCCCAGCGTCACGTTCAGGCGGTCCGTCACGGCATACAGGTCTTCCACGTAGATATTGTACAGGTTCTGCGTGGTGCCGAACGAGGCCGGCCGTAATTCCACGCTGTAGTTGTTTACCTGCACGTTGGCCGGAATGTCGTTGATGCCCAGGCCGGGCCCGAGGTTGCGGGCCCGCAGCGCATCAAGCTGGGCCTGCGTGAGCTGCACGGTGTAGCTGCCGTTAGGGTTGCCGCCGCCGAACAGCGAGTGCTCAGTGCTGATAACCCCGAAGCCGCCCTTGAAGGTGTTGCGGCCGCGCAGCAGCGTGAATTTCTGCTGGGCCTGCCAGGTGCTCTGGTGCGAATCGAACAAGTAGCCGGGGTGGCCTAGCACCGCCAGCACCTGCCGTGTTGGGCCCAGTACTGTCACGTCGGGGCTGTCGGGGTTGTCGGCGCTGGCGTAGTTCCAGCGGAAGCGGGCGTACTGCACATCGGTCTGCGAGGTGAAGTTGTTGCCCACGTACACGTTCTGCGAGGCGATGTTGATAGAGTTGCGGTCCTGGCGGTTGCCAGTCGACGGGAAGGCTATGCCGCCGTCGAGGCCGCCGCCCTGGCGCTCAATGTTCACGAGGCCCACGTTGGCCCGCAGCGACGAGCGGAACCGCTCGGTCCAGCGCTGGTCGAGCTTGCCGGAGAGGTAGGTGAAGCGGTTCTGGCCGCGCACGGTGGCCGCCACGCCCAGGTCGGGCGAGGTCAGCACGTTGTCCTTGAAGTCGAAGGTCTGCTCGGCGTTCAGGTAGAAGAACGTCTTGTCCTTCACCAGCGCCCCACCCACGCCAAAGCCGAATTGCTGGCGCTGGAAGCCGCCTTTCACCTGGTTGCCCGACAGGTCGCGCTGCGCAAAATCGGTCTTGCCGTCGATGCTCGGGCCGGGCCGGGTCAGGTAGAAGGCCTCGGCCGTCAGGTCGTTGGAGCCGGATTTGGTGGTGATGTTGACGATGCCGTTGGCCGAGTTGCCGAACTCGGTGCTGAAGTTGTTGGTCAGTACGTTCAGGTTCTGGGCGAAGCCCACCGGCATGGCAAAGCGCTGCCCGCCCAGGAAGTTCTCGTTGTTGTCGAGGCCGTCGATCAGGTAGTTGGTGTAGAGGCCGTTGGCGCCGTTGATGCTCACGTTGGGTGCTTCCGCGAAAAAGCCCGTGGCCTGCGTCACGTTGGGCAGGCGGTAGAGGGCGCGCGTGATGTCGCGGGCCTCAATGGGAATCTCGCGCAGCTCCCGCGCCGACAGCTGCGAGGCTACCTCGGCGTTCTGGGTGTTGAGGGTGGTGGCGTTGTTGGGGGCCCGCACCGTCACGCCTGTCAGGGTTTGGGCGCTGGCCAGCGGCAGCACCAGCGTCACGCTGGGGCTGGAGTTGGCGCGCAGCGTAAGGCCCGTTTCGCGCACGGCCTGAAACCGGTCCGATACCTCGGTGCTCACGGTGTAGGTGCCAGCCGTGCTCAGCCCCCGGAAGCGAGTCTGGCCCTGGGCGTTGGTGGTTTGCTGGGCGCTGAAGCCCACGGCGGCGTTATCGAGGTGTACCAGCTGGCCCGCCACGGGCTTGCGCGTCGAGACGTCCACGATGGACACCACCAGATCAACCGACTGCGCCAGGGCACCGGAAACCGGCCCGCCCAGCAGCAGGAAAAGCAACACATAGAAAAGATTTTTCATCTACGAAGTCAACAATCTGAAAAACAAAACCCAGCCGCACCAACCGCCGCAAGACGCCCCGTGCAGGGCGCTTGCAGCTGGCTGGCCGGCAACTTTCGGCTGCTTTCAGAGAGTTGGTGGGCCGCGCTGCGGCAGCATGGCCGCTGCAGCCAGTAGGCTCGGCCGAAGCCGGAGCACGGGCCGCAGCGGCTGCTCGGCGGCCAGAATAGTGTGCAGACGGCTGCGGAAAGAACCGGCAGGTAGCCAAGCTAGCAGGCCGGCAAAATCGTGGGCCGTGTCTACATCGGCGAGGGGGCGCAGGGTGGCCACGGCCGCGCCGGCCCGGTGCAGGCAGCGGCGCAGCGCGTGCCCCAGGGCGGCCGTCTGCCAGGGCAGCGCAACCCAGGCTTCGGCCTCGAAAAAGCGGCGGTGCAGCCCCAGCAGGTACACGCCCCCATCGAGGGCGGGGCCCAGCACGGCGTCGGTGGTGTGCAGGGCGCGCACAGCCTGCCGTACCAGGGCGGGCGTCAGCTGCGGGCAGTCGTTGCCGATAACCACCAGCTGCTCGTAGCCCAGTTCAAACCCATACGCCAGCGCCGACGCCAGCCGCTGCCCGAAGGTGCGCCCGCTTTGCTCGCCCGACTCCACGCACACAAAATCAACGCCTGCCTGCCGGGCCGTGGCGCTGGCGCGCGCAATCAGCTGCGCCGCAATGGCCGCCGCCGTCCGTCGCCCCCGTCCAAACGATTTGTGCGCGGCTTCCTCACCCGCCGGGCGGGTGAAAAGCAGAATGGCGGCACGGGCGGGCGTAGCGGGCAAGAGAAACAAGTAGTAGTGTGGGTAGTAAAGCGGGGCGGGGTACTGGCAAGTTAGGCGGTAGCCGGCAGTCAGCGGCAGCCAAGGCCGGGTGGCCTGTTTGCTGACGCACGTACGCAGCCGGCGGCCGGTTCGGTTTAGTTGCTCACTCGTAGAAATTGCGCATCCGGCGCATCGTGGTGAGCACCACCCAGTCGCCGAGGCGGGGCGCGTAGGTGTGCACGATGGCAATCAGCCAGCCCAGCGCCGAAATAACGGTGCGCTGCCGCCGTCGCCGGATGTGTCGAACGATGATGGCCGCCACTTCGGCCTGGGTTTTCTGCCAGCGTGGCGGGCGGTGCGCAATGGGCACTGGCTGGCCCTGGGCGTCGAGTACGCGCTTGTCGTCGTCGTTTTGGGTGAAGCCGATGTGCACCACGCCGAAGTGCACGCCGGTGCCGTCCAGCTCCAGGCGCAGGGTGTGGGCCAGGTTAGTGAGGGCCGCTTTGCCGGCGCAGTAGGCCGAGCCGCTGGGCATGCCGTTCAGGGCCGAAATCGAGGAAATAAACGTGACGCTGCCGCGGCTGGCGAGCAGGTGCGGCAGGGCGGCTTTCAGCGGAAATACGGCCCCGTACACGTTGCTGTCGAGCACCTGCCGGAACACGTCGGGCTGCATGTCGGCGAAGTAGGCGCGCTGCGAGATGCTGGCATTGGCCACCAGGATATCCAGCCGGCCAAACTCCCGGATAGCCGTAGCCACCAGCGTTTCGCAGGCGGCGTAGTCGGTTACGTCAGCCACGCAGGTGGCCACCAGGTAGCCGGCGGCGGCCAGCTGCTGGCGTGTGAGTTCCAGGCGCTCGGCCTGGCGCCCGTTGAGCACCACGGCGGCTCCGGCGGCGCACAAGGCCCGCGCCGTTTCGCGCCCGATGCCCGACTCCGAGCCCGTGACGATGGCCACCCGGCCCGCAAACTGCCCGGTGCGCGGCAGCGGCAGCGGCTGGGGCAGCTGCGGCAGTGCGGCGGCAAGCGATGGGGAAGGAATAGGTGGTAAGTCGGCAGAAGCCGGTTGAGAATCAAACATACTGATGGGCTTTAAACCACGCGAAGGCCTCGGCGGCGGCCTGCCCGATAGGCGTTTGCGGCAGCGCCAACTCGTGCCGGGCTTTCTGCACGCTGAAATAATGACCGTCGTTGGCGACGGCGGCCATGGCGGCATTGAGCTGGCCCGGCCGGCCCGTAAGGCGCGCCTGCATTTCGGCAAACGCCCCATACAGGCGCGCCAGCCCGCCCGGAATGGGCCAGCGCGGCGGTGCCACGCCCAGCACGCCGGCCAGCTGCCGGAAGGCGTCGCGGTAGCTCAGGTTTTCGTTGCCGAGAATGTAGGATTCGCCTATGCGGCCCATGGTCAGGGCATTGATGGTGGCCACGGCCACGTCGTGGACGTGCACGTAGTTTTTGCCGCCGGGCGGATAGCCGGGCAGCCGGCCACGGTACAGCTCCAGCAGCAGGGCGTTGGAGGTGGGCCGGGCGTCCTGCGGGCCCAGCATGAAAGTGGGGTGCACCAGCACGGCCGGCAGCTGCCACTCGGCCACGGCGCGCAGCACCCGGTCGGTGGCGGCGCGCTTGCTGTCCATGTAGTCGAGGCCGTAGCGGGCGCCGGCGTAGGGGCGCGTTTCGTCGCCGGGGTCGGTTAGGGTTCCGAAGCCGAAGACGTTGGCTGTGCCTACGTACACGAAGCGCGCCACCCCGGCCTGCCGGGCCAGGTCCAGCATAGCGGCCGTGCCGGCGTCGTTCACGGCCCACACGGCGGGGTTGCGGGCGGGGTTCACCTGGGCCAGGGCTGCGGCGTGCACGATGGCCGCGCAGCCATCGGCGAGGCCGGCGAGGGTGGCGGGCTGGGTGAGGTCGGCGAAGCGGTAGTCCACGGCCCAGGCGGCCGGGAAGGGCGGGGGCGTGCCGGGCCGCACCAGCGCCCGCACGGGCAGGCCGCGCCGGTGTAGCTCGGCCACCAGGTGGCGGCCCAGAAAGCCATTGGCCCCGGTTACGAGAACGGGCGCCGGCATCAGCGGTGGTTGATCATGGCCTTGTAGGTGCGCGCAATCCGGACCGGCGACACCTTCAGAAAGTACAGCGAAAACGCCGTCAGGTTGGCCAGCTGCACCCGCAGCCAGCTGTTGTGCTCATACTTGCGGGCCGAAACTACCACGTCCTGCGGCACAATCAGGAAGCGCGCCACGCGCCGGATGCGCTGGATGATGTCGAAGTCCTCCATCACCACAAACTGCTCCCGGAAGCCCCCCAGCTGCCCAAACAGCTCCCGCGTGACAAACAGCGTCTGGTCGCCGCCGCGGCTCATGATGCCCTTGAAGCGGGTGCCGTAGCTGTTGAAGCGCAGCAGCGGGTGCTCGGAATCGAAGCGGAACCGGTAGCAGCCGGCGGGGTAGCCGTCGGCCACGGCCTGCCGGATGGTGGCTGCAAAGTCGGGGTGAATCTGCACGTCGGCGTGCACGAAGTAGAGAATGTCGCCGGTGGCGTGGGCGGCGCCGTGGTTCATCTGGGCGGCGCGGCCGGGCTTGGGGGCCGGCAGCACGGTGGCGCCGGCCTGCCGGGCCACTTCGGCGGTGCCATCGGCGCTGTTAGCGTCTACAACCAGGATTTCGGGAGCTTCGGCGGATCCGTAGTGGCGCAGCTCCTGCACCAGCCGGCCAATATTGGCGGCCTCATTATAGGTAGGAATGATGATGCTGATGGTCATGGAAAGCAGATATACGCAGCGGAAGCGGGGCGGTGTTTTGTAGTTAGTAGCGCTACGGCTAGCAAGCTAGTTCCCCTCCTTGGAAAGGAGGGGCTAGGGGTGGTTGATACATTCAGGACGATTTTAGAGCTAATCTTACATACCGACCAACGATTGTCAACCACCCCTAACCCACACTCGCTTGATGCGCGACATTTTCCAAGGAGGGGAACCAGCTTGCTAGCTGTAGCACTAATACCCATCAAAACGCTTCTCCAACGGTCAGGTAGAACCCGCTGGATTCTTTGCCGAGGCCGTAGTCGAGGCGCAGGTTGAGGTGGTCGCGGCGGTTGAGGGTGAAACGCAGGCCGGCGCCGTACGCGCCCTTGGGCTGGCGCAGGCGCAAGCCGTCGGCGGCGTCGCCGAGGGTGCCTACGGAGCCGAAAGCTACGGCTCCCAGCCGTTTATACACGGCCAGGCGCAGCTCGGTTTGCAGCAGGGCCGCGTGCTGGTCGCGGAAACGGCCTTCGTAGTAGCCCCGCATCCGGCGCGTGCCGCCCAGCAACGACAGCGCGTTGAACGGGGCCGTACCGGCCGTGAAGCTGGCGAAGTAGTTCAGGGCCAGCACCGCCCGCCGGTTCAGGCTGTGGTACGACGACACGTCGGCCGAGTAGCGGCTGAAGTGGGTGGTGCCCAGCGGGCCGGTGTTGTCGGCGCGGTTGCGAATCATGCCGGTCAGGTCGGCCACCACGCCTTTGGTGGGGAAGAACAGGTTGTCGCGCGAGTCGAAGAACACGCCCAGGCCGCCGCCATGCAGCCGGCTGCCCAAGCCGCCCGGCACGCGGCCGCTGGCCAGCTGCCCGCCGTCTTCGGTGGTCGTCACGTCGTAGTCTTCCAGTTGGTAGCGCAGCCCGGCGTAGAGCTTGCCGGCGGCCAGGGTCGGGGCCACGCGGCGGAAGGCGTTGAGGCGCACCCGTGGGAAATTGACGCCGTACAGCTCACGCGGCACGGCCTGCTCGCCCACGCCGTAGAAATAGTAGTTGTAGCGGTAGTAGCCCGCCTCGCCGTAGGCGTAGTAGGTGTTGTGCTGGTAGAACACCTGAAACGGCAGATACAGCAGCAGCTGCCGGTTCTGGGTGTAGGCGGCACCCAGCGTGAACTGTGAGGGCCGGGCATCAGTGAAGGCGGAATCCTGGCGGAAGCGCACGGTGAACACCAGCGCGGCCCCGTAGGCCAGCCGGGTTTCCGGGGTGTAGTAGACGAGTGGCAGCGGCAGCACCGACAACCGGCGGGTGGTGCTGTCGGGCGGTGGAGCCTGCGTGGCCAGGGCCAGCAGCACGGAGGTCAGCAGCATGCAGGAGGAAGGGGGTGAAACAGGCGTACGTAAGCGGTGCGGCACGGAGTTTGGCGCGGCTGCAATCTTTTTGTGATACCTCGCCCGTATATTCCGGCCAAACTGCTGCTACGGCCGCTGCGCCGGCCCCGTACCGCCGGCCACCGCCGCCGTATACTGCGGCAAATCCCCTTGCTTATGAAACTGCCCAATCTGCCTGTTCGCGCCTTGTTCACTCTTCAGCTGGCTGCTGGCCTGGCCTTGGCTGCGCCGCTACCCACCCTGGCGGCCGTGCCCGCCGTAGCTGCCGCGCCAGCCGCCGCCCCCGACCATGCGGCGTTCGACAAGCTGCTCAAAAAGCACGTCAACAGCAAAGGCCAGGTGAACTACAAAGGCTTCAAGGCCGACGAAAAGGAGTTCAACCAGTACTTGGCGCTGCTGAGCAAGAATGCCCCGGCCGCTTCGTGGAGCAAGCAGGAGCAGATGGCCTACTGGATCAACGCCTACAACGCCTACACCATCCGCCTGATCCTGGACCACTACCCGGTGCAGAGCATCAAGGATATCGGCTCGAAAATCAAGATTCCATTCGTGACCACGCCCTGGGCGGCCAAGTTCTTCAGCATCGGCGGTAAGAAGATGAGCCTCGACGAAATTGAGCACGGCACGCTGCGTAAGAAGTTCAACGACCCGCGCATTCACTTCGCACTGGTGTGCGCCTCCGTCTCGTGCCCCAGTTTGCGCAATGAGGCTTACACCGCCGCCAAACTCGACAGCCAGCTCGACGACCAGGGCCGTGACTTCGTGAACAACCCCGCCAAAAACAAGATCAGCAAGAGCAGCGCCCAGCTTTCCAAGTACTTCGACTGGTACAAGGGCGACTGGAGCGAGAACGGGCAGTCGGTGGTGAAGTGGGTGAACAAGTACTCCACCACCAAGCTCGACGCCAACGCCAAAATCGACTTCCTGGACTACAACTGGAACCTGAATGAGCAATAGGCCGGAGCATTGGCACGTAGCCGGCCGCGCCGCATGAGTGGGAGTGGCTTCCGGCTGGGCCTGACGGGGGCGTTGGTTGGTCTGGTTGGAGCTGCCTCGGCGCAAACTCCGGCGGCGCGCCCCGCGGTGCCCGAAACGCGGCGCTACGCTATTGAGGTGGCCGGCGTGCGCGTGGGCACCATGACGGCCACGCGCGTTCCGCAGACGGCCACCACCGACGCCGTTTCCACGCTCACCAGCGACGTGAAGGTGAACTTCCTGATCTATAAGCTGAAGATCTACTACCAGGTGGTGAACCGGGTGCGCAACGGCCAGCTGCTGCTTTCCACCGTGGAAGCCCACACCAACCAGGGCGATTTCGCCTCGCGCACCGAGTGGAAGGGCGACCATTACGACATCGTGGCCAGCCAGTACCGGTACCAGCACCGCGCCACCGAAAAGCAGCCGATCCGCTACACTGTCACGGACCTGTTTTTCGGTGAGCCGCAAGGGCAGGCCCGGGCATTTTCCGAGTATTTCGGCGACTTTTTCAGCGTGCAGCGCCTGGGCCCGGCCCGCTACACCGCCGGCCTGCCCGACCGCGAAGGCGAGTACCGATACGTGAACGGCGAGCTGGTGCTGCTCATCACGAAGAACCCGCTGAAGAACTTTGTCATTCGGTTTTTGCCTTAACGCGAAGCTCCGGCTTCTGCGAACGAGCGTAGCAATGTAGCCGATACTGTGCTATTGGTCTTATGGCAGCCGGTCCCATACCTCACCGCCAAGGCTCACCATTCGCACAATGCCGGCGCGCCGGTCATAATACAGCTCTTGCATGAATGAGGCAGGCGTGGGCGCGCAATCTGGGCCGCGAGAAGTGCCCACAAACGCAACTACTTCGGTGTACTGCCGGCCCCGAATGCTGAGTTGCTGAAACGGCCCTTCCAAGGCAGACCCACGCGGGAATTTCAGGCCTCTGCAGTGATAGTAGTCGCTGATAAGGTCGGTGTTGCCAACGAAAGCCGACCATTCTCCTTTCGCATAGAAGCTGCTCTTGTTTTTGTCGTAGCCATCGAAACTACGGTTGGTCAACTGGGCCGCACCCCGATAAAAGCGAAACTCTCCGCCACCAACCCGTACACTATCAATACGGGTCAGGCGCACTGTTTTCTGGTCGAAGTAGTTCAGCAGCTTAGGAGAAGAAAAGTTTGGGCCGGGTGGCTGAACTTCCTTTTTTTCTGCCTGAGTGTAATCGATAATCTGGCTGACCTGGTAAGTTCGTCGGTAGCCGCGCCCATTCTCAAACTGCCAAGTGTCTCCTTGCCGCATCGTCAGCCACGGTTGATCATCTTCCGTGAAATGATAATAAGGGACTTTATTGACGATGCGCAGCCCAGGACCTGATTCAGAGTCTTTTTTACATGCTGAAGCTGTCAGGAGTATACAGCAGGAAAGCCAGTAAGTCAGACGTAGGGAGGATAGCATAGGAGTAGGATGGTTGGTACGCTAAAAGTAGCAGTGAATACCTCCTGTTCCATGTCCATAATTGACTTATTTCAGGCTTTGTTTTGTGGTGTTTATGGCGGTTAATAGTCTGAATTTCAGTGATTTTTACACGGTATAAAGGATATTGGTTGTTAGTGTTTTTTAATGGTTTGCAGCGGGTCGGTTTCCATGCGAAACGGCCCCGCTGAACAGGTGTCAGCGGGGCCGTTTATTAGGGCGGCACAAGCTAAAGGGTGTGCTACATAAACACCTTGCGCAACGCCCACAAACTCCACACAATCACCATCAGGCCCACGCCCACGAACATCCAGCGGACGGGCAGGCGGCCGGCGAGGCGGGCGGCCAGCGGCGCGGCGGCCACGCCCCCGATGATGAGGCCCAGGATAATCTGCCAATGCGAAATGCCCAGGGTGGCGAAAAACGTGACGGCGCTGGCAAACGTGACAAAAAACTCCGTGACGCTCACCGAGCCAATCACGTACTGCGGCGTGCGGCCCCCGGCAATGAGCGTGCTGGTGACCAGCGGCCCCCAGCCGCCCCCGCCAAACGAATCGAGGAAGCCGCCGGCCGCGGCCAGGATGCCCAGTTTCTTGTGCTTCTTGCGCGGGCCGGGCTTGCTGAAGGCCTTGCTGATGATGCGGATGCCCAGCAGCAGCAGATACACCGCCAGGAACGGCTTCACGTAGCCGGCGTAGGTTTCGCCGAACTTCGAGAGCAGGTAGGCCCCCGCAATGGCGCCCAGCACGCCCGGAATCAGGAGCACTTTGAACAGGCGCTTGTTCACGTTGCCGAAGCGGTAGTGGTGGTAGCCCGAGGCTCCGCTGGCAAACATTTCGGCGGTGTGGATGCTGGCACTCACGGCCGCCGGGGCAATGTTCAGGCTCATCAGGCTGATGGCCGTAACCACGCCGTAGCCCATGCCCAGCAGTCCATCAATGAGCTGTGCGCCGAAGCCGATGGCCACGAACAGCCAGAAGGTTTCGGCGTGAGTGGCAGCGTCCCAGACTTGCTCCAGGGTGAAATAGTAGCTCAGAATGTTGAACACCAGCATGGCCGCAAAGGCCAGCAGCGCCCCGGTGGCAATTTTGCGCCACCGCGCCGCGGCGGGTGATTCGTAGGCCGGCCCGCCGGTCAGCTCGGCCGTTACGGCGTTCAGCGACTTTACCTTTTGGGCGAAGTCGCCGCCCACCTTCTCCCGAATCTGCGACATGCGCTGGAGCACGTCGTGCAGCTCGTCGGGGAGGGTGTGGGTGAGCATTTCGCGCAGGCGCTTGGCAATGGTGGGCGACTTACCGTTGGTGCTGATGGCAATTTTCAGGTCACCCTTCTGCACGATGGAGCCCAGGTAAAAGTCGCAGGCGGCGGGCGTGTCGGCCACGTTGCAGAGCAGGCGCTGGCGGGTGGCGTCAGCCTTGATCTGCAGGTTCAGGGCTTTGTCGTTGGTGGCCACAATCACCAGGTCGTGGCCGACGAGGTGGGTGGGGTCGTAGGGCTGCTCGCGCAGCTGCACGGCGGGGTGCTGGCCGGCCAGCACCCGCAGCTCGGGCCTAAACCAGGTAGCCACCACCGTAATGGCCGCGTTGGGGCTGTTGGCCAGCATGGCCGAGAGCTTCTCGAAGCCCACGGCCCCGCCGCCCACCAGCAGCACGTGCATCTGTTCCAGCTTCAGAAACACCGGAAACAGCCGGTTGCCATCGGGCACCGCCGGGGGCGGCTCGGGCTGGGGCAGGGCGTTGTTGGAGGAAAGGGGCATGGTTGGCGGTGTTGGTTGGGGTCGGATGCAGGAAAGAAGTTGGCCGTCATGCTGAGCTTGCCGAAGCATCTCTACCGCTTCGTTGTGTAAGTGCAGGCGAAGCGGTAGAGATGCTTCGGCAAGCTCAGCATGACGTTCTATCGGTTACTCATGAAACGTCAGGCCGCTTGCGGTGGGCTGCACGTAGCCCTGGCGGATGACGAAATCACCAAACCGCTCCTGGGGCTGGCGGTTCTGGGCGTAGTCGGCGAGCAGGGGCGTGAGCTCCCGCACGATGCCGTCTTCGTCCAGCATTTCCTTGTAGAGCTTGTTCATCCGCTCCCCGTTGAAAGCGGCACCGAGGTACAGGTTGTAGCGGCCCACGGCCCGGCCCACCAGCCCGATTTCGCCGAGGTAGGGGCGGGCGCAGCCGTTGGGGCAGCCCGTCATCCGCAGCAGAATATCGTTCTGAGCCAGACCCTGTTGGCGAATCACCCGATCCAATCTATCCAATAATTCCGGAAGATACCGCTCGGCCTCCGCGAAGGCCAGCGTGCAGGTGGGCAGGGCCACGCAGGCCAGCGCCCCGCGCCGCAGGGCCGTATATTCCTTGCCGGCCTCGATGGCCACGCCGTGCTGCTGCAACATGGCCTGCACGCTCAGCCGGTGCTCGGGGGCAATGTTGGCGATGATCAGGTTCTGGTTGCCGGTGAGGCGGAAGTCGCCGGTGTGAAAGGCGGCAATTTCGCGCAAAGCGGTTTTGAGCGTGTAGCCTTCCCGGTCGAGCACCCGGCCGCCTTCCACGAACAGCGTGAGGTGGGCCCGGCCATCGGCCTGGATGGACCAGCCGTAGGCGTCGCCGGAGCTGCGGAACTGGTAGGGGCGGGCGGGCTCCACCGGGAAGCCCAGGCGCTGGTTTAGCTCGGCTTTAAACACGTCGAGGCCCACGCGGTCCACGGTGTACTTGAGGCGGGAGAACTTGCGGTTTTCCCGGTTGCCCCAGTCGCGCTGAATCGTCACGATTTTCTCGCAGGCGTCCACCACTTTATCGGCGGGTACGAAGCCGATGACGTCGGCCAGGCGGGGGTAGGTGTCGGGCATGCCGAAGGTCATGCCCATGCCGCCGCCCACGGCCACGTTGAAGCCCACCAGCTGGCCCCGCTCCTCTATGGCAATCAGACCCAGGTCGTTGGCGAAGATGTCGGTGTCGTTGTAGGGCGGAATGGCCAGGGCAATCTTGAACTTGCGGGGCAGGTAGGTTTTGCCGTAGATGGGCTCGGCGTCCTCCTCGCCCTCGTTGGGGGCGCTGGTGAACTGGGGCTCGCCGTTCAGCCACAAATCCCAGTAGGCCGAGGTGCGGGGCGTGAGGTGGGCGCTGATCTGCTTCGACACCTCGTACACGGCCGCGTGCAGGGGGCTCTCGTGCGGGTTGGGGTTGCACATCACGTTGCGATTCACGTCGCCGCAGCCCGCAATGCTGTCCAGTAAAGCCTCGTTGAAGCCCTGGATGGTTTTTTTCAGGTCGCGCTTGAGCACGCCGTGCAGCTGAAAGGCCTGGCGGGTGGTGAGCTTGAGCGTGTGGTTGCCGTACTCGTCGGCCAGCTCATCCATGCGCAGCCATTGGGCCGGCGAGGCAATGCCGCCCGGCACCCGCACCCGAATCATGAGCGAGTACAGCGGCTCCAGCTTCTGGCGCTTGCGCTCCGAGTCCAGGTCCCGGTCGGTTTGCTGGTAGGAGCCGTGGAACTTGATCAGGTGGGTATCGTCGGGGTAGAGGGCGCCGGTGAGCGGGTTCACGAGGCTTTCAGCCAAAGTGCCGCGCAGGTAGTTGCTGGCTTCCTTGACGTGCTCGACTTCGGAAAGTTTTGGGGTATCGGCCATGGTGGTGGTTGGATGTCGGTGGTTCCAGGGCGGAAGCCCTGGGCTAGGTAGCGGTTCTCGTTGAGGTGGCTCACCTCATCCCCCGGCCCCTTCTCCTTCAGAGAGGGGGAGCCAGACGAACTGCGCGGTTGTAGAGACGCAATAGTTGGAGTCTCGTCGTTGCTGAGGTCGTTTCGTTGAAGCGGTAAGCGGTGCAGGGCCGGTTGTTCTGGCGGGAGACGCGAAGTGTCGCGTCTCTACAATGGTTGGTGGTTCGCGCGGGGCCGGCTGTTCTGGCGGGAGACGCAAGATGTTGCGTCTCTACATTTATGGACGACACTTATCATCTCACTACTCACGTCTCAGTACTCACTACTAATACACATCCTCCAGAAACCGGCGCGATTTTTTGAGTTGGCGCAGGTACTCGGCGGCGTAGTCGGCGTCGTGGCCGCTTTCCTGCTGGATGATCTGGCGCAGGGCCTGCTGCACGTCGTGGGCCATGCGGGATTTGTCGCCGCACACGTAGAAGTAGGCCCCGTTTTCGAGCTGCTCGTACACGCGGCGGCTCTGTTCCAGCAGGCGGTGCTGCACGTAGAGCTTCTGGGCCTGGTCGCGGGAGAAGGCCACGTCGAGGCGGTCGAGGGTGCCGCGCTTGAGGTGCTGCTGCCACTCGGTCTGGTACAGGAAGTCGGTGGTGAAATGGGGGTTGCCGAACAGCAGCCAGTTGCGGCCGGTAGCGCCGGTTTCGGCCCGCTCCTCCACGAAGGCCCGGAAAGGCGCTACCCCGGTGCCAGGGCCCACCATGATGATGTCGGTGGCAGCGTCCTGCGGCAGCTTGAAGTACTCGTTGCGGTCCACCCACACCCGGGCCGTGTCGCCGATGCTCAGGTGGTCGGCCTGGTAGCCGGAGCAGGCCCCGTGCTTGGCGCGGCCGTAGGTTTCGTAGCGCACGGCCCCCACGGTCAGATGCACTTCCTCGGGGTGGGCCAGCAAGGAGGAGGCAATGGAGTAGGCCCGGGCCGGCAACGGCCGCAGCACCGCCGCCAGCTGCTGCCCCGACAGCTCCACCGGAAACTCAGTGAGCAAGTCGGCCACGTCGCGGCCGTAGAGGTAGGTGCCCAAACCGGCCGTATCGGCCAGAATTTCGCGGAGGCGCGGGTGTTGTGGGGCCACGGCGGCGTAGCGCTCCAGCACGTCGCGGGTGATGACCGACAGTTCCAGCCGCTCGGTGAGGGCGGTGGTCAGGTCCAATTCCTCGGCTTCGAGGCGCACCGGGGCGGCTTCGGAGAGGCGGGCAGCCTGCAGCACCTCCTGCACCAGCGCGGGGCGGTTGCGGGGCTGCACCATCAGGGCATCGCCGGTCTCGTAGGTCAGGCCCGAATCAGCCAGGGAAAACTCCAGGTGGTAGGTTTCCTTGGTGGAGCCCCGGCCGTTGAGCTGAATCTTCTCCAGCAGCTCCGCCCCAAAAGGGTTGCGGGCGTTGTACTCCACGGCGGCGGGCCGCGGGGCCACTTCCGGCGCGTAGCCCGCACCAACCGAAGCCACCAACGGCGCGGCCACGGCGGCACCAGCCGTTACGGGGGCCGGGACGGGCTGCAACTCAATGATGCGGCTGAGCACCTGCTCGGCCCACTGGCGGGTTTCGTCCTCGAAGGTTACGTCGCAGTCCAGCCGCTCGGCCAGGCGGCGGCCGCCCAGCTCGGCCAGGCGCTGGTCGAACTCGAAGCCGGTCTGGCAGAACTGCAGGTAGCTTTTGTCGCCCAGGGCCAATACGGCGTACTGCAGGTCGGGCAGCTTGGGGGCGCGGCTGCTGAGCAGGAACTGGTGCAGCTCCTCGGCCGCCATGGGCGGGTCGCCTTCCCCCTGGGTGCTCACCACCACCAGCAGCAACTGCTCGGTTTTGAGGTCCTTGGTGGGGTAGTCGTTCATGTCGCGCACCTGCGGCTGCAGGCCCCGGCGGCGGGCCGCTTCGGCCACCAGACCGGCGGCTTTCTTGCTGTTGCCGGTCTGGGAGCCAAACAGGATGGTGAGCCGACTAGCCGCGGCTGCTTCTACCACCGCCGGAGCCGGGGCCACGGCCGCAATGGGGGGCGCTGCCGCGCCGGCGCGGCCGTACAAGTAGCCGCTCAGCCACACCAGCTGCTGGGAGGTGAGGCTCGCTGCCAGCTGCTGCAGCGCCTGATCGTCGAGGCCAATGGGAAGCGTGGGGGAAGCTGAAAGAAGAGACATAGGACGTGGTGGTTGGGGCAGTGGGTTGGGCGCGTCAGAGAAGGAAGAGGTCATGCTCTATCTGGCGTCCGCTTGCCGAAGCATCTCTACCGCTTCGTTGTGGCGGTTCAGTAGCCCAGGGTTTAGACCCTGGGCTATGGAGCGTTAATCGGTATAATCAGGTTGGTTAGCCAGCGGTAGAGATGCTTCGACTTCGCTCAGCATGATGTGCTGTTTGTGAATTGCTGTTCAGGCTACCGCCGCGTACAACTCCGGCAGCAGCGCCAGCTTCTCCGGGGTGGCCAGGCGGGTGACTTCGCCGATGATGATGATGGCCGGCGCGCCGATTTCGGCGGCGGCGGCGCGGGCGGGCAGCTCGGCTACGGGGCCGGTGACCAGCCGGGCGTGGGGCAGGGTGCCGTTCTGGATGATGGCGGCCGGGGTGTCTGCGTGGCCCTGCTCGCAGAAGGCCCGCACGATGCGCGGCAGTTCGCCCAGGCCCATCAGAATGACGGTGGTGCCACGGGCGTCGCGGGCGGCTTCCCGGATGCTGCCGGCCAGCTCGCCGGTGGCGGTGGTGGCCGTAATCACCCGAAACCCTTCGCTCAGGCCACGGTGCGTGACGGGAATACCGGCTGCCCCGGCGGCGGCCACCGCGCTGCTGATGCCGGGCACGTAGTCCGTCAGCAGACCGTGGGCTTCGGCGTAGAGCATTTCCTCCCGGCCGCGCCCGAACACAAACGGGTCGCCGCCCTTGAGGCGCACCACGTGGCCGTAGCGGCGGGCGTAATCCACAATCAGGGCGTTGATGTCGTCCTGCGAGTGGCTGCGCATGCCGCGCCGCTTGCCCACGGGCACCAGCACGGCCTCGGGGCGGGCGTGCCCGAGCAGGGCGCGGTTGGCCAGCGCGTCGTACAAAATCACATCGGCTTCCGACAGCACCCGCGCCCCTTTGAGCGTGAGCAGCTCCGGGTCGCCGGGGCCGGCACCCAGTACCGTAAGGCGGGGCGTTTGCATCAGTGAATGAGTGAGTTGGTGAATGAGTGAATTGGGGAAGGCACTGTCATGCTGAGCGGAGGCGGAGCCGCAGTCGAAGCATCTCTACTTCTGACTAATCAATTGGCAGTGCAACGAAGCGGTAGAGATGCTTCGACTGCGGCTGCGCCTTCGCTCAGCATGACGTTCGTCAGCAGCCTAAATCGAAAAGGCTACTGGCGGCGCAACGGGGGCGGTGAAGTACTCGGAGTTAGCGGCTTCTACCAGGCCGGCGGCCAGGGTGTCGCCGGTCAGCTCGTCGACCAGGATGAAGGAGCCGGTGGTGCGGTTGTCGGCGTAGTGGTCCACGGCCAGGGGCAGGGCGGTTTTGAGGCGCACCCGCACGATGTCGTTGAGCTGGGCCTGCTCGGTGTGCACCCGGGCGAAGGTCTGCACGTTCACCTTGTAGAGAATGGCCGACACGGCTGCTTTCGATAGGGCCGAGTGGTGCTGCACCAGCAGCTTACGGCCGGGCCACAAAGGCTGCTCGCTCATCCAGCACAGGGTGGCTTCCAGCTCGCGGGTGAGGGTGGGCTCCTCGGGGCCGGCGGGCACCAGGGCGTCGCCGCGGCTCACGTCCACGTCGTCGCGCAGGCGAATAACCACGGCCTGCGGGGCCGCGGCCGTTTCCACTTCCTGCTGGTTCACCTCAATGGCTTCGATTTCCGATTCCAGGCCTGAGGGCAGCACCCGCACGCGCTGGCCGCGGCGGTACTGGCCGCTCAGAATCTGGCCAGCGTAGCCGCGGTAGTCGGGCAGCTCGGGCGTCTGGGGCCGGATGACGTACTGCACCTGGAAGCGGGGCGCGGCCTCGGTTTCCTGAGCGCCGGGCACGCTTTCCAGGTGCTGGAGCAGGCTGGGGCCGGTGTACCAGGGCAAGTGCTGGCTGGGCTTCACCACGTTGTCGCCCTGCAAGGCGCTCAGCGGAATGGCCGTAGCGGCGGGCAGGTTGAAATGGTTGGTCAGCTCGGCGTAGTCGGTGGCAATGCGGGCAAACACGGCCTCGTCGTAGTTCACCAGGTCCATTTTGTTCACGGCCAGCACAAAATGCCGGATGCCCAGCAGCGCGGCAATGAGGGTGTGGCGGCGGGTTTGCTCAATCACGCCCTGGCGGGCATCCACCAGCACAATGGCCAGATCAGCGTTGCTGGCACCCGTGACCATGTTGCGGGTGTACTGCACGTGGCCGGGCGCATCGGTAATGATGAACTTGCGGCGGGGCGTGGTGAAGTACTTGTAGGCCACGTCGATGGTGATGCCCTGTTCCCGCTCGGCGCGCAGGCCGTCGGTCAGCAACGCCAAATCCACGGTGCCATTGGAAGCCTGCCGCTTCTCCAGCGCCGCCAGCACGTCCAGCGACACGGATTCGGAGTCGTACAGCAGCCGCCCAATCAGGGTGCTCTTGCCGTCATCCACGCTCCCGCAGGTGATAAATCGAAGTAAGTCCACGGTTGTAATGTGAAGAATGTGGGTGAATGTGAGAAATGTGAAAAATGACTGTTCAGCGAAGTGGAATGAGTGGTGAGAAAGAGCAGCAGAGCGGCGCGTCATTGTGCCGGACGGTGCACCCTTTATTTCTCACATTCACCCACATTCGTCACATTTCACACATTTAGAAATATCCGTTCCGCTTGCGGTCTTCCATGCCGGCTTCGGAGATGTTGTCGTCGAGGCGGGTGGCGCCCCGCTCGCTTACTTTGGCCAGCAGCAGGTCCTGGATGATGTCTTCCACGGTGCGGGCGTCGCTTTCCACGGCGGCGGTGCAGGTGGAGTCGCCCACGGTGCGGAAGCGCACCTGCCGGGTCACGATTTCGTCTTCGTCATCGAGCTGCAAATGCTCGGTGAGGCCCAGCAGCTGGCCCGAGGGCAGCACCACGCAGGTACGCTCGTGGCCGAAGTAGATGTCGGGCAGCGGAATGTTTTCGCGCTGGATGTAGCGCCACACGTCCAGCTCCGTCCAGTTGGAAATCGGGAACACGCGCACGTTTTCGCCCTTCTGGATGCGGCCGTTGTAGATGTTCCAGAGCTCGGGGCGCTGGCGCTTGGGGTCCCACTGGCCAAATTCGTCGCGCACCGAGAAGATGCGCTCCTTGGCCCGGGCCTTTTCCTCGTCGCGGCGGGCCCCGCCGATGCAGGCGTCGAACTCAAACTCCTCGATTACCTCCAGCAGCGTGTAGGTCTGCAGCGGGTTGCGGCTGGGGTACTTGCCGCCCGGCTCACGCAGGCGCTGCCGCTTAATCGTATCCTCCACCTTGCGCACCACCAGCTTTTCGCCCAGCTGGGCGGCTAGCTGGTCGCGGTAGGCCAGCACCTCGGGGAAGTTGTGGCCGGTATCCACGTGCACCAGCGGGAAGGGGAAGCGGCCGGGGCGGAAGGCTTTCTCGGCCAAACGCGTGAGTACAATGGAATCCTTGCCGCCCGAAAACAGCAGGGCCGGCCGCTCAAACTGCCCCGCCACCTCCCGCAGGATGTGGATGGCTTCGGCTTCCAGCCGGTCGAGGTAATCGAAAGTGGTACTCATATTTGTCTGGATTTCAGTTCTGTTGTTGTCCGTCATGCTGAGCGCAGCCGAAGCATCTCTACCGCTTCGTTGTGGCGGTTCATTAACCCAAGGTTTAAACCCTGGGCTATGGAGCGGTTGACGTTGGAATCAACTTGATTAGCCAGCGGTAGAAATGCTTCGACTTCGCTCAGCATGACGTTCTTTTTTGCCGTGCTATCTGGCCGGAACCGGCTCCACCACCGGGTCGGGGCCGTCGTGATGCGCGGTGGCGTGCAGGCCGCACTCCTTGGCCGAAAGGTCTTCCCACCACCAGCGGCCGGCCCGGAAATCCTCGCCGGGCTTGATGGCGCGGGTGCAGGGGGCGCAGCCGATGCTCACGAAGCCCTGCTGGTGCAGCGGGTTCACCGGAATGCCCTCTTGCTGCACAAAGGCCAGCGCCTGCTCCCAGGTCCAGTCGAAGAGCGGGTGGATTTTTACGAGTTGGTGCGCCGCGTCCCACTCCACGGGGTCCATCGTCTGCCGGTTCTGCGACTGTTCGGCCCGGATGCCGGTCACCCAGGCCCCGCGGCCGGCCAGGGCCCGGTTCAGGGGCTCCACCTTGCGGATGTGGCAGCACTCCTTGCGGTTGTCCACGCTCTCGTAGAAGGAGTTCGGGCCTTTCTGCAGGAGCAGGTTTTCCAGGTCCTCGCGCTGCGGGGCGTACACCGCAATGGGCTTCTGGTAGCGGATCAGCGTCTTATTCCAGGTAGAGTAGGTTTCCTGGAAGTTGCGGCCGGTATCGAGGGTGAACACCTCAATGGGCAAGTTGTGGGCGAAAATCAGGTGGCTGATGATCTGGTCTTCCAGCCCGAACGAGGTGGAAAAAACGGCCTGACCGGGGAAGGTGTCGGCCACCAGACGCAGGCGCTCCAGGGCGGAGGCGGCCACTATGAGAGGGCGCAGGCGGTCCAGCAAGGCGTGGGCGGCCGGCGCAGCATCAGCTGCAGGCATAGCAGAAAGAGGGGAGGAGGAAGCCGCCCGATTGGGTCGCGGCATTCCGGCCGGAAGATGGTTTCGGCGAAAACGGCCTACGCAGCGGCGCAGCGCAGTTTTCAGCGAAACAGAAACGGGTGTGCGGTTCCCCTGGCCGACGGCGCAAATGCGCGCGTCAGCTCAGAAATAGGCGGCGCACAAACCAGAAAAATGGGAGCGTGCCTAGCCCTGACAACAGCCCATGCTCAGCATACCACAACATCCATGCTGTACAGCACAGAGGGTAGCAGAAGCGGCGGCGGTGTTGAACAAGGATTTCACGGCTTGTTGTTTTTATATGGTCAGGACTTGGCACCGTTTCGGAAGGTCCGCTGGTTGCCGGCGTTTCGTCGAGCCTGTCTCTCCACGCCTCTGTATAAAAACAATCCTTTCGGGGGGTAAAGAATTGGTAGTACAAAGGTAGAAGCGGAAATTTTACACTTCCAAATTATATTTCATTTACAAGGGCGCAGAGCTAATCTTTGCAGAGGTTATTTTATGGTTAAACTATTAAATTATAGATTTTTATGTGCAAATGGTAGCCGGTTGCAGCAGCTTGGTCCCGACCTGCCAGAACGGCGCAGCTAGAACCGGTAGCACCGTGCCAGTGCCTTTCCGCCCTATAGCGACCCTAGCCGAAGCGCCACTCTGGCCGGGCCCAGGAGCCGGCTCAATCCGTCGGAAATCAGGCTGGGGTTTTCCTGCCGTCACGGCCCACTCGTAGGTGGGGGCCAACCTTGGTAGCGGAAACTTCATGTAACCTACAGCCGCGCAACGTAGTCTTACAGGAGACACCTTGCCTTTCAACTATGCCTGCACTTCCTTCTTCCAAGCGCCTCCAAAACCAAGTAGCCCTCGTCACGGGCGGTAGCTCCGGCATTGGGGCCGGGGTGGCCCGAGCCCTGGCCGCCGAGGGTGCCCGGGTGTTTGTCAATTACTCGCACAGCGCCGACGATGCGGCCGAAGTGGTGCGTGAAATAGAGCAGGCCGGCGGCCAGGCCACAGTGCTGCAGGCCGATGTGAGCAAGGAAGAAGACGTGCTGCGCATGTTCGACCAGATCCGCGAGCAGGCCGGCACGCTGCATATCCTCATCAACAACTCCGGCATCCAGGACGATGCCCCGCTGCTGAACATGACGCTGGAGCAGTGGCAGAAAGTTATTGGCGTGAACCTGACCGGGCAGTTTTTGTGCGCCCGCGAGGCCGCCCGCGAGTTTGTGCGGCGCGGCCCGCAGCCGGAGATTTCCAAAGCCACCGGCAAAATCATCTGTATGAGTTCGGTGCACGAGGTTATTCCCTGGGCTGGGCACGTCAACTACGCCACCAGCAAGGGCGGTATCATGCAGTTGATGAAGACGATGGCCCAGGAACTGGCCCCGCACCGCATCCGGGTGAACAGCATCGGCCCCGGAGCCATTGCCACGCCCATCAACCTCTCGGCCCGCGACACGCCGCAGGAGGAGAAAGACCTGCTTACGCTCATTCCCTACGGCCGCATCGGCGAGCCGGCCGACATCGGCAACGTGGCCGTGTGGCTGGCTTCCGACGAGTCGGATTACGTGACCGGCATCACGCTCTTCGCCGATGGCGGCATGACGCTCTACCCCGGTTTCGCCGACAACGGCTGAGCCACTGATACCAGAAAAACGCTGGCCCTGGCGCAGACAGGGGCCAGCCAGGAGCGCGTCAGCGGCGCCAGTGACAACCTAAGGCCTTAATCAACCAGCAATTTTATCCAATGAACGAGGAACAGCGCCGGCAGCAGGAGCTGCGGGAGGGCCGGCAGCACTGGCACCAGTTCGGCCCCTACGTGAGCGACCGGCAGTGGGGTACCGTGCGCGAAGACTACTCGGCCGATGCCCAGCCCTGGAACTACACCACCCACGACATGGCCCGCAGCCTGGCCTACCGCTGGGGTGAGGATGCGCTGGGCGGTATCTGCGACGACCAGCAGCTGCTGTGCCTGGGTTTGGGACTCTGGAACGGGCAGGACACCATCCTGAAAGAGCGCCTGTTCGGCCTCAGTGGGCCCGAAGGCAACCACGGTGAGGACGTGAAGGAACTCTACTACTACCTCGACAACACGCCCACCCACTCCTACATGCGGATGCTCTACAAGTACCCGCAGCACGCCTTTCCGTATGACTGGCTGGTGAAGGAAAACGGCCGCCGCAACCGCCAGAAACCCGAGTTTGAGCTCACCGACACCTGCATCTTCCGCGAAGACCGGTACTTCGACGTCTTCCTCGACTACGCCAAAGTCGGCCCTACCGACCTGCTCATGCAGATTACGGTGCACAACCGCGGCCCGCACGAGGCGCTGCTGCATGTGCTGCCGCAACTGTGGTTCCGCAATACTTGGAGCTGGGGCAACGAAGCCTATAAGCCCCGCCTAGCCGCCGCCGACACCGGCCGGATTTGCGTGGACCACGCCAAGCTGCCCGCTCTGGAGCTCTACTGCGACCAGCCTGCCGACCAGCCCTGCACGCTGCTGTTCTGCGACAACGAAACCAACACCGCCCGCCTCTACCAAGCCCCCAACCCCGCCCCGTACTGCAAAGACGGCATCCACGAATACGTGGTACAGGGCGAGAAAACGGCCATCAACCCGGCCCGGGAAGGCACCAAGGCTGCTGCGCACTACACCCTCAACGTGCCGCCCGGCGAGAGCCGCACCGTGCGCGTGCGGCTGGCCGCCCCCGGCCTCGCGGCGCCCTTCGAGGAGTTTGAGGCGCTGATGAGCCAGCGCAAAGCCGAGGCCGACCAGTTCTACGCCGACCTGCAGCACGACCTGGCCAGCACCGACGCCCGCAATGTGCAGCGCCAGGCCCTGGCCGGCATGCTCTGGAGCAAGCAGTTCTACTACTACGACGTGCCCGAGTGGCTGGCCGGCGACCCCACCATGCCACCCCCGCCGCCTGAGCGGCAGCACGGTCGCAACAGCACCTGGCCCCACCTCAACAACGCCGACATCATCTCGATGCCCGACAAGTGGGAGTACCCGTGGTATGCGGCCTGGGATTTGGCGTTTCACTGCATTCCGCTGGCATTGGTGGACGTGGAGTTTGCCAAGCACCAGCTACGCCTGCTCTGCCAGGACTGGTACATGCACCCCAGCGGCCAACTGCCCGCCTACGAGTGGAAGCTGGAAGACGTGAACCCGCCGGTACATGCCTACGCCACCTGGCGGGTCTACAAAATGTGCCTCAAGCACAGCGGCAACCCCGACACGGCCTTCCTGGAAAGCATGTTCCATCGGCTGCTGCTGAACTTTACGTGGTGGGTGAACCGCAAAGACCGCCACAACCGCAACGTATTCGAGGGCGGCTTCCTGGGCCTTGACAACATCGGCGTGTTCGATAGAAGCGCGCCGCTGCCCACCGGCGGCCACATCGAGCAGGCCGACGGCACCAGCTGGATGGCCATGTTCGCGCTCAACATGATGCGCATTGCGCTGGAGCTGTCCAAGACCAACCCGGTGTACCAGGACATGGCCAGCAAGTTCTTCGAGCATTTCCTCTACATCGCCCACGCCATGAGCAGCTTCTCGGAAGGCGAAATTGACATGTGGGACGAGCAGGACGAGTTCTACTACGACGTGCTCAACACGCCCGACAAAGGCCGGGTGAGCTTGCGGATCCGGTCGATGGTGGGGCTGATTCCGCTGTTTGCGGTGGAAGTGCTGGACGAGGACGCCCTGCGCGGCGCCCCGCAGTTTGTGCGCCGCCTCAACTGGTTTCTCGACCACCGCCCGCAGCTGGCAGCCCTCGTGAGCCGCTGGCAGGAGCCCGGCAAAGGCCAGCGCCACCTGCTCTCGCTGCTGCGCGGCCACCGCATGAAGTTGCTGCTGCGCCGCATGCTCGACGAGGCCGAGTTTCTATCGGATTACGGCGTGCGGGCGTTGTCGCGCTACCACCTCAAGCACCCGTTCCGGCTGCAGGTGGCAGATGGCCCGGATGCCGTAGTGGCCTACGAGCCCGGCGAGTCCACCACCTCGCTGTTTGGCGGCAACAGCAACTGGCGCGGCCCCATCTGGATGCCCATGAACTTCCTGATCATCGAGTCCTTGCAGCGGTTCTACCACTACTACGGCCCCGAGTTCAAGGTGGAGTATCCGACCAACTCCGGCCACATGCACACGCTGCAGGAAATCGCCCAGGCCCTCACCGAGCGCCTCACCAAGTTGTTTCTGCGCGACGAGCAGGGCCACCGCCCCGCCTTCGGCGACGACCGTCAGCTCCAGACCGACCCGCACTTCCAGGACTACCTGCTCTTTCACGAGTACTTCCATGGCGACACCGGCCGCGGCCTCGGCGCCAGCCACCAAACCGGCTGGACCGGCCTCATCGCCAAGCTCCTGCAGTACCGCCAGCTGGAAGAATAGATTTCAGCATGACGTGCTTTCCTAAATCCCGTAATGATGTGGCTTGACTTCACGACCACCATTTCCGACGGCATGGCCTACTGGCCCGATAACGCCCCGGTGCGTATCCGCAAAACTCTGAGCATGGCCGACGGCGCCGCCGCCAACGTCACGGAAATGAGCCTGAGCGTGCACACTGGCACCCACGTGGATGCCCCGCGCCATTTCCTGCCCGATGGCCCCGACGTCACGCAGCTGGACCTGAGCACCCTGATGGGCCCGGCGCTGCTGGTGGAGGTCGACGACGAGCGGTTTATCACGCGGGCCGCCGTGGAGCACCTGCAGCTGCAGCCCCACGACCGGGTGCTGTTCAAAACCCGCAACTCCCGCCACGACTGGGCCACCCAACCCTTCAACCCCGATTTCGTGCGCCTCCGCGCCGATGCCGCCGAGTGGCTCCGCGACCAGGGCGTCGTCTGCGTCGGGGTCGACTACATATCGGTGGGCCCGGCCGATACCCACCACGCTTTGCTCGACGCCGGCATCAGCATCATTGAGGGCCTGGCCCTGCAGCACGCCGCGCCTGGCCGCTACGAGCTGCTGTGCTTGCCCCTGAAGGTAGCCGGCGCCGACGGGGCCCCGGCCCGCGTGCTGGCCCGCCGCCTGGAGTAGTCTGGAGTGCCGCGGGTGGGAGTGAGGCGGAACTGGTCTGGCCCGGTTCAGGCCCGCGTAAGCAGTGGTGGCACCGGCCTCAGGCGGCTTCCTACCGTAAAAATACCTATACTGCTTCCTCCCAAACCCCTCAATGCGGAGCCTTTTCTTTGGCTGCGCTGTTCTGTTCCCGTGATTGATTCTGCTGCTACCACCCCGCGCCCCGATTTGCTGCGCGTACCCTACGACGACTACCGCGCCCTGCCCGCCATTGCCAACTCCGACCTGTCCCGCCTGCGCGACGCGCTGAACGGCCGGCCGCCGCGCCCCACCACGTCCAGCGGCGCGCTGGGCCTGGGCACGGCCTTCCACACCGCGCTGCTCGAGCCCGACCTCTACGAGCCCGGCCTGCCCGGCATCAACGACACGCTGGTGTGGTGGATGGTGGAAGGCGTGCAACTGAACCCGCAGGTGAGCGAGTGGCTGAAAACCGGCATTGCCGAGCCCAGCTGCGTGTTCACCGAAGCCGTAACCGGCACGCTCTGCAAGCTCCGCGCCGACCTCATCGTGGATCAGCCCGGTCAGCCCTACACCATCATCGATTTCAAAACCACCCTGGCCCGCGACCATCAGCACTTTGTGGCCCAGTGCAGCGGCTACGACTATGACCGGCAGGCCGCCTTCTACGCCGATGCCCTGCGCGCCGACCGGTTTGTGCTGGTAGGAGTGCAGAAGGTGGAGCCCTTCAGCCTGTTCGTGTACGAGGTGCCGCGCTTCATGCTCTCGGAGGGCCGCGCCAAATACCTGCGCCTGCTCAAACAGCTGCAGCCCGACACGCCCGTGCCGGCCTCAGTAGCCGGCGCCGTGCGCGACGTCCGCGACGCGCTATTGGGCACCGAATAGGCCGATACATATAATAGTAGAAAGCTCAATAGTATTTTAAGAAGTAATTCAACGAAAATGGAAAATTAAACCTGATTATTTTAGGAGTTACTGAAATTGATTTTTATACTTGCATACATCTGACGAAAACAGCTCCTGACCATGCGCCTTTTCTGCAATAATCTTCCTAATAATAACTCGAATAATAATCCGATTCGAGGCAGGAAGGCTATTGCTCCATTGGAGATATAAAAAATCAACCACTGATTTTTTAAGCAGCCTTCCCTCATCCGGAAGGCTTTTTTTTGTGCCTGCCGAACCGGTTGCCTGATTTTGCCGGCCGGAGTGGTGTCGTACTTTTTTCGGCACGCTTAATTTCTGGAAATTAAAAACTCCCGATGGGGAGGCTGGAAAACGCGTGCCTTTTTTAAATAAAATCACTCACGTCACTTAAATATAAAACGCATCATGACTGCCCCCGAAATGCTCAAAACCGAAGAAGCCATCAGCTTTGTGAAAGACACCTTCTCCCGGGAATTGTCGTCGCAGCTGCACCTGGTGAAAGTATCCTCGCCGATTGCCGTGCTCGATGGCACCGGCATCAACGACGACCTAAACGGGATTGAGCGGCCAGTAGGCTTCCCTGTGAAGGCCCTGGACGAGCGCCGCGCCGTGGTGGTGCACTCGCTGGCCAAGTGGAAGCGGGTGCGCCTGCAGGAGCTCGGCATCGAGGCCGGCCGCGGCCTGCTCACCGACATGCGCGCCCTGCGCCCCGACGAGGACTACTCGCCCATCCACTCCATCTACGTAGACCAGTGGGACTGGGAAAAGCACATCAGCGCCGAGCAGCGCACGCCGGAGTTTCTGCAGGCCACGGTGGAGCGCATCTACGAGGCCCTGCGCACCACCGAGGCCCGCATAGCCGAAGCCTACCCGGAAATTACGCCGGTGCTGCCCGGCAAAATCACGTTTGTGCACGCCGAAGACCTGCTCCGCCAGTACCCGACCCTCACGCCCAAGGAGCGCGAGCATGAGGTGGTGAAGCAGTACGGCGCGGTGTTCCTGATGGGCATCGGCGGCGAGCTGAGCCACGGCGAGGCCCACGACGGCCGCGCCCCTGACTACGACGACTGGAGCACCGAAACCGCCGCCGGCTACCGCGGCCTCAACGGCGACATCCTGCTCTGGCACCCCATCCTGCAAACCTCCTTCGAGGTATCATCGATGGGCATTCGGGTGGATAAGCACGCGCTGGTGCGCCAGCTGGCGTTGCGCGGCTGCGAAGACCGGCAGGAGCTGTCGTTTCACTCGCGCTTGCTCAAGGACGAGCTGCCGCAGAGCATAGGCGGGGGCATCGGGCAGAGCCGGGTGTGCATGTTCATGCTGCGCAAAGGCCACATCGGGGAGGTGCAGGTGAGCATCTGGCCCGAGGCCGTGCGCACCGAGCTGGCGGGGGCCGGGGTAGGGCTGCTGTAAGGCACCCTGAAAACGGTTTTCGGGGCGATGCGCAAGCGGCGCCCGCCGGAGTCAGGCGCGTACCGTTCCGGAAACTTGCATAGGTTCGCTACCTCTAACAGCGAAGCGGAGAAGCAGGCTTGGCGGCCGGAGCTTCTCCGCTTTTTTTGTGCCCGCTGTCCGCTTTCAGGCCGTTTTGTTGCGTTGGGAGGCGCACCGGAGCAGCTGGAAAGGAGGGCTGCCGCGGGCATGGGCGCGGCCGCCGCCGGCCACATTGGCACCATGCTTGCCAAAGCCCCGCCAGATGCTTCGGCGCAGGCTGCGGCCCGCGTTCGGCTTCCTGGCCCAAACGGTATTCACCCTGTAATCTTCCTTCCCATGAAAACGCTCCTGCTGTCCTTTGCCGCCGCAATATTGCTGGCCACTTCCGCCGCTGCCGCGCCCCTTGCTTCCCGTGTTGATGATGACCGCTGGGAGCGGAAATCTGACCGCGACCATGACCACGACAGAGGTCACAGAGATGATAAACGTTACGACAAGAAAGGCAAAGACAAGAAGTACCAGGACCGCCGCGGCTACGACAACCGCCGCGACAACGACAAGTGCCAGCGCGACGGCCGCTACTCCCGCGACGAGCAGAAGCGCCGCAACGACCAATACGGCTACGGCCGCCGCGAGCCGGTGAAGCGCTTCCCCGGCCGCTAGCCGGCCCTGCCGCCGCTGATTTGCCCCGATAACGTCGGCCCCGCTTCCTCTGGAGGTGGGGCCGATGCCGTTTGGGCCATGTGGGCGGCTGGGTTTGGGGAGAAATAATACCGGCTGATTTATAGGGGATTGAGTACTTTGATTCCGGAAGGACGGAACGCCGCTGCGCCCGGTCGGGGGCCTGCCGTCTGTGCTTTCTATGTCGTTTCTCACCAGTTAAAAGTCGTCTGTTATGTCGCAATCAGATTCTCTCATGGGCCCGCTGAAGGGAGCCGACCACCGGGTGGTGGGCGGCGTTGCTATTGATGTAGTGCGCACCGGCGCGGCGCGGGTGAAACGGGTGGTGTATCCGGTGGGCTTCCGGTGGTCGAAGGACATGCAGCCGGTGGTGGGCACGGCCCTGTGCCAGCACGCGCACGTGGGGTTTCTGGCCCGGGGCGAGTTTCATATTCAGTACGCCGACGGGCAGGTGGAGCAGTTTGTGGCTCCGCAGGCCGTGGCCATTGCGCCCGGCCACGACGGCTGGGTGGTAGGCGAGGAGCCGGCCGTGCTGATTGAGTTCGACTTTGAGGGCGAAACCGTGCAGCGTCTGGGCCTGCCGACGCGCTAGCAGCGGCCATCGGTAGCCCTGCACCGGCAAAAGCCGAAATCGTGTGGTAACCTGTAAGCCCCAGCTGGCAGTACAACCGGGTATCCTTTCACTGCTACCCACTTTGTACCTATGGCTACTTCTGCTTCCGGCGACATTTATGCCGACTTCAAACACGATGTGAACATGACCGCCGCCGAGCTGGAAAAGTGGCTGAAAACCGAAGAATCGAAATCGGTGGGGCAGGACAGCGGCGACGGCACCAGCGTTGGGCACCACTCCGGCGAGCATATCGTGCAAATTCTGCACAAGAAAAAGGCCGACCTCACCGCCGCCGACGAGCAGCACATGCACAAGGTGCACAGCTACATCAGCCGTCACCTGGCCCAGGGCCCGCACGACCAAAAGGACGTGAAAACCTCACGCTGGCGCTATTCGCTGATGAACTGGGGCCACGATCCGCTGAAAAAAGGGTAGACGCCAACGAGCAGAAGGCCAGCGCCTGACGTTAGCGCCCCCCCGCATCCGTGAACTGCCGCTGGCCTCGGCTGGTTTAGGCAGCAGCCAGCCGTTGCGCGGCGTGCAGGTGGCCGCTTTTGGCGACCTTGCGGCTTCGTTGCCGCCGCTTCTTTCGTATGCTCCGTATGCCTCACCCTCTTCAGCCGCTGGAAAGCGCCGCTTTCCAGAATTCTTTTGTCGACACGCTGCGCGGCGACGCCTCCTCGGACAACAGCCCGCGCCAGGTGCCGGGCTACCACTACTCGCGCACCGCGCCCACGCCCGTTGCCGATCCGCACCTGCTGGCGTGGTCCGAGGAAATGGCGGCGTTTCTGGGGTTGGAGAAACCAGCCGAGCGCGGCCCTGGTGCCGCCGTGTTGGCCGGCAACCTCGTAACCGAAACCATGAAGCCGTTTGCGGCGCGCTACGGCGGGCATCAGTTCGGCAACTGGGCCGGCCAGCTCGGCGACGGCCGCGCCATGAGTTTGGGCGAGCTTACGGCCACCGACGGCACGCCGTGGGAGCTGCAGCTGAAAGGCGCTGGCCCCACGCCCTACTCGCGCCGCGCCGATGGCCGCGCCGTGCTGCGTTCCTCGGTGCGGGAGTTTCTGTGTTCCGAAGCCATGTACCATCTCGGAGTGCCCACCACTCGCGCCCTGAGCCTGGCAGCCACTGGCGACCAGGTGGTGCGCGACATGTTCTACGACGGCAACGCCCGGCCCGAGCCCGGCGCCGTGGTGGCGCGGGTGGCGCCCACGTTCGTGCGCTTCGGCAGCTTCCAACTGCTGGCCGCACTGGGCGAAATCGACAACCTGCAGGCCCTGGCCGACTACGTGATTACGCGGTATTTCCCGGAGCTGGGCGCACCCTCGCCGAAGGTGTATGTGCGCTGGTTTGCCGAAGTAAGCCGCCGCACCGCCGTAATGGTGGCGCACTGGCAATCCGTGGGCTTCGTGCACGGCGTGCTCAACACCGACAACATGAGCATCCTGGGCCTCACCATCGACTACGGCCCCTACGGCTGGCTGGAGCCCTACGACCCCGACTGGACCCCCAACACCACCGACTTCGGCGGCCGCCGCTACGCCTTCGGGCAGCAGCCGCGGATAGGGCTCTGGAACCTGATGGCGCTGGCCCAAGCCCTCGGCCCCCTGCTGCCCGACCCGCAGGCGCTACGCCCGCTGCTCGATGAGTACGCCGCCACCTTCAACGCCACCTACCGCCAGCTGATGGCCCGCAAGCTCGGCCTGGCCACCTTCGCCGCCCCCGACCACGCCCTGCTGGAAGCACTGCCCGCAGCCCTGGAAACCGCCGAGGCCGACCTGACGCTGTTTTTTCGAGGCCTCTCGGAAGCTGTGCCGGCGCTGCTGCAGGAAGATGACGACGCCCTGGACACGCTGCTGGCTGCGGCCTGCTACACCGAGCCGGGCAGCGCCGCCCACGTGCCGTTGCGGGCGTGGCTGGTGCAATACGCCGGGCGGCTGCGCCAGGAATCGAACCCGCCTGAAGCCATTCAGCAAGGCATGCTGGCCGCCAACCCCAAGTACGTGCTGCGCAACTACCTGGCCCAGCAGGTCATCGAAGCCGCCGAAGCCGGCGACCTGGCCCCGCTGCACCGGCTGCAGCAGGTGCTGAAGACGCCCTTCACCGAGCAGCCCGGCCACGACGACCTGGCCGCCAAACGGCCCGAGTGGGCCCGCACCAAGCCCGGCAGCGCTACGCTGTCGTGCAGCTCGTAAGGGCGAGGTAAAACCAAGTTGCGGACAGTAAAAACTAGAGCTAAAAAGTTAGTTCCCCTCCTTGGAAAGGAGGGGCTAGGGGTGGTTGATACTCGGCAGGACGATCATTAAAACTGGTTTTTAGAACCGTCCACCGATCATCAACCACCCCTAACCCCTCCTTTCTAAGGAGGGGAACTAGCTTCCTAGCTCTTGTCGTACACGATTTAAAGTAGCAAGCCGGAAGTCAGGCGTTACGCTGCCGGTTTGCGGTTCGCTGCCGACCTTTGGGGCATGCATACCCTTGAAGAGCTGCGCAGCGGCCAGTTGGCCGGCGCCCGGCGCCTCGACCTATCCGAAAACCTGACCGAGTTTCCCCGCGAGATTTTCAGTCTGGCCGATACGCTGGAAGTCCTCAACCTGTCGGGCAACGCGCTGGCGGCGCTGCCCCCGGATTTTGGCCGCCTGCGCCACCTGCGCATCCTGTTTTGCTCCGATAACCGCTTCACCGCCGTGCCTGAGGTGCTGGGCGAGTGCCCGCAGCTGAGTATGATTGGCTTCAAGGCCAACCAGATCCGGACGCTGCCCGGCGCGGCGCTGCCCCCGGCTCTACAGTGGCTGATCCTCACCGATAACCAGCTCGAAGCCCTGCCGCCCGAAATCGGCACCTGCCAGCACCTGCAGAAGCTGATGCTTGCCGGCAACCGCCTCACCGAGCTTCCCGAAACCCTGGCCCGCTGCACGAATCTGGAACTGCTGCGCCTGGCTGCCAACCGCCTCGCGGAGCTGCCTACGTGGCTGCTGGCGCTGCCGCGGCTGTCGTGGCTGGCCTACGCCGGCAACCCGTTCAGCGAAGCCGCCGAAGATGCGGCGCTGGCGCAGCACCCCATCGGCACGATTGCCTGGGACACCCTGACGCCGGGCCGGCTGCTGGGCGAAGGCGCATCGGGCGTGATTTCGCAGGCCCGCTGGCAGCCCGGCGGCTCGCAGCCGGCGCGGGAAGTGGCCGTGAAGGTGTTTAAGGGCGCCGTAACCAGCGACGGTCTGCCGCACTCCGAAATGGTGGCCTGCATCAGCGCCGGCCGCCACCCCAGCCTGGTGCCCGTGGATGGGCGTCTGACCGGCCACCCAACCGGGGCCGAAGGCTTGGTGCTGGAGCTGATTCCGCCCGATTTCATGAACTTGGCCGGTCCGCCCAGCTTCGCCACCTGCACCCGCGACGTGTACGCGCCCGGCACCACGTTTGCGCTGCCGGCCGTGCTGCGCCTCGCCCACGGCGTAGCATCGGCGGTGGCGCACCTGCACCGCCGCGGCATCCTGCACGGCGACCTGTACGCCCACAACATCCTGTACACCAGCACCGGCGCGGCCCTGCTCAGCGACTTTGGCGCGGCCTGCTTCTTTGCGCCGCACGCCACCACAGCGCGAGCCCTGCAGCAGCTGGAAGCCCGCGCCTTTGGCTGTCTGCTGGAAGAACTGCTGGCGCACTGCGTTCCATCGGCCGCCGAGCAGCCGCTGCTGCCGCGCCTGCAGCAGCTCCGCGACCAGTGCTTGCAGCTGGATGTAGCCAGCCGGCCGATGTTTGCTGAAATAGCGGCTGCATTGGCGGAATTAGCCGGGTAGAAATGACTATCAGAACGGCGTAGAGACGCAATACTTTGCGTCTCGTCGTTGCTGAGGTTGTTTAGCTGGCGCGGTTCTGAGTTGTTCGGCGACGGGTCCCGGTCCGGCGGCTTTTTCCAGCCGTCGGGCCGGTCGCTAAATGAACGAGGTGGCCGCACGTTGATGCTGCGGCAACATCAGCCGAAGCAACGTCAGCTTATAACGACCGGCCCGACGGCTGGAATAAGCCGCCGGACCGGAGCTGCTGCAGGTAGTGCGTTTTCACCTCGATACGCGTATACCACCAACCCACATCAACCCCAAACCCGCATTATGCTGCGCTGGAAAGACGTGCTGATTTTTGCCCGCTACGCCAACCCCGAGCCGTCCCGGCGGGTGGAGCTGACCGAGGAGCAGTGGCAGCAGCGCCTGACGCCCGCCCAGTACGCCGTGCTGCGCGGCCGCGGCACCGAGCCGCCGTACCGCAACGCCTACTGCCGCGCCTACGAGCCCGGCCGCTACCACTGCGCCGGCTGCCACAGCCTGCTCTTCGACTCGGCCACCAAGTACCACGCCATTTCCGGCTGGCCCAGCTTCACCCAGCCCGCCACGCCCGCCGCCATCTGCTACCTCCCCGACGACAGCCACCACATGCAGCGCATCGAGGCCCGCTGCAACGTGTGCGGCGGCCACCTCGGCCACGTTTTCCCCGACGGGCCGGCGCCGGCCGGGTTGCGCTACTGCATCAACTCGACGAGTCTGGTGCTGGAGCCGGTGGCGGCGCCCGATACCGGGACTGGCTGCTGAGAGCCGCTAAAAAAACCTCAACATAACGTCGCATCAAGTGGCTGAAGCATCTTTTTGGAAGCTGGAATCCGGCTTTGTTAGAGACTCCAAATAACCCGCGTTGCGCGGTAGCAGAGTAGCCCCAGCGGGGCGACATGTTGGTAGCACTGTAGTCGATAAATGGAACGAAGCCCCGGCGGGGCGACACCCGAACCGGGCGGTCAGGGTATCGCCCCGCTGGGGCTTGCGGCAATATTCCGGCGAGGCTTCTACCAACATAACGCCCCGCTGGGGCTACATGGCAACGGCGCAACTTGAGGCAAGCAGCGGCCGCCGCCGGCTGCTTTGTGCGGCTTTTGTGCGTCCTTTGCGCCCCAACCTGCTTAGACCCCCGACGCTGTATGCTGGCAAGTGACCTTTCGTTGAGAACCGTTGACGTGACGCGCTACGTGGCCCCGCTGCGCGAAGGAGGCTCGCTGCCAGCGCTGGTAGAGGCCGACGACGGCTTTCTGTACGTGGTGAAATTCCGCGGGGCGGGGCAGGGGCCCAAGGCGCTGGTGGCCGAGCTGATTGTGGGCGAGCTGGCCCGCGCGCTGGGCATGAAGCTGCCCGAGCTGGTGTTTATCCGCCTCGATGAAGCCTTCGGCCGCACCGAGCCCGACGAGGAAATTCAGGATCTGCTGCGGGCCAGCACCGGCCTCAACCTGGCCCTGCACTACCTGGCCCGCGCCAGCACCTTCGACCCGCTGGTAACCACCGTGGATGCGCGCCTGGCCTCGCAGGTGGTGTGGCTCGACGCCCTCACGCTGAACGTAGACCGCACGGCCCGCAACACCAACCTGCTGCTTTGGAACAAGGAGCTGTGGCTGATCGACCACGGCGCGGCCCTCTACGTGCACCACACCGCCCCCAACTGGGCCGAGCAAACCAAGCCGCGCGCGTTTCCGCAGGTGAAAGACCACGTGCTGCTGCCCCTGGCCTCGGAGCTAACCGCCATAGACGCCGAAGGCCGCGCCCGCCTCACGCCGGACGTGTTGCGCGCCATCGTGGCGCTGGTGCCCGACGAGTGGCTGCTGGAGCCCGACCGCACGCCCGGGCAGCAGCGCGACGCCTATGTGCAGTTCCTGCAAAACCGCCTGGCCGCATCAGAAACCTTTGTTCAGGAAGCCAATGCTGCCCGAGAAGCACTTATTTGAGTATGCCGTGCTGCGCGTGGTACCGCGCGTAGAGCGGGAAGAATTCTGCAACGTGGGCGTGGTGCTGTACTGCCGCCCGCTGGGGTTTCTGCAGTGCCGCTTCCACCTCGACGAAGCCCGCCTGCGCGCCCTCGGCGGCCTTGCCCTCGACCTGGACGAGCTGCAGGCCCGGCTGGGTGCGTTCCAGCGCATCTGTGAGGGCCGCCGCCACGGCGGGCCCATCGGGCAGTTTGGGGTGGCCGAGCGGTTCCGCTGGCTTACGGCCACGCGCAGCACCGTGCTGCAAACCTCCGCCGTGCACCCCGGCCTCTGCCTCGACCCGGCCGCCACCCTGGACCGCCTGTTCGAGCAACTGGTGAGGTAGCGCGGCGCCGGTTGTGTTAGTCTAAATTGTGCAACTCAAACGAAATCAGTCCGATGTAGAGACGCAATATATTGCGTCTCTACATCGGACTGTTGGCTTACGGAGTCAGCTCAGAACTTTCCTACTCCTTCATCACGCGCTGGGTGGCGTCTACGCCCTGGCCTTTGATGCGGAGCATGTAGAGGCCGGGGGCCAGGTGGGCGGTGGCGCGGTTGAGCTGCGACTGTATCAGCGCCTGCGGGCCCTGCAGGCGCAGCATGGTAGCGCCCTGCGGCAGGCTCATTTCCAGCGAAATCGGGCCGGTGGTGGCGGGCAGCTCCGGCAGGGCAAAGGCGCGGGCGCCGCCCTCGGGGTTGGGGTACATGTAGAGGCGCGAGGCGCTGATGCTGGTCGGGGCGAGGCCCTTGAAGTTCACGCCGATCAGCACCGGGTCGTGGTCGGAGGAGCGGAAGGGGCTTTGGGTGTCGGTGGCGGGGCCGGCGGCGTCATACTGCAGAGAGTTCGGCTCGCCGGAGTTGATGTTCCATTTGTGCACGTCAATAAACCCCACTAGGTTGGGCGTCACGATGCAGTGGTCGAGCGAGCCAGTGAGGCCCCGGAACACATAGGAAGCGCTAGTGGGCGGCGTCACGACCACCAGGCCGGCGGCGCGCAGAATATCGAGCGGGTCTTCTTCGTAGTTGGAGTTGTAGTCGCCGATGCAGATCACGCGGCGGGCGCCGGCCGGCTTCACGGTTTTGTTCAGGAACTGTACCAACTCGCGGGCCTGGGTGCGGCGCCGGTCGTTGGAGCCGCCCTGGCCGTCGTTCTGGTCGGCATCCACGCCCTTGCCGCTGCTCTTGGACTTGAAATGGTTCACGACCAGCGCCAGCGTGTCGGGGCGGGTGGTGCGGCGGGTGGTGAACAGCTGGGCCAGCGGTGGGCGCTCGAACACGCCGGGCGTGGTGGCCACCATAGCCGCTTTCAGCGGTGTTACCGCGGCGGGCTTGTACAGGATGGCGCACCGGATAACGTCGGTGTTGTTGGGCTGCTGGGTGGCGCCGCCGTCGTTGATGAAAGCGTAGGTGCCGGCGCCGGCCACCTGGTTGAGGCCGTTCACCAGGTCCTGCACCGCCGACTCGGGCCCGAAACCGTCGTTTTCCATCTCACTCAGCCCGATGATGTCGGCGTTCATGGCCACCAGGCCGGCAATGATTTTGGCGCGCTGGCGGGCGAAGTCCTCGGCGGTTTTGGCACCGCGGGGCGTGGGGAAGCCGCCGCCCGCGCCGTCGCCGTTGAAGTAGTTGAGCACGTTGTAGCTGGCAATCTTCAGGTCGAGGCGCCCGAAGGTGGGCACGGCGGGGCGGCGCACGTTAAACGAGGGCGCATCGGGGCCGGGCAGGGGCTGGATGCGCCACTTGCCGTAGCTGAAGCCCATGATACCGCGCAGCCGCGCCACGGTGCTGCCCACCCGCACGGTGCCCAGCACCGGATCAACAAAGGGCATGGTGGTGGGCTTGGCGGCGGTGCCGTCGTCGAGCACCAACGACCGTTCGAGGTTGGCGGTCTGGTAGGCATTGACGGCGGCCACGTTGCTGGTGCCGGTGCTGGTGGTGCCGGTGGCGGGGTTGTCGTTGGGGTCGATGAACTGGGTGGGCTGGTAGAGCGTGCCGCCGGTGGTCAGAATCAGCTCGCCGCGCTGCTTGAGGCTGTATACATCGGCCACCGTGAGCGGCACCGGAAACTGCACGCGCATGCCCTCAAACCGCTCCAGATCGGCCGAGGAATACTGGCCGGCGGGCAGCACCGAGAAATCGGGGAGCTGGTTTTTGGGCCAGAGCACTTCCACGGTGGGCTGGGTGAGCACGGCCTGGGTGTAGGAGGGCGCGTCGGCGCTTTCCAGCACCGTGCCCGTGATGCGCACGTTGTCGCCGATCTTCACCTTGGTCTCGGGCTGCACCACGTAGAGGGCGTCGGAGGTGGCGGGGTTGCCGTCGGTGGCGGCGGTGGCTTCCTGCACGTAGAAGCCGCCCGGGCTCAGCCCCGGATACACGCCTGTCACGACGCCCTCAATGGTGTAGGTACCGGGCGTGGCCGCCGGACCCGTGCCCTGAATGGTGCCGATGTGGGTGATGGCCGGCGTGGATTGGGCAGCGGCGGGCCGGCTGCCGATGGGAAAAGCACTGATCAGAGCGAGAGCAGCAAAGCGAGTAGAAACGGCGGGCATGTAGGGGGGCAGGAAGAGGTAAATAGTGTTTAAAAGTATCACTTAAGCGCGGGATAATTACATGAAATTGCGACCCGGCCAAAGACAAAAAAAAGTCTGCCGCGGGTGGCCGGGCAAGGCGACGTATGCGGCCCTACCCGACCACCCGCAGCAGACGGTGGCAATGCGTGAAAAGAAGCTGACTGAGCTACCGCGAGGCAGCTAGCAGGCACCGAAAAGCTGTATCAGGCCGACAGAAAGCTCGTCAGCTCTCCGGAATAGGTGAGCGTGAGCTGGTGCATGGCGCGGGTGCAGGCCACGTACAGCATGCTGCGGTCCACCTCCGTTTTGTAAACGCGGGCCGATACGAACGGTACCACTACCGCATCAAACTCCAGCCCCTTGGCCAGGTGGGCTGTGGTGAGGATGATGCCTTCCTTGAACTTCGTGGACTCATCGGTGAGCAGGTACACGCCCGCTGCTTCCAGCGCCTCGAAAGCCTGCTCCGCCTGCCGCAGCGTCTTGCAGATAATGCCCAGGGAGTGGTGGCCGGAGCCGGGGAAGTCCGCTATCAGCTGCCCCAGGGCCTGCAGCTCCTCGTCGCGGCTGCCGAACTGCCGCACGGCGGGCGCGGGGCCGTGCCGCTCCAGCGGCATGATGTGCGGGTTGGGCGTGATGCGCTGGGCGAAGGCCGTAATTTCGAGGGTGGAGCGGTAGCTGCGGTAGAGGCGCACTACCTCGGCCTGCGGAAACACCCGCTCAATGGTTTCGGCCGATGATGCGCTGTAGGGGTTCACCGTCTGGCTCACGTCGCCGAGGATGGTTTTGCGGCAGTGGAACAGGCGCGACAGCACGGCGTACTGCACGGGCGTGTAGTCCTGCATCTCGTCGATCAGCAGGTGCTTGACGTGGTCGTAGCCGGGCAGGCCTTCCAGGCGGATACGCAGGTAAATCAGGGCAAACACGTCGGCGTACTCCAGCGGCTGGCCGGGGTGCATCTTCAGCAGCTCGGGCCGCCCGATCCAGTGGTAAAAGTCGCGGTAAAGCTCCGGCACCTGGTGCAGCCGGAACATGCGGGGCAGGGCCTCGCCGATGGTGCCCTTCTCCTGGCCCGTGAGCTTGCGGCCCACGGCGTCGCGCACGTGGGCCCGCACATCGTTGGCCACCAGCGCAAACCGCTTCAGCAGCGGCACCCGGTGGTAGGTCCGGAACTTCTGCTGAATGAAAGCAGCCGGCACCACCGTGCGGCCCACGCGCAGCTCCGTTACGGTGAGGTAATTATTCTCGATGTGGAGCAGATACTGATTGAGCTGGCTCAGGAACTCAAACGACGACTTGAACCGGATCCGCTCAATAAAGGCCGCGTCGTGGCGCTCCAGCAGGGCCGTTACCTGCTCGAAAAAGGTCTGGAACTGGTAGCGGCCTTCCAGCAGGTCGGCGGCCAGCTCCTCCATGCCCATTTCCGGCAGGTGCTCCTCGCCCAGCTCAGGCAGCACGTTGGAAATGTAGTCGGCAAAGACCTTGTTGGGCGAGATGATGAGCAGGTCCTTGGCGGCCATGGTTTCGCGGTAGCGGTAGAGCAGAAACGCAATGCGGTGCAGGGCAATGGAGGTTTTACCCGAGCCGGCCACCCCCTGAATCACCATCACCGTGGCCTCCTCATTACGGATAACCGCGTTCTGGTCGCGCTGAATGGTGGCGACGATGTTCTTCATCTTATCGTCGGAGGATTTGGCCAACTCCTGCTGCAGCACGTCGTCGTGGATGTTCACGTCGCTGTCGAGCAGGAACTCCAGGCGGCCGTCCCGGATCTTGTACTGTCGCTTCAGCTCGATGCGGCCCTGCACCGTGCCCGACGGCGTAGCGTACGACGCCTCGCCCAGCTCGAAATCATAGAACAGCGAGGAAATGGGCGCGCGCCAGTCGTAAATCAGGTTCTGGCGCTGCTGCTCATCAAAAAACGAATGCACCCCAATATACACCGGCACGGCCGGCTGGTTTTTGGCGCCGAAATCGAGGCGGCCGAAGTAGGGCGACTGCACCAGCTTGAGCAACCGGCGCTTGCGGCCCACGGCGCCTTCGCCCGTGAGGGCCATGCGGTTGATGGACTGGTCGGCGGCCACCATGTCGGCCTCGTCCATGCCCGACTGGTTTTCGTGGATGTACTCCTTTTTCTGGCGCAGCTCGGTGGAGAACTGCTTCACGGCGTTGTCCACGCGGCGCACGGCCAGCGTGAGTTTCTCCTTGATTTCTTCCAGGTACTCTTTTTCTTCCTGTTCGGTAGCGTTCATCACGGGCTGCTGAAAATAGACTTCAAAGGTGCCATCAAAAGCCGGGCTGCCGAAGCGCCGGGCGTATTTTGCCGGAGCGGCGCCAGCTACTCGGCCGTTACCACGCGGTATTCGGGGTCTTCCTGAATGTTGACTTCGATGAGGGCGCCGGCGTTGCGCAGCAGCTGGCGGCAGTCGGGGCTGAGGTGGCGCAGGTGCAGGGTTTTGCCCAGGCGGTGGTAGCGCTCCGTGAGCTTGTGCAGCGCATCAATGCCCGACATATCGGCCACCCGGCTTTCGCGGAAGTCGATGACGACCTGAGTGGGGTCCTGCTGCACGTCGAACTTATCGGTGAAGGCCTGCACCGAGCCGAAGAACAGCGGCCCGTAGATTTCGTAGTGGCGGGTGCCGGCGGCGTCGGTGTGCTTGCGGGCCCGGATGCGCTTGGCGTTTTCCCAGGCGAACACCAACGCCGAAATCACCACGCCCAGCAGCACAGCCAGCGCCAGGTTCTGCGACACGGCCGTGACCAGCGTCACGAGCAGCATCACCAGCACGTCGGCGCGGGGCATGCGGCGCAGGATGCGTAGGCTGGCCCACTCGAAGGTGCCAATCACCACCATAAACATCACGCCCACCAGCGCGGCCAGCGGCAGCTGCTCGATGAGCGAGGAGCCGGCCACCACAAACAGCGCCAGCGCCAACGCTGCCACCACGCCCGACAGCCGCCCGCGCCCCCTGGATTCCAGATTCACCATCGTCTGCCCGATCATGGCGCAGCCGCCCATGCCGCCGGTCAGGCCCGAGGCCACGTTGGCCAGGCCCTGGGCCACGCAGTCCTGGTTGCCGTGGCCGCGGGTGTCGGTCATTTCGTCCACCACGGTCAGGGTCAGCAAACTTTCGGTGAGGCCCACCAGCGCCATGATGACGGAGTAGGGCAGCACCAGCGCCAGCGTAGCCCAGGTCAGGGGCACCTGCGGCCAGTGCAGCGTGGGCAGCCCGCCCTTGATGGAGGCAATATCACCCACCGACTTGGTATCGAGGTTGCCCCCAATCACCAGCGCCGACACTATGATGATGGCCGCCAGCGAGGCCGGCACGGCCTTCGTGAGCTTGGGCAGCAGGTAGACGATGGCCATGGTGAGCGCCACCAGCCCGAGCATCAGCAGGAGCGGGGTGCCTTGCAGCCACTGATCCTCTCCACCCGCGCCGGGCACCTTGAACTGCTCCAGCTGGGCCATGAAGATGATGACGGCCAGCCCGTTGACGAAGCCGTACACCACCGGCTGCGGCACCAGCCGGATAAACTTGCCGAAACGCAGCAGCCCCACGGCAATCTGCAACACGCCCATCAGGGCCACGGCCAGGAACAGGTATTCCACGCCGTGCTGAGCCACCAGGGCCACAATGACGACGGCTACCGAGCCGGCCGCGCCCGAAATCATGCCCGGCCGACCGCCGAAGATGCTCGTGATAAGGCAGATGATGAAGGCCGAGCCGATGCCCACCAGCGGGCTGATGTGGGCCAGCAGCGCGAAGGCCACCACTTCCGGCACCAGGGCCAGCGCGGTGGTCAGGCCGGCGAGAATTTCGTTTTTGACGTTGATTTTGTACTGAGCCAGATAGGGCAGAACCTGAAACATAAACAGCTGAGAATTGACGGGTTTGGGCAAAACAAAAGCCGCCCACTTCCGGGCAGGAAGCGGCGGCGCAGGGTAAGCAGGCCAGTCCTCAGGGTGGGGTGAGCTTGAACGTATAGAGTGGGGTAAGGCGCATAAGCAGGGGCAAAGGTACGAACGGAGGCGGGTACGCGCCAGCGCGAAGGTGGCCGGTGGCCGCAGCCGCCCCGCTGCCGGGATAATTAAGCGTACCTTGGAGGAAAGGCCTGCCCCGGTGGGGCGTTGGGCCGCTGCCGTCTGCCGCGCTGTGCAGGTTGGCGCTACCTTCTCGCTCCATTGTCTGGTGGGGCGCCCCAGCTACGGGTTTCCCTCATGTCTGCCTTCTACCAGCCCACGGCCGAGCTGCTGCTCGCGCTGGGCTTCACGCGCTTCGCCTCGCCGCCCCGCCAGGCCCGCTTCAGCCGCCCCAGCGCCTGCGGCCTCGAAACCATCGTGCTCTACGACGACGGCGAGCTGACCCTGCTCGAAAACGTGGACAGCCAGCTGCTCTACAGCTTCCAGGGCCGGCTGGCCTCAGAGGCCGAGTTCCGGGTGCTGCTGCGTCAGGTGAACTGGGCCGCGGAAGGGTAGAGGGGCGTAGTTGTCAGTTGCTCGTTGTCAGTTGTCAGGGCTGAGGCCGGCTGCAATCGATGATAGCCAGCCAACACGCGCCAACAGCTGCTGACAACTAAAAACTGACAACTGACAACGAAAAACTAACAACTAAGCACCATGAACGACCTGTATCTGCGAAGCCTCGGCTTTGCCCCCACCGACCCGGCGCAGGGCGCCAGCCGCCCCCCCTTCAGCGACGCCTGGCGCTACCAGCACGACCAGCTGGCGCAGGATGGCGCCAGCCTGTTCATCGAGCACCCGTTTGGGGTGGGCCGCTGCCGCCTCAGCGCGCTGGTCGCCCCGCTGGATGCCCACGACGTGTTTGCGGATATGCCGCTGGACGACCGCCAGGCGCTGGAAACGGCCATGGCTGCTTTCTATGCCGCCCACGGCGGCGTAGGTGCTACGGCCGAAGTGTTCGAGCCTCACCAGTATCTGCCCTACCGCCGCCAACGCTAACAGCGAGCCACGCATGAGCCGGCCCGGTTTCCGCTGCTGCCTTCGGGTGGCGGCGGGAGCCGGGCCGGCTTGTGTGTGCTAGGCGCAGGCCAGAGCTGACCAAGGCCTCTGAAGCTACAACATGGCAATACCTAAATATTTAGCCTGGGATGCGGCTCTGATTCAGCACAGAATCTCTATGTTTAGCCCTTGGTTTCCTGTTCCAGCCTTTCCACTATGCCCACATCCTTTACTTCCTTTCCCAAAGCCCGCACTCCGCTGCTGCGGGCTCTGCAGCAGGCCTTTGGCCTAGCCACGCTGGCCAATGAGCCGGGCGCGCCGTCGGCAGAAGTCTTAGCCGACCTAGCCACCAGCCAGAGCCGCCGCGACTTCATGGCGGCCACCGCCAAAATGGGCCTGCTGGTAGGGGCCGGGGGCCTGCTGGCAGCCTGCGAAGCGCCCGTGGTAGAGCCTGCAGCACCTGCTGGTCTGGCTGCCGGTTTCGATGCCCAGAATCCGCAGCCGCGCATCGTGGTGGTGGGCGCGGGCTTGGCGGGCCTCAACTGCGCGTATCAGCTGCGCAAGGCCGGCCTGCGGGCCGATGTGTATGAAGCCAGCAACCGCGCCGGCGGCCGCATTTTCACGGCCACCGGCCTGATGGCGCCAGGCCTGACCACCGAGCTGGGGGGCGAGTTCATCGACAGCGGGCACCGCGACATGCTGGAGCTGGCCCGGGAGTTTGGGCTGCCGCTCTACGACGTGGAAGCCCCCAGCGAAACCGTGCTACGCAAGGATGCCTACTACTTTGGGGGCCAGCAGTACACGGTGGCGCAGGTGATTGAGGCCTTCCAGCCCTACGCCCGCCAGATTGGGGCCGACTGCCGCTCGCTGCCCGGCACCATCACCTACGACAACCTGTCGGCCGCCGCCGCCCGCTTCGACCAGCTGTCCATTGCCGGCTACTTCGACTCGATTGGGCTGACCGGGCTGGTACGCACGCTGCTGGATGTGGCCTACGTGACCGAGTATGGGCGCGAAGTGAGCGAGCAGACGGCCATCAACTTTCTGTGGCTGTTCTCAGCCGATACGCACAAGGGCACCTTCGACATCTTCGGCATCAGCGACGAGCGGTACAAGATTCAGGGCGGCAACCAGCGCCTCACCGATGCCATGGCGCAGCAGCTCAGCGGCCAGCTTACGCTGCAGCACAAGCTGCTGGCCGTGGCGCAGCCGGCAGCCGGCGGCGAGTACCAGCTCACCTTCGAGCAGGCCGGCGGCCGCCAGGTGCAGATTGCCGCCGACTACGTGGTGCTGACGCTGCCCTTTACGGTATTGCGGCAGGTGCAGCTGCTGGTAGCGCTGCCCGCCTGGAAAACCAACGCCATCCGCAACCTGGGCTACGGTACCAACGCCAAGCTGTTTCTGGGGTTCAATGGCCGCCCCTGGCGCACCGACGGCTACACCGGCTACATCTTCTCCGACACGCCCGTGCAGAGTGGCTGGGACTCGGGGCAGCTGCAGCCCACGGCGCAGTCGGCTTATACGGTGTACCTGGGCGGGCAGGAAGGCGTGCGGGTAGGCACCGGCTCGGCGCAGTCGCAGGTGAGCCGGTATCTGCCGGTGCTGGAAGCCGCGTGGCCAGCCACGCGCGGGCGCTACAACGGGCGGGTGGAGCGGATGCACTGGCCCACGCACCCCTACACGCTGGCCAGCTATGCCTGCTACCGGCCCGGGCAGTACAGCACCATTGCGGGGGCCGAAGGCCGGCCGGTAAGCAACCTGTACTTCGCCGGGGAGCATTGCAGCGCCTGGTACCAGGGCTACATGAACGGCGCCGCCGAAACCGGCCGCCTGGCCGCCGACGGCCTGCGGGCAGCGTTGCGCGGCAACAGCACGGCGCTGCACCGCCGCCTGCGCCAGCGCGAGCAGGCCCTGGTATAGCGGCATGCTGTTCTGTGCGGTCTGACTACCTACAACAAGGGTCCCGGCATGTGCCGGGACCCTTGTTGTAGGTAGTGGGCTGATGGCTCGGGAATGGAACAACGGTAGCGCGGTAACCCCATGCAGGCTACCGCAGCAGCAGGCCCAGCCGGCTGAGAATAACGAACTGCTCGGGGGCGGGGGCCGGGTAGCGCACGGTTACCTTCTGGCCGGTGATGAAGCGGGCGGCGCGGCACTTGCGGTGGCAGCGCAGCGTGAGCCACTGGCCCTGCCGGCCCTGAAAGCGCACCACCGGAAACTCTTCCAGCCAGCGCTGGGCGTCGGTTTCGAGGGCCACGATGGTGCCCTCGGCGACGATGCTGGCGGGGGCGGTGGCCGAGCCAGGGCGGTAGCGTTGCCAGAGCCAGCGCAGCACCCAGCCCGCAATGGCCAGGTGCGCCAGCGCCAGGGCGCCGGATACTAGGGGGAAGGTCGTCATCGGGCAGAAAGCTTGGAGGCCAATGGGGTATTCTGCGCGCAGCAATGCTGCTACAAGATAACAGAATTGGGGCCTTGTGATTTAGGCTCTTACGAGGGCCTCACCCCCCGGCCCCCTCTCCCGTGGAGAGGGGGTGCCAGGCGACGTTTGGGACAACGAGTAACCTCACCCCCCGGCCCCCTCTCCCGTGGAGAGGGGGTGCCAGGCGACGCTCGGGCAACGAGTGGCCTCACCCCCCGGCCCCCTCTCCCGTGGAGAGGGGGAGCCGGACGACGTTGGGCAACGATTGGCCTCACCCCCGGCCCCCTCTCCCGTGGAGAGGGGGTGCCAGGCGACAGTTGGAGGGACAGGAGCTTATGGTTGGGACTCTTGCTATGCCTATTTACTCGAAGACGATGGTGCGGTTGCGGTGGACGAAGACCTGCTCGCGGAATACCAGGGTGAGGGCGCGGGCCAGGGTGATTTTCTCGACGTCGCGGCCGGCCTGGGCCATGTCGAGGGCGCTGTGGGTGTGGTCGGTGGGGATGACGCTTTGGGTGATGATGGGGCCCTGGTCGAGCTGGTCGGTGACGAAGTGGGCGGTGGCGCCGATGCTTTTCACGCCGCGGGCGTAGGCCTGGGCGTAGGGGCTGGCCCCTACGAAGGCCGGCAGGAAGCTGTGGTGGATGTTGATGAGGCGGGCCGGGAAGTGGGCCACAAACTCGGGCGAGAGGATGCGCATGTAGCGGGCCAGCACCACGTAGTCGGGGTTGTAGGCGTCGATTTGCTGGAGCACGGCGGCTTCGTGGGCCTCGCGGGAGAGGCCTTCGGCACTGAGGTGGTGGTAGGGCACGCCGAGGCGCTCGGTGAGGTCGCGCAGGTTATCGTGGTTGCTGATGACGGCCAGCACCTGGGCCTGCAGCTGGCCGAAGAAGTGGCGCAGCAGCAGCTCGGAGAGGCAGTGGTGCTCTTTGGTGGCCATGAGCACGATGCGGCGGGGCCGGTCGTCGCGGAGGCGGATGGTGGCGTGGGGCAGGGCGGTTTGCAGGTCCAGGAGCAGGCGGGCGGGCTCGCAGGGGCCTTCGAGCTCGGTGCGCATGAAGAAGTGGTGGTCGTGGCGGTCGACGAACTCGCCGTTGCGCAGGATGTTGAGGCCGTGGCGGTAGAGCACTTCGGTGATGCGGTACACCAGGCCCGGCTCGTCGGGGCAGTTGATGAGGAGGTAGTGGGTCATGGCGGATCGGCAGGGGAAAGGCGGCCGCAAGGATAGGAATAGATCGGGAGAATAGGGCCTTACTCCTGGTTGCCGCTTCTGATGATGTTGGGCAGTGGCCTCACCCCCCCGGCCCCCTCTCCCGTGGAGAGGGGGTGCCAGTCGACGGTGGGCAGCGGTGGGCCTCACCCCCCGGCCCCCTCTCCGGTGGAGAGGGGGAGCCAGGCGATGGTGGGCGGTTGTAGAGACGCGACACTTCGCGTCTTGTCGTTGAGCGACTGAGGCCGAATGAGGGGGCAAAACAACGTCAGCAACGACGAGACGCAAAATATTGCGTCTCTACGGGAGCTTAGTTCGCTACAGAAACAGGAACGGGCTGGGGCTGGGGCGGCGTGGGGGCGTGGTGCCAGACGTGCTGGAGCTGGGGCAGGGCGGAGGCGCGGGCTTCGCCGAGCGACCAGTCGAGGGCGCTTTCGATGTTGGCGAAGAACTGGATGTCGTAGTGGATGAAGTGGCGGCTGACGCGGATGAGGCTTTCCACGACCATCTGGTTGTACATGTTGCTGGTGGGCAGCACGAGGGCAATCTGCTGGATGGCGGGCACGGACACGCGCGGCAGCCAGGTAGTAGTGAGCCAGAACTGTTCTTCCAGGCCGAGGTTGGGGAGCTGGTGCAGGTCGAGGATGGCGCTGTGGACGGTACCCTGCTCTACGAGCTGGGCTACTTGGTTCATGCTGGCCCGGAAGTGGCGGAGGCCGGGTTGCGTGGGGTGCCACTGGAAGCGGAGCAGGTGGAGGTCGGGCTCATACTGGGCCCGGATATCGTGTAAGCGTAGAATCATAGAGCACCAAAATGTGGCGTTGCGGGGTGTTGGCAGAGAAAGGGGCTACAAGGTACGGGGGCGGCGGTGGTAGTGGATTCGGGGGCGGCCTGGTTTCCTGTGTTGCGGCCTGTGCTTATCGGTAGGTGCTATCTGGCAGGCAGTGGATGATAACTGGCAAGCAGTGGATACTAGCTGGCAAGTGGTAGATGGTATCTGTCAGGCAGTAGATGCTATCTGGCAAGTGGTGGATGACGTCTGGCAGGCAGTAGATGACGTCTGGCAAGTGGTAGATGCTATCTGGCAAGCGGTGGATGACGTCTGGCAAGCAGAAGATGACGTCTGGCAGGCGGTGGATGCTATCTGGTAAGTGGCAGATGCCAAGTGGCAGCTGGGGGAAGCGGGGATATGGTAAGATAAGAGGGTGGCTAATGTAGTATAGATGTTTTGTTATATAAAAAAATGGTAGATTTTGCCGCTGGCTCTGACCGGCCGGAAATCCTTCATTTACCCCCTTTACGCTTATTTATGACTACCAAACAACAAAACCAGGTGACGATGTATGCGGCGGTGCTGCGCTTCTTTGCGGAAGCAGGCGTGCCGCTGGTGGGAGTTAAGAAAATTGCACAGGGCCGTGATGCGCTGGCGGCGCTGGTGGCCCGCATTGAGGCAGTGGCCGCGGCGCAGGACCACTCCACGACGGGCGTGACGCGGGACCGGAAGGTGGTGAAGACGGAGGCGGCGCAAAAAGCCGAGATTCTGCGGCTGCTGGTGGTGGCCCTGACGACGGACGCGGCGCTGCGCGGGGAGTTGAAAACGCCGCTCAGCAAGCTGGTGACCGGCAAGGAGGCGGAGCTGCTGCGCTACCTGCAGAAGGTGGATGCGGCAGTGGGCACCATTGACGAGACGGAGCTGGCCGATGCGGGCTACGACCCGCAGGTGCGCCAGACGCTGCAAACCGATCTGGCGGAGCTACTGGCCACGCAGGGCGAGGCGCGGCAGATTGAGACGGGCACCAAGGCGGCCACCGAGACGCTGCCGGAGCTGGTGCTGGCGGCCTCGGAGCTGCTGGAAACCCAGCTGGACCCGTTTGTGAAGGCCCAGCAACTGGCCCAGCCGGAGCTGGTGCTGCAATACGAGGCGGTGCGGCGCATTGTACGGACGGCGGCGCGGCGGGCGCCGGAGTACCGGGGCGCGACGCTGCCGGGCAAGCCGGCGCTGGTGTACGACCGGCGCGAGGCGGGCGTGGTGGCGCCCATGCTGGGCAACCGTAGCGGCCGGGGCCTGACGCTGCGCTACTACACGGCGGCCACCCCGGCGGCGCTGCCGGAAGCGGGGCAGGGGCTGGCGGTGAAGAACAAGGCGGAGGTGCATCTGCCGGATTACAGCAAGCTGGGGCCGGCCGATGCGCCCTACCTGCTGGTAGTGCAGGAACAGCTGGATGGGGAAGGGCGCTGGGTGGTGCGGTAGGGGCCTCACCCCCCCAGCCCCCTCTCCCGTGGAGAGGGGGAGCCTGACGATTATTGGGCATGAGAAAGGCCCCGGCGCAGTTGCGGCGGGGCCTTTGTTTGTGGTTTATTCAACAGTATTTGAAGGGAGTTTCTAAAGGATGAGTGTGTTTGCGTAATCGGCTAGAATGGCAGATCGTTCTGATTTAAACCTTTCATAATCGTCGTGAAAGATGTCTTTAGGGCACAATGCACTTTTCATTATTTTATTCACTGCCATTTTACTGCCAGACATTTTTGATTTGTATATTGAGGGTTTGTCTCCACCTAGTCTGTTGTTGTCAGATCTTGATAAGATCGTAAAGTTTACAAGAGAATTTATCTCTCTGGTTGGAATATTGCTTTTTATTAAAAATGATTTTGGATAAATATGGTGAAACTCGTTTTTATTTCCATCTCTCAATACTGGTTCTAATGATATTGGTCCTCCTGATATAAAATTTAGAGGCTTATTATTTGCTAGCATTAATACAAATGTTTTTGTATTAACTGTGTTTAAATTAAATATATTATCGGTGAAAAAAGTATAATCTATTTTAACGTCAAACTCGCCAAGTGGTGTTAAGGGATTTGATTTAAGGAGTTTTATTAGTTTTATATCTTCATTTAATTGTTCTAGGCGTTTGGAGTATCTTCTCGAAAAGAAAACCTTCCATGTCCAAGAAACAAGTTTTTTTGTTGTTTCGTGTTTGGATGTGTGTCTTGCTCTTTTGTTGTTGCAAAAAATACTGATAATGGTATTAATATAGTAGGGAATGGTAGTGACTGAGCTGAATACGACTTCATGGATGACCTTAGGAAGTCAACAGCTCCATTAATTCCTTTCCTTATTTCTGGGAAGCGTGATCGTACTTCTTCGCCTTTTAGGTTTACAATTGAATTAGGAGATGCGTCTCCATTAATTATAGCGGCGCAGCATCGTAACAACAGATCTGAATCCTCTCCAACATCCCTGAATCCATAGGGGGCAAGATCTTCAGCCAATTCCTGAAATTCATCTTGTAGATCAAAGTCTTCACTCCAAGTCCAAGCAGAAAGCAATTGAAGGGTATCAAGTTCTACGCCCAAACGGTTGATTCTCTCGAAGACAATTGCTACAGCTGTTCTATCGTCTGATTCAAATGTTTGAACTGGTAATCTTGCTCTTGTAAATTTTTGGTAAAGCATATCTACTTTTTCAGCTGTTTCCTCTGGAACGCTCAAAAGATATTTGCGGTATTTAGGAGAGTCGAATAATAATCTTAGGGGAAAGTGCTTTTCTGGGTTAACCTCTTCGTCAGGTATAAATAAAAAATTAGAGTCCTGAATAGAATTTTGCTCACTTAGATCAAAATATATTTTAAAGGGTGAGTCATCTTCGCCTTCTATGGGGAGTAAGTGATTTTGGAAAACGCCAAAAATTGATGTTGCTCTTTGCTGGCCATCCAATACATAATCTATTGGGTAATCAGGGTCGTTGCTTGGTAATTCAAAAGGGCCAAGAGCTCGTTCGGATTTTAAAGGGTGTTTAGTTCGCCAGAAAAGTAGGGAGCCGAATGGAAATCCTTTGTATATAGAATCCATTAAGTGTGAAACCCTATCTGCGTCCCAAATAAATCCTCGTTGGAAGCTTGGAATCCTGATATTTCCATTGTTTATCTTTTGAATAAGCTCTGGAATGAATAATGGTTCTGCCATCGTATTTATGCTTAGTGAGTGAAAAAAAGTGCTTATGTGATAGAGTTGATTTTACTTCAGTCCGCTGCATTAATACTGTTTCAACGTCTTTCGAAACCTACTCAACCCACTGGCCATGTTTTCCAAGTTCTCCAGCATCTGCGGGAGTTGGGTGAGGCTGGGGTGGCGGAGGTAAGATAGGTAGTGTTGACGGCTGTTACGCCAGCATATAAGCAAGTATGGCAACAACACCCAACAGGCCGGTGGCCCGGCCCAGCCAGCGGTAGATTACAATATCGGACTGATTGTAGGAGAGGACCAGAATTTCGGTGGGCGTGGCGGGATAGTACTGGATTTGCAGCGGCTCGCCCACGCGAAACTGGTAGCGGCGCTTGCTGTGCGGGTAGCAGACCGTGACGGTTTCCTGGGTAGCCGTCTGGAAACGCAGGACGGGGAAGTAGGTGCGGTGGTCGGTAGAAGGGTTGTCTTCCAGGCGGACAATGGTGGCTGTGGCGGAGAGGCCGTGGGTGAGCAAGTGCTGCTGTTTCTGGTGGAGCTGGCTGGCTTTGCGCAGGAATAGCCCACCCAGCAGCAGGCAGATAAGCGCAAACAGCAGGTCTTCAGGAATTGCCGGGATGGTCATGGCACTTGAGGCCGTTGGGGTGGAGGTGGCTGTTTGCGCTGCGGCAGTGGCAATTGGATGGGTAGCAACGTCAGCACGCGAGATGCTTCGACAGGCTCAGCATGACGTTCTTTTTAGAAAGCTTCCTCCAGACGGGGCGGTTGCGACGATAAGTCGTCTGACCAGGTAGCGGGGTCGATAGTGGCCCAGGTCGGATTGAAGGCGGCTATCAGGGCTTCTTTTTTTGCTCGGGTCCAGCCTTTTAGCTGCTTTTCGCGGGCTATGGCTTGGGTGGGGTCAGGGCAGGGTTCGAAGTAGATCAGTAGGTTGGTTTGATAGCGGCCCGTGAATTTGCCCGCATCACCCAGACCATTGCTATGCTCGTGCAGGCGTCGTGGCAAGTCGTTGGTGATGCCGATGTAGAGGACGGTATGCGCCGGATTGGTGAGGATATAGACATACATAGGTTGGGTCGGGTAATCATAGGTTGATAGTTGAACGTCATGCTGAGCTTGAATAGAACGTCATGCTGAGCTTGTCGAAGCATCTCGCGTGCTGACGTTTGATTACTACTCTGGTGTCAGCGGGCAAGATGCTTCGGCTTCGCTCAGCATGACGGTTAGTTTGGCAACGTCAGCGGGCGAGATGCTTCGGCTTCGCTCAGCATGACGTTCTTTTTTGTGCCTCTACTCCCGCTTCAATACCTCCCGGATGCCGCTCAGGCCGCCGGCAATGTTTTCTAGTTTCTCCAGCATCTGGAGGAGCTGGGCGGGGCCGGAGTGGCGGAGGTTGTCGAGGTAGGTTTGCTTGATTTGCTGCCAGCGGGCGGCTTGCTCGGGGGTGAGCCAGCCGAGCAGCTCGCGCAGTTTGAGCAGGTTGGCTTCGGTGGCGCTGGTTAGGGTCTGGGCTTCGCTTTCGTAGTGGGCGGCCAGCAGGTCGGTGATTTCCTGGTCGTTCATGACGGGGCGGACTTTCTCGGCCAGCTTGTTCATGTTGCGGTAGGAGCCCTGAAGCTTGAACGGCGGCTCGGTGCGGTAGGCGTCGGCCTGGGCGGCGCTGGCAATGTAGGCGGCGTTTACGCGGGCCACCACGTCGCGCAGGCGCAGCAGCTGGCCGAGCACGGCCACGTACTCATTCAGCTCCTCGGGCGAGTGGTTGCCCTCGAAGCTGAGGCCATCCTGCTGGCCGGTTTCGGCGAGGCGGATGAGGGCGGGCACGTCCTGGGGGCTTTGGGTGGCGAGGCGGGCCAGGGCGGCGTTGCTGGTGAGGGCGTTTTCGAGGTAGGAAAGGCGGAAGGCGTCTTCGGAACCGGCCGTGAGGATGTCGCCGAGGTTGTAGATGTCGGCGCGGTTGGCCAGCATGTCGGGCAGCTGGAATACGTCGCCGCTTTCGGTGTAGGGGTTGCCGGCCATCACCACGGCCACCTTGCGGCCCCGGAAGTCGTAGGTGCGGGGGCGGCCCTGGTACACGCCTTCAATCTTGCGCTGGGCGTCGCAGAGCGAGATGAACTTCTGCAGAAACTCGGGGTGGCAGTGCTGAATGTCGTCGACGTAAATCATCACGTTGTCGCCCATCTCGAAGGCCAGGTTCAGCTTTTCCAGCTCCTGCCGCGCCCCGGCGTTGGGGGCCTGGGCGGGGTCTACGCTCGTCACGGCGTGCCCGATGGCGGGGCCGTTGATTTTCATGAAGATGAGGCCCAGGCGGTTGGCCACGTATTCCATGAGGGTGGTTTTGCCATAGCCGGGCGGCGAAATCAGCAGCAGCAGCCCCATCAGGTCGGTGCGCTTGCCCTCGCCGGCCGTACCGATCTGCTTGGCCAGGTTGGCCCCGATGATGGGCAGGTATACTTTGTCAATCAGCTGATTGCGCACGAAGGACGTGAGCACGCGGGGCCGGAAGTCTTCCAGGCGCAGGTCCTCGGCGGTGCGGGCCAGCAGCTGCTTTTTCGTCTCCTGAAACTGCTCGTACTGGGCCACCGTGGCGCGGTCGTAGTGCAGCAGGCGGCGGCGGAACTCGGGGAAGTTGAGGTGATAAGTCCGGTCGTTGGTGATGCGCGGGTGGGTGCCCTGGAAGCCTTCGAGGGTTTCGGTGGTGGGCGTGTGGACCACGCGGGCGGGGTCGAAGGTGTGGGTGAGCAGGAGGACGGCCACCTCGGTTGCCTCACCCCCCGGCCCCCTCTCCTTCAGAGGAGGGGGAGCCTGACGAATGGGGTTGATGAGCTTGGGCCTGACTTTTAAAAGCCGCTTCCTGTGCAGCCGTGGCTCCCCCTCTCTGAAGGAGAGGGGGTTGGGGGGGAGGCAGCTCTGCACCCACTGGCGCACCAGCTGGAACTGGGCTACGGGCTGGTCCTGGAGCTGGGCTATGGACTGCTGGAAGAGGGCGGCGGCGTGGCGGTCCTGCAGCTGCTTCTGGAACTGCTGGTGGAGGTCGGCGGCTTCCTGGGAGATGATGAAGGAGCCGGTGTGGGTCAGCTCGTGGAACAGGTAGTCGCCGGCTTCCTGCACCTGGGCGGGGGTGAAGAGGCCGGTTTGGGCGGCAAAGGTTTCGACGGCGGTTTGCAGCTCGGCTTTCAGCTGGTCGAATTCCTGGGAATCGGGGAAGACTTGCAGGAGTACGCCGATGCCTTGCAGCTGCCGCTCCCAGTGGGCGCGCTGGTCGGGGTCACAGAAGCGCAGCCAGTAGAGGGCGGCGGCGGCGCGGGTGTCGGCGGGGTAGCGGAGCAGGTCGGCGGTGCGGGTGAGGCGCACCAGGGCCGTGAGCAGCAGGGCGGCGTCGTGGTCGTGCACGCCTTTGAGGTAGCCTTCCTGGTAGCGGGCGGCCATGAACTGCTGCACGTAGCTCAGCAGCTCGGCTGCGCTCAGGTGGCCCAGCTCGGGCACCGATAGCACGGCGGGGCGGCCCGCTTCCGGATTGGCGGGGGCGGGGTGCTGGGCGGCCTGCAGGATGCGCCAGGCCAGAAACTCGGCCCGGTACACGTCCTGGTTTTCTGATACCACGGTTTGCTCCCAGACTGGCCTAGAAGCCAGTAAGGCGGGGTCGGTTATCTTCTGGAAGAAATTGGTGCCGGTGAGGTGGTAGTGCAGGTTGCCGTCGCGCAGCACCACGGTCAACTCCAGCGGCTGGGTGTTGACGGTGAAGGCGTGGGTGCCGAAGCGCAGAGTCTGGCCGCCGTCGGCGAACAGGTCGGCCCGGTCGCGGAGCTGGCGCACGGCGTTTTCGCGCAGGGTTTTCAGGCGGCTCTGCACGTCGTCGGCCTTCACCGAGTCGCCGAGGCTGAGCAGGTCCTGCGCGGTCTGGCGCACTTTCTCCACCATCACGTCGGTGGCAAAGTAGCCGTTGATGTCGGCCACTGATTCCAGCCGGCTGACGCGGCTCTGCACCGCTTTCAGCAGCCGCTCCGCGCTTTGCAGCAGGGCCGTGGCGCGCTGGTTGCGGGCCGCCACCAGGGCCGTTTTCTTCGACTCAAAGGCTTCCACCACCTGCTCGCGGCGGGTGGTCAGCTGCTCAATGAACTGGTCGAA